>JBELME010000250.1:0-6337 GCA_042096095.1 Enterovibrio sp.
AAAACCGGCGTGCGTTTATAGCGCACCTAGGGTTCAAATCCCTATCTCTCCGCCACATTCGAAATAGCCCGCCTGCTCTTAGAACAAAGAGCGCGCGGGCTTTTTCATTTCTGCTGCTTGGAAACAAGACGCAGCTGGCGACAGGTTTCCGAGCATTCGATCCAAGGTTACATGCATACGAAAAAAGCCAAGCGCTTCTCGTCTGTCCTGTTTATCGATGCTGAAAGCAGCAAGCTTATCTCGCCAGAAATATTCGATATTTTACAGAGAATCAAATTTATGGGTTTCACCTCGTTAGGTCTATCTGCACCAATCCTCAAAGCCATTGAAGAACAGGGTTATGACACACCGTCGCCGATCCAAGCACAAGCGATCCCTGCAGTTCTTGACGGTCAAGATGTTATGGCTGCAGCCCAAACGGGGACAGGGAAAACAGCCGGTTTTACGCTGCCAATTCTTGAGCGTTTAAGTGCTGGTCCGCGTGCTAAAAGCAATCACGTTCGTACGCTAATTCTAACGCCGACGCGTGAGCTTGCTGCTCAGATCAATGACAACGTTGTAAAATACAGCCGTCACTTGAACGTGAGCTCTTACGTTGTGTTTGGTGGTGTGAAAATTAATCCTCAGCTTTTGCGCCTTCGCAAAGGGTGCGACATTTTGGTGGCAACGCCGGGTCGCTTGATTGATTTGTACAACCAAAATGTAGTGAAATTTTCACAGCTTGAAGTGCTGGTATTAGATGAAGCTGACCGCATGCTCGACATGGGCTTCATTCGCGACATCCGCAAAGTCCTTGCGCTGTTGCCAAAGCAACGCCAAAACTTGTTGTTCTCAGCGACGTTTTCTGATGAGATCCGTGAACTGGCGAAAGGCTTGGTGAACAACCCTATTGAGATTTCAGTGACGCCACGTAACTCAACGGCGCAAACCGTTGAGCAGAGCATTTACCCGGTCGATAAGCGCCAAAAACCGCAAATGCTGGTTCGCCTGATCAAAGAAGGCAATTGGCGTCAGGTGTTGGTATTTAGCCGTACTAAGCACGGTGCAAACAAACTGGCACATTACCTGAACGACCAAGGCATTACCGCTGCACCAATTCACGGTAACAAGAGCCAAGGCGCGCGTACCAAAGCACTGGCAGATTTTAAATCAGGTGACGTGCGCGTATTGGTTGCGACTGACATTGCTGCGCGTGGTATCGATATTCCTCAGCTTCCACAAGTGGTTAACTTCGATTTGCCGAATGTGTCTGAAGATTATGTTCACCGTATTGGCCGCACTGGCCGTGCTGGTGAAACCGGTAAAGCGATATCTTTGGTGTGTGCTGATGAAGCCGCAGAGCTATTCGGCATCGAACGCTTGATTCAAAAAGTGTTACCACGTGTTGAAATGCAAGGCTTGAAGCCAAGCAACCCATTGCCAGCGTCACGATTGGATACACGTCCAATCAAACCTAAGAAACCAAGAAGTGCGAAAAACGGTCGTTCTGATGGCCAGCGTGCTGGCGAGAATGCAGGTGGCAGTAAGCCAGCAGGCAAGAACCCACGTCGCTTCGGTGGTCAAAATAAAGAGGGCGGTGCGCAAGGCGGAAATCGCCAAGGTGAAGGTCAGCGTCGTCGTCCTGCACAAGGTCAATCTGAAGGTGGTCAATCAGCACGCGGAGACGGAAGTCATCGTAGCAACGGTTCTAACCGCACCAACAGTGCAACGCGCAATGGCGGTAACGGACGTTCAGGCGGTGGCAATACGAAGTCTGCTCAACGTCGTCCACAACGCCCAGCGCCAACAGGCAATGCGTAAGCGTTAACGCTTAGGGTGTAGAGAAAGCCGCGGTATGTCATTCTTTGGAACTGACTGCCGCGGCTTTTTTAGTATTTATCGGTGAAGGTATTTAGCGGTGAAACGTGGTTAGGGCTTTTTCTAACAAGAAATCGACCAAGGCCCTCGTTTTTGCCGGGATAAATTCTCGCTCAGGGTAAACCACGTAGGTCGGAAGGCCACCAGCGACCTGATAAGCTTCCAGTAATGGCACCAGTTTTCCTTCCTCAATGGTGTTCCCCAATAATCCTTTGTCGAGCAACAGCACACCTGCGTGCGCCACGGCTGCCGAAACCAGCACACCCGGATCATTGACGGAAAAAGGGCCTGATACCGTAACGTCTTCTTCGCTGTCTTTGCCGATGAATGACCACGTGTTCATGGTGACTTTGTTACTGCGGTAATAGAGGCAAGGATGATTGAGAAGGTCTGATGGCTTATTCAGTGGCGGGGCTGTTTCTAAGTAGGTGGGGCTGGCACAGAGTACCCATGACACATCACCGAGCTTTCGCGCAATCAGGGTAGAATCGGGTAAATATCCCACACGAATTGACACATCAACGTTTTCGGCAACCATATCGACGAAGCGGTCTTCCAGCTGCAAGTTAATGGACACGTTCGGATAGCGCGTGAGGAACTCTGTCATTAACGGGGCTATGTGTATACGTCCTTGCGCGGCAGGACAGGAGACCTTCAATTCTCCTGCGACCACTGAGCGCGAATCTTCACTGATGTGCTCTATCCGTTGGAGGGCTAACTCAACATTGTGTGCTTCTTGCAGCACCTTTCGTCCGACATCTGTGAGCACTATTTTGCGGGTGGTACGATTAAAGAGGCGTGAACCAATCTTCTTTTCCAATGCGGCGAGCTGTTTACTCACAGACGAACGACTGATCCCCAATAGCTGTGCGGCGGCCGATAAACTTCCCTGTCGGTTTATGTGAGAAAATAGAATCAATTCCTGCATATTTTCGTTTATAAGTGTCATCCTTAGCCTAATTGTTTCCAATTTGTAAACAATATAGTGATGGTTTGATGGCTAATCAAGCGGATAAAGAAAGGTTACGATTTGCTCATATTGATACTCAAGGGCGGTCAGCTGTTTGGGTATTGCATACCAACTCAAAGGAGCTAAACGATGAGCAATGTGATGAAAGCTGTGCAGATCAGCGATTTTGGTGGTCGGGACGTGCTTGCGTTGAACACGATTGACATTCCAACGCCCAAGGCCGGCGAAGCACTCATCAAGGTACGTGCGGCGTCAGTGAACCCCGTGGATTGGAAAATCCGTGAAGGTTACCTACAGCCATTGCTCAACCATACATTGCCTTTAACCCTTGGCTGGGATGTGTCAGGCGAAGTGGTTGCCGTTGGTGACAATGTGACAAGTCTCGCTGTGGGTGATGCTGTTTATAGCCGCCCAGAAATCGCGAACAACGGCAGTTATGCTGAGTACATTGCTGTTTCTGCAAACGAGGTGGCGATCAAGCCTGAATCACTGAGCTGGCAACAAGCGGCTGGTGTGCCACTTGCTGCGCTCACAGCATGGCAGGCGTTGAATCAATACGTTCAACTGCAAGAAGGCGAGCGTGTTCTTATTCATGGTGGTTCTGGTGCTGTGGGTCAGTTTGCTATTCAACTGGCGAAACTACGCGGTGCAATGGTATGTACCACGACATCTTCACGTAACACTGAACTTGTGCTGAGCCTTGGCGCTGATCATATCATTGACTACCGTGAAGACGATTTCACTGCACTTCAAGATCTGGATGTTGTGTTTGACACCATTGGTGGTGACACGCAAGACCGGAGTTTCAAAACGCTGAAAAAAGGCGGTCGTTTAGTCTCGATTGCGAAAACACCGGAAGAAGACATGGCGGCGACGTTTGGGGTAAATGCTTCATTTTGCTTTGTTTTGCCAAATCGTGAGCAATTGGAAGCACTGGCCGCGCTTGCTGATACGGGCAAACTGACGGTGAACATTGATAGCGAATTCGCGTTAGACCAAGTTGCAGAAGCCCGCGCGCGCAGCGAAACAGGTCGAGCACAAGGCAAGATCATTATTAACGTTTCTGCGTAGTGGCGAAAAGGGGGATTTCTTGCCCCTTTTAACTCTGTGTTTATGAGGATATTGAGATATGTTGAAAAAATTGTTTGGTCTTGCCCCTAAACGCGAGTCTGACGGATCGTATTCACCGTCGAAATTGGCGTTGAAGTTAGCCACGTCAGATAAAACAGATTATGAGGCGGTCGCGTATACCCCCTATGCAGGTAGTCGCTCCAAAGTGTTGGTGATTTTCACCGAACAAAAGAACATGGAAATGCAAAACGGCAAGCAATTCTCCACGGGAAATCACCCCGTAGAAGCCTTGTTGCCGATGCTGCACTTGAAAAATGCAGGCTTTGATTTTGACATCGTCACGCCAACTGGCAAGCCAGTGATTTTCGAAATGTGTGCATTTCCAAATAAAGATGACAATGTCATCGCCTTTTTCAACGAGTACAAATCTCGCTTTGAACAACCCGGCTCATTGGAAGGTTTCGTGAATACGTCGCTCAGTGAGAGCGATACGTATGCAGCGGTATTCATTCCTGGTGGGCACGGTGCCATGCTGGGCATTCCGGAAGACATTAATGTGGGGAGAGTGCTGCATTGGGCGAACGACAATGGTTTGTTCACTATCACGCTTTGTCATGGTCCGAGTGCATTGCTTGCAACGTCGTTAGAGGGAAATGAGTTCCTTTATGCTGGTTACAAGATGGCCGTGTTCCCCGATTCCGTGGATGATGTCACGCCAAAAGTGGGCTATTTGCCAGGCAAAATGCCTTGGGGGTTGAGTAAAAAACTTGAAAGCCTTGGTGTGACACTGATGAACTCAAAATCCGACAACACTGTGTGTCTTGACCGACAGCTGATCACGGGTGCAAGCCCAATGGCGGCAGATGCACTCGGTAAATTAGCAGCAAATACCCTACTGGGTTCACTGAAGTAACACGAGCCTGTCTACTTTACTCGTGCGTTGAGTTCACCTTATTTTGTCATTCAGCGAGTGTGTTTCAGTGAAACACACTCGCTGTTTGCTTTTTGGCCTACATCGCCATTCCCATTCCAGCATTGGCTTTCTTACCCACGCGATAAAACCAAACCGATAACGGTATAAAGATCAAGTTCAGGACTGTGGTGGTGTTCCAACCAAAGCCATCTTGGATAAGAGGCCGCAAATTCTGAGATTGCGTGGCGATATCCAGCCCGTTGAAAATTGCGTCTACGCACAGCCCAGTAAAGAGGATTGAAAGGAACAGCAAGCAGACAATCCATTTGGTGGGCCGTGTGCCGTAGTATTTTTGGTAGACGCGTATCATGGGGATTGTCAGCACATCCGCAAGAATAAAACCAATGACCCCGCCGAAGGAGATGCCTCCATGCCAGAGCGCTGCAGCCAACAATAGATTTCCGACTGAGCATACGTAGGCAATCATAGCGACGAAAATACCGATAACAACATCGAGCAATGAATGCAGCCAAGTGGGAAGTCCAATACTGTCGCTGATGAGCAAGATGCGCCACCCCTCAAGGGGAACAAGACTGATCAAAAGAGATGATACGAGGACGCCAATGGCGATCTCTTTGCCGATCATGGCAAGATCCATTTGGAAGAAACTGGCCGAAGACGTGATTTTCTTCATCGTGCCGGAAGGATACACCTCTGCTGGGCCTTTTTCGTCGTTATGCGTCATGGAAGATATCCATGCCGCAGTCACTGTCTTCATGCTTCATGGAAGACATGTCCATACCGCAATCACTGTCTTTTACATTGATCTGTGATTGTTCCGCATCGAGTTTGTCACGCAATGAGCGTTCGACATCTTTGGGGTAGAAGTGATGGAACAGGATCGCCACCGTCATGATCAGAATAAGCCCTCCGAGGACCTCTCCCCACAAAAAGGTCCAGCCCAACAAGGCGACGAGGACGATGAACATCTCAAGAATTAAATTGGTGCTCGATACGAGAAAGGCGATGGCATTGGCAAGCGTCGCTTTTTTGGTCAACAGGGTGTGAGAAAGGGAGGCTGCAGCGTAAGAGCTCGATGAAGACATGACACCCAAGAGAGTGGCGAAGCTTAGGCTTTTCATATTGGTTTGGCCTAAGTGTTTGACGACTGTGCTGACAGGCAACAAGTGCCGAACGAATGAAGACAGCATTAAACCAAATGCCAACGGCCAGTAGATCTGCCATATCATACTGGCTAGAACATCAAAAAAGTGGAATAGGATATTCTCTTGTTCTTCTCTCATCGTCATACCTATCACGCCATTGAAACTGGCATAAGCATAGTCGCCTGTAAGCCTTAAAATTCGAGGGTTGGCGCCAAGTTGCAAATGTTGTCAGAAATGAGAGAAAAGCCCGACAGGTACGGGCTTTGGTCAACAGTTATCTGGATAACGACGATATTGCGATAATAAAGCCCGAATTCAACTGCGAAGTGCGACACTCTCCAATATCAAGCAGCCAATACC
>JBELME010000251.1:0-6295 GCA_042096095.1 Enterovibrio sp.
CATGCCTGAAAACCTGCATTGGTTTAAATGGGAAGCGTATTTCACTTGGTTAACCGGCGTCGCATTGCTGACCGTGGTGTTCTACTCGAATGCCGATCTTTACTTGGTAAAACCGGGGTCGGGATTGTCATCTGGCACAGCAATAGCTATTGGTATTGGTGCGCTGGTGGCAGGTTGGTTTATCTATGACCTACTTTGCGATTCACCGTTAGGGCAAAAGCCGTTGTTACTTGGTGTGGTCTTGTTTGTAGGTTTAGTCTTCGCCGCATGGGCGCTAAGCCTCGTATTTAGTGGCAGAGGGGCATATATCCATGTTGGGGCTATCATAGGCACGATCATGGTAGGGAATGTTTTTCGTGTGATCATGCCAGCACAGCGTGGTTTGGTGAAAGCCATAGAGGAAAACCGAGAGCCAGACCCTGCACTACCTGCAAAAGGATTATTGCGTTCTCGTCACAACAATTACCTCACATTGCCTGTTCTGTTCATCATGATCAGCAATCACTTCCCAAGTACTTATGGACATGAATACAACTGGGCGATTTTGGCTGCCTTGTCAGTGCTTAGTGTCATGGTGCGCCATTACTTTAACACGCGCCATGGAAGCCAAAAGTTTGCGTGGACAATTCCAACGGCGGCATTAGGTTTGGTGTGTTTGGCGTTTGTATCATCGCCAGCGATGAAATCAAGTAATGACGTTGTGTCCGCACCAGTGCAGGTCGCTCCTGTTTTTGTCGAAGTGAACAATATCATTGCTGAGCGCTGTACAGTGTGTCATTCGCAGAGTCCGACACATCCTGCTTTTGCTGTTGCTCCCGCTGGTGTGGTGTTAGATACACCCAAGCAAATACAGTTAGAAGCAGCACGAATCGTGGCGCAGTCGGTCACGACCAACATCATGCCGCTAGGTAACATGACTCAGATGACGGAAGACGAACGGTCTTTGATTGGGCAATGGGCGGAAAATGGGGCACTGATTCAGTAAAAGCTGCTGATATAGTATGGCATCTCTTAAATGCCAATTAACAGCCTGTTAACAAAGTCGCCGAGTATTTCGGCGACTTTTCATTTTTGCGCACTATATCCTATAAAAGTTAAAGGGTTAGGCGCGCTGTCATAGTCATAAACAACGATATTTTACTATAATATTGCTTGTCTGATAGCGTGAAAACGTAAATTCATGTGAAAAACACCAATTGGCAGACAAATAATTAACAATTCATAATTTCTTGCAACTAAAATTACTGTATACTCTTGCGCAATTTATGTTCAATGACACGTTAATCCAGAAATATGTGGTCAGTGAACAGCGCATTTTTAACGCCCAACAATCGAAAGGAACAAATCGTGGAAACAGTACTGGTTATCGCATTTATCGTTGCAGCATTCTTCATCGTTAAGAAAGAGCGCTCTTCACGTTCTTAAGCGATACATACTGAATGATTTGCTGCTGATTGGCTTTTGACTACCACTTTTCAGTCGGCGATAGGTTCAGTTTTACTATTGACTAGCGATCCGATCATCGCTGGTGGGTAGATGTCGTCTTTTCGCTTTCAATGTATCGCCAAAGACTGACATTCACCGACAGTGGAGACAAAAAAAGCAGAGCCTAAGGCTCTGCTTTTTGTTTTTGAATGCCAAGGGCATTAACTCGCTGGATGGCTCCGCAGTCATCGAGGCGAGAATTCGCCAGCCTGGTTACTCGCTGACGATGATATCCGCTGATGTTGAGGTGAACACATGCGACAACATCGCACGTTTGGCATCTTCGTTTTCACCAAACACATCGTATATTCCCGCAACACTTCCCGTCTCTTCTTCACTGGTAAACACCATACCGGTTGCAACAGGCGTTCCCTGCGACATGGCAACATACAAGGTAATCTCAGTGCCCGGCGCTGGATCGATGTCAGTGAGAGAAAGTTGAGAAAGAAACTCAAGCATCAACGCGCGATCAGACTCAGGCCATTTCTGTGCCAGCGTTTTAGCATAGCGAACCATGAGAGGGTGACAATCGACAGGGTAAACAGAGATACCTTCAACAGCGCCGTATGAGCCGTCAGCATCAAGGAGGGTAGGAAGAGATTCAGCCCCTTTGTAAATAGCCAACCCCTGTTTACTTTCTGCTGTAGGAAATTGCGCAGCGTTTATATGACTCGCCATCCACGTTTGCTTTTTGTGGAAGTGCGAAAGAATTGCCGTGTCAGCCATGCGGGCTCCTGCTGCTTTGCCTGAAATGCGTAATGCATGTGAGCCTCGATAATAGCGATCTAGAACAAAATAACAATGCTCGAATTCGAAATAGGGGAAATAAACTGTGAGTGTGATCTCGCTATAACCCCTTGATTGTGTGAGGCGAACACACTGAATTTCGGTTAAAATAGGAAATCTAAGCGTTATTTTTTCTGAATTTGGGTTCCTCTTTTATGTCAGGCCAACGTCTTCAAGCGCAATTTTCCAAAATCTATGCGCACTTTCACGGTAAAGACAGCGACACAAACCTCCAAGATATGTCGGAAATCTTGTTCTGTACCCGCCGCAATGCGCGCATGGTATTGAACAAAATGGCGGAGCAGGGGTGGTTAACGTGGGACCCTGCGGTTGGACGTGGAAAACAGAGTCGACTAACGTTCCATCGCTCACAATCCGACCTTCAAATGAAGCGTGTGAGAGAATGGGTAAAAAACGGAAAACTCGATGCAGCCTTAGAGCATCTCGATAACGATGCCGCTAAGCTGGCGCAATTAATTCAAGAGCAACTGGGTGTGACGACACAGGAAGGTAAGCAGATTATTCGCTTGCCTTATTACCGCGCATTCCCAAGCTTGAACCCTTCTAAACCCCAGCGCCGCTCTGAACGGCATTTAATTACCCAGATATTCAACGGACTTACTCGGATCAATGAGCGAACCAACGACGTAGAGCCTGATTTAGCACATCATTGGGAAGCCTTGAGTGACATGCACTGGCGTTTTTACCTGCGCCCTGCAGTGAAGTTTCACGATGGCAGTTTGCTGAGTGCCGTTGACGTGATTGCGTCATTAGAAAACCTGCTTGATAACGCATACTTCTCCCACATTGAAACTATCGAATCACCCACTGAGAATGCCGTTGATATCTATCTGCGCTCTCCAGATTGTCGCCTACACGAAACCTTGGCAGTGCCAATGGCGGCGATTCAATCTAAGTCTTCCATGGGGACCAAAAACGCAGAGCGTTTGCCGATTGGGACAGGGCCTTACTTAGTGGCTGAAAACAACAGTCGCCAGCTCGTGTTGCGCGCGCACGATCAATACTTTGGCTTTCGTGCTCTGACAGATGAAATAGAAATTTGGGTATTGGACAGTGCAGCAATGTGTTACTTACAGCCCACAGCGTCGCTTGACCCAACGGTATTGGATTCCCGACAGGGCGCTTTGCACCAAAACGTGCTTAGTAATAGCGAAAACGATCGTTTGGCCTTGGATGAAGGGTGTAACTACCTTCTGTTAAACAGACGTACTGGCATTGCCAAAGATCCTCGTTGGGCGGAATACCTGCATTCTCGCATCGCTTCTTTCTCTTTGATGCCCTATTTGGCGCAAGATGGTATTGGTGAGTATCGTCTTACCAACGCTTATGGGCTGATACCAGGTTGGGTGCATACTAATGCGGGATCAAGCGAACTTACTGCGCCAGCAGTCACACGCCTGCGCTTGGTGCATCAGGCTGATAATCCGCAATTCCCGAAACTCGCCCAGGCGTTGAAAGCCATGCTCGCGGCTGATCATGTTGTCCTTGATATTGACGTTCTGAGTTACGAAGACATGATGCAAGGTAAATCTGCAAAGAAAGTGGATATATGGCTTTGTGGGATGAGCTTAGGGAACCAACGCAGTGATGCAATATTACCATGGCTGATGAATTTCAATCATATATCGGTGGCAATGCCAGACGAAGACTACGCAAAGCTAGAAGAAACCATGACGACATGGCGCAGGACGCCAAACAAAGCGTTCCCTGCTGAAACCTTGGGCCGGATGATCGTGGAACAACGTCAGATCATTCCTTTGTTCCATATCTGGCTAGGTGTGGTGGACGGGCATGATTTGGAAGATGTTTCGTCAAACAACGTGGGTTGGTTTGATTTTAAATCTGTCTGGAAGAAACCCAGCTTCTAAGCGTTGTCCTAAATAGCAAAACTCGGTTCGTGCAGGCACCACACTTAAAACCATGCAAATGCAATAAACAGCAAAGCGGGAAGCGTAATAATGGTTAGGAAGTTGCCAAACAACACCATAGAGGCAACTTCTTCCGCGCCGGCATCATAACGTTGTGCCAATAGAAAGTTCATCACGGCGGGTGGTAACATGGTGAACAGTACCATCATCCTCATGTGTTCAGAGGGTAAAGGAATGAACGCATAGATGGTTGCAAATGCAATTGCCCCCGTAGCAAGGCTTAGCGCAGTGCTTAGCATGCCAATTCTTAAACCACTCCATCGTATCGCGGTAAGCTGAACCCCAAGTGAAAGCAGCATGACAGGTACGGCAGCATTCCCGAGTAACACCATGGCTTCCTGAAGTGGCGGCCACACTTTTATGTCCGCGAAATTTGCGGTTAGCGCCAAGCACGCTGCGATGAGCAGGGGCGTTTTCAATATTGAAAGAAAGCGCTGAGATTGATTACTTAGAAGCGAAATTCCGACCGTGGTGTGCAAAACAACCGAGACCAGAAATAGCATGATGGCAGGGGCTTCGGCGCTTTGACCAAAGGCATAACCAAACAGGGGAATAGCAAGATTTCCGCTGTTTCGGAACATCTGTGCGGGGCCCCATACGCGAAAAGGCATATTACAGAACTGGGCGAGAACAGCCATGAGCACGCCAGGTACTAGCACAGCTACAACGGCCGCGATGATCAATGAAGATTGTGCCATGCCAAGCGGCATAACTGACAAGGTAGAGAAAACTAAACACGGCACCATGAGATCAATGTTAATACGATTGATGGGACCCATGTCTGGCTTAAACGTTTTCCCTACGATAAATCCAGCCACCACGACGGCAAAAACGGGGAAGAGAATACTAATGACTTTTTCGAGCATCCAAGCCCCACGTTAAAGAGAAATGACGTTGTAAATCAAAGATACAGTGAGCCTACCGACTTTGTATACACCTGATCAAGATCAAGGTGATCGTTCAATGAGAATTTACCGTGATTCATGCATGGCTAGGATGTAAAGCCATTGTGTCTTGAGCCGCAGACGATCAGGCAGCAATACAGATTTGATTAGCATAAAAAGCGAGGTGAATTAGTCTCTGGTCAACGGATAAACTGCCGAAAGAAGCAGGTATTTAAACAGCGGAAGGCCGTCGCGTTGACGGTGAAAAGGGTGGAATATACGGTGCATACCATCGTGCAGTCGGCAATCTGTTTGCAGATCGACAGCAAGAGAGTGTGGCGAATCGACGAGTTTGATGCCTTGTGCAACAAACTCGGGCAGGTGAATAGGCTGATGCCCCAACCACCAACTGGGGATTGATTTACTCGCAGCGGAGCGGTCAATCCAATGGTCGGAAATAATGATGAGCCGTTTTTCTTTATTGTCATTTACGTCAAGTCGATCAAGCATCCAGTAGGTGTCTTTTACCAAACCGCGACGACAGGCGACGTTAGCACTAATTAAGTTGTGTGCGACGATATATATTTGGTGCTCGGGGGAGTCTACGCGGAATACCATTTGTTTTAATGAAGACGCATCTTCAAGTTGAACAAAACGGGCAGGAATATCGATATTTTCGTAGGAGTGGATCAGCCGTCGAGACAAAGCCTTGCCAAGGTGGCTTTCTTTCATTCCACGATTGTGGATCGTGGGATAATGTTGTTCACAGAAACGTAAACAATCAGACTGAAAGTCACGTAGACTCTGCGAGATAATTTCATCCAGCAAAAACGCCCACTCCAAAAACAAGAACGACTACATAGGGTTGCCTTAAAGTATGGCAAAAATAATGAGAATTCTAGAAATAGTTAACTCAATTAGGAGATATGGGTCAAAATAGGACATTAAGTACGACGAACGGCTGGGCGAATAACGATCCTTTTAATCGATTTCCAACGAATTGCGAGTAATCCCACTGACAGCAAAATATAGATCGCAGGTTCAATAAGGCCAGATTTCACCGACCAGTAGTAGTGAATTGGCACTAATAGCGCAGCGAGATAAACCGTATTATGCAGTTTCTGCCACTTCGCGCCCATCTTGCGTTGAATGGCACTGGTGGATGTCACCGTTAGGGCCAGCAAAATAAGC
>JBELME010000252.1:0-6169 GCA_042096095.1 Enterovibrio sp.
ACTCTCGCACTCTCGCACTCTCGCACTCTCGCACTCTCGCACTCTCGCACTCTCGTTTCCCAGATACAAAAAAGCACCGCTTAACACAGTGCTTTTAGAATCACGAGACTACTTAGATACTACACAGGGAATTCATCTAAAGATTGGATGACATGGATGCCAACCTCTGACATTTCACGACAAGCTGCTATCGTCGTTTCTTCTGCGATGCCTCTACACGCTTCTAGGTTAACCCAAACATCAAAGTGCCCGTGTTGCTTGAGCTGGAGAGCGGTCGTTTTCACACAGTAATCGGTTGCGAGACCACCGACCAAGACCGTCGTTACACCTTTAATCGTAAGCCACTCGATTAAGCCTGTGCTCAGCTTCTGTCGGATATCGTGGAAACATGCACCATAAGGGTGGAGGTCTGGCTCTACGCCTTTCCAGATAACATGATCATATTCAGTGGCGGCTGGGAGGCTTGGTATGGTTTCAAACCCTTCCGTTCCTGGCACTGCGTGAGAGACCCAAGTGAGATCGGCATTAGGGTGATCTAAAGGCGCTAGCATTTTTTCTGGCGTGTCGACAACCCATACTGCATTTGCAGGGTGAGCATCTTTTGTTAACACACGAAGCACTGCTTTTTCAGCCTGCTTGTTTAATGCAGGCCCAATTTTATCGCCTTCAACCACAGGAAGCTCACTAGGACAAAGTGGCGTAAATGTTTTTTGAGGGTCGACATCAATTGACGCAATCACACCTTTCTCCTTAAAGGATCTGATTCAGTAAATGGTCAGCTCGAACACGACGGATGCGCTTTAGGAGCTTTCTCACTTGGGGTGGGTAGTGCTCAAGCTTTTCTATTTGCTTGTAGCTACCAATGAGCTGTGTGTGCGCTAGGATCGTATCGATCTCGCTTTGCATTTGCTCCTCAAGAAGACGATGACGGTCATGAACCAGAATCGCATTCTCCAAGTCTAGCTTCCAAGCGCGAGGGTTTAGATTGTTGCCCGTAAGGAGCATGTATGATCTATCGACCCAAATCCTTTTAAGTGGAAGCTGTTGTCATCATGTTTCCAAAGGTTGATGCGCAGTTGACGTTTAGCGATAGCAGCCTCATTTTTCCGGGCAAAGTTACGAAGGTTAATCTCATAGAGATAAGGTAAACCTGCGATCGTTTTGAATGGTTCGCTCGGTGGAATATAGAAGTCATTCGCTGTTTTATCGCCAACGATGATCGTGACAACAACACCGCGACGCAATGCTTGGCGAATTTCTCGCATAACGCTTCGTGGCGGATTGAAATAAGGGGTGCAAATGATGAGCTCTTCGTGAGCACTTGCAATCAACGTGCAGATTTGCGTGTTTAGATAGTTTTTACGTTTACCTAAACCGACCATTGGCGTAAGGCCAATTTGTTCTTCGTTGATGTGCTGAGAAATAAAGCAATAACTTGCAGATTGTAAACGAGCGCGAAGATCTCGAATCGCCGACTTCAATACTTTTGTCTCAGGGCGATTTGGTTGTGCGAGGCAATTTACCGCATCACTCGCAACGAGTGTATTGCCAATAAAGCTCGCCATGCAGTCAGCAAGCGCTTTGTTCTTAATGACATGGTAGCGGTCATAGCGATAACGATCGTGCTGAGCAAGATAAACATCGTTAAGGCTCGCACCGCTATAGATGACGTTATCGTCAATGACGAACCCTTTGAGGTGAAGGACACCAAATACTTCTCGGTTTCTGACAGGTACGCCGAGGACGTCAATTTTGTGCGTGTAGTTTTCCGCATAATGACGGTAAAGCGCGGCATTGCCATCTGATTTATCAGCACCGATTAGTCCGCGTTGAGCACGATGCCAATCAACCAATACTTTGATATCGAGCACAGGGTTCTTTTGCTTGGCTTCATACAGCGCATCAAGAATGCTTCGTCCTGCCTCATCATCTTGAAGATAAAGCGCAACGAGGTAGATACGATGTTTGGCTTGTGCGATTTCGTGCAGCAAGCGCTCTCTAAACGAAGCCGCGTCCAACAGCGTTTCAAGCTGGTCAGGACGATGCGCAATTCTTGGAAGCTGATCGATCAACTGCTTGTTTGCAGTAGCTGAATCCATTGTTGCCTCATTCAGTTCGACGACATGTCGGGATAACGAAAATCAAACCTTGTATTGTACCAGATATTGCGCGATTTCAAGCCATCCTGATGTGTCTGTTCTCTCGATTTAGCATTGTGACGAAGAAAGATGCCTCATAGGAATAAGATCTTTACCACTGTTGCAATAGCTCGCATAGCGACCAAGCAGTTGCTCTGGAAGCTCATTAGCCTCGATAACTTCAAAACCTTGTGCTTCGTAGAGTGGCGTAAGGTAGCTGAAGGCCAAACAGTAACACTGCATCGTATCGATTTGTTCTTTGCAAGCAATGAGGAGCGCGTCTCCGAGTTTTTGTCTTCTAAGCGCTGGAGTGACAAGCATGCCCGTGAGTAATTGAAACGTTTCAAACTGCTTGAACCTTACAGCGCCGCATATCCCTTTGTGGCTTTCTATCGTCCAAATGATTTCATCTTTTTTGGGTTTTCCCGATGGGTAATAGGCTTTATAAAAACGCGTTACTAGAGGAAATCGCATCGGGTTCAAAAGAGAGTATGTGTAATCTGTCATGGCTATCAAATCACTGTGAATTCAGGGTGGATGGGGTAGTATACACGGCTAAGACCTCATGAAAACGAAACCGATAAGCGAATGAAAGCACACAGCAATACATCACTCAAACCGTTTCATACTTTTGGCTTGGATGTGCATGCTAAAGAAATTATCGATGCGCAAAGCACCGAGGACTTCCTAGCAATCTGGCGTGACGATACGTATGAGGCACTCCCAAAGCTGATCGTGGGTGAAGGAAGTAATTTGCTTTTTTGCCAAGACTTTGAAGGGTTAGTGGTACTCAATCGCCTAAAAGGTATTTCGATTTCAGAAACAGACACCCATTGGCATTTACACGTTGCAGGTGGCGAAAATTGGCATGAACTGGTTCGTTGGACCGTTGAACAAAACATGCCAGGGCTCGAAAACCTCGCGCTTATTCCTGGGCTTGTTGGCTCTGCGCCAATACAAAACATTGGTGCTTATGGGGTTGAATTGAATGATCGCTGTGAATATGTCGATGTTTTGCACTTGGACACGGGCGATATTCAGAGATTGTCAGCACATGAGTGTGCATTCGGTTATCGTGATTCCATATTCAAACAATCCCTAAAACACGGCTACGTAATTGTGGCTGTAGGGCTTCGACTAGAAAAAGCTTGGGAGCCAGTTCTTGGCTATGGCGCCTTGTCTGATCTTGCTGCGCAGAAAACCGTTTCAGCTCAAGCCATCTTTGACAAAGTTTGTGAAATTCGCCGTGCAAAACTGCCTGATCCTTATGTATTGGGCAATGCAGGAAGCTTCTTTAAGAACCCAGTTGTTGCAGCGTCATTGGGTAACAAGATCAGGGAAAAATATCCAGAAATGCCTGCCTATCCAGCGGGTGATCATCAAATGAAGCTTGCTGCAGGCTGGTTAATAGAGAAAGCCGGTCTAAAAGGACACAAACTCGGCGGTGCTGCTGTTCATGAGAAACAAGCGCTTGTACTGATCAATACTGGAGATGCGTCTGCGCAGGATGTGGTTCAGTTGGCCAAACATGTGGTTGATACTGTTTTTCAATCTTTTGGTGTCGAACTTGAGCATGAAGTCCGTTTCATTGGAGCGGTAGAAGAAACCTCACTGGAGACAGTATGCCAGCGCTAGATAATTCCCCACGGCTTGCTCTCATCAAGAAGCTCTCAGATGGACAGTTTCACTCAGGTGAGATACTGGGCCAAGAACTGGGCATGAGCCGAGCTGCAATCAGTAAGCACATCAAAGTACTTCAACAATGGGGCGTGGATGTGTTTCGTGTTCAAGGGAAAGGGTATTGTCTCCCTGCGCCTTTAGATCTTCTTGATGAAGCGTCATTGCAATCGAAATTGAATGTACCGACATTCTCCCTTGTTCCCGTCATTGACTCGACCAATCAGTATCTGCTCGATCGCGTCGGTCAACTGACCTCTGGTGCAAGTTGTCTGGCCGAATATCAGCAAGCAGGACGCGGGCGACGCGGGCGAGTTTGGTTTTCTCCCTATGGTGCGAATTTATACCTTTCTATGTATTGGCGCTTAGATGCAGGTATGGCTGCCGCGATGGGATTGAGCTTGGTGGTTGGCGTGTCCATGGCTGAAACGTTGAACACGCTTGGTGCTGACGGCGTAAAAGTGAAATGGCCTAATGACCTGTATTGGCAAGACAAAAAGCTGGCGGGTATTTTGGTTGAAATGACCGGTCAAGCGGGCGATGCTGCCCATTTGGTCATTGGAATGGGTTTAAACGTTGCGATGCCTGAAACCGATTCTGTGGATCAGCAATGGGCAAACTTAAAAGATACGTCGTCTACATTACCTGATAAAAACACATTGGCCGCTACGCTCATCAATGGTGTGATTGATGCGCTGAAAGAGTATGAAGTCTCTGGCATGAATGGCTTTGTTGAACGCTGGGATAAGTATGACAACTTCAAAGGCCGAGCAGTGAAGTTGATACTTGGCGAACGTGAAGTCAGAGGTATAGCGAGAGGGATTAACGAGCAAGGCGCGTTGATGCTTGAAACAGAAGCGGGAATTACGCCTTACCTTGGTGGAGAAATCAGCCTTCGTGCTGATGTGTGATTAGAGCAAATACAATATCGCGATTATTTTCTTACCATCACTGTCTGCACTGCATGGTTGTTGCTCTTTTGGAGTATCAACCCCGCACGTTCTCGCGTCGGCAAGATATTTTCAACCAAGTTCTTGCCATTGATCTCTTCCCATATGCCTGATGCCGTTTCACGCGCTTCGTCATGTGACAACTTCGTGTAATGGTGGAAATAGGAAGAGGGATCTTTAAATGCCCCTTCTCTGAACGCCATGAAGCGCTCGATATACCAATTCTTCAATAGTGAATTATCGGCATCAACATAAATTGAAAAGTCGAGAAAGTCTGAAATAAAGACACGGTGTGGATCATGAGGGTAGTCCATACCAGATTGAAGGACATTAAGGCCCTCAACGATAAGGATGTCGGGTTGTTCGACTACCTTAATTTGGTCTGTGATGTCATAAACCAGGTGCGAATAAACAGGCGCGGATACGCGAGATTTTCCTGATTTTACATCGGCGACAAACTGCACGAGCTTGCGGATATCGTAAGATTCGGGAAAGCCTTTCTTCTTCATCAAATTCCGTTCTCTCAGAACATCATTGGGATGAAGAAAACCATCCGTCGTGACCAGTGCAACCTTTGGGTGCTCTGGCCAGCGTTCAAGCAACGCTTTGAGCAGGCGCGCCGTGGTACTCTTGCCCACCGCTACACTGCCTGCAATACCAATGATATAAGGCACGGTATTGTCTTTTTGCCCAAGGAAGTGCTCGAGGACTTGAGTGCGACCCTTCCTAGCTTTGACATACAGATTCAGAAGACGAGAGAGAGGTAAATAGATGTCTCGCACCTCATTCATCGTCAAATGCTCATTTATCCCGCGCAGCTTTTCGAGATCAGCCTCATCCAGTGTCATCGGCACTGAATCTCTGAGTTCTGACCATTGCTGGCGATTAAATGACAAATAAGGCGTTAACAAGTCGCTCATGATACAAATGAATCTGTTTTAACTAAGGAAAGCGACAATACATTATCCCCACGAATTGTTAAAGCACGATGGGCACCTAGCATGCGTTCATACTGCTAAAAATGCACATGAATTGGTGAAAATATGTACCACAAGAACTGAATTGAAGGAAATTTTAAAAATAGCGGTTGCAACGTCAAAAATCATTGCATAGAATGCGCAGCACTTGTCGCCGGCTTAGCTCAGTAGGTAGAGCAACTGACTTGTAATCAGTAGGTCGCCAGTTCGATTCCGGCAGCCGGCACCATTAAGACAATACAAAACAATTTGGTGGGATTCCCGAGTGGCCAAAGGGATCAGACTGTAAATCTGACGGCTCAGCCTTCGAAGGTTCGAATCCTTCTCCCACCACCATATTTCAAATAGTTTGAATAGCTCTACGAGAAACTGAAAGCGGGCATCGTATAATGGCTATTACCTCAGCCTTCCAAGCTGATGATGCGGG
>JBELME010000253.1:0-6155 GCA_042096095.1 Enterovibrio sp.
ACTCGCAGGCGTGAAGGGATTGAGCAAAATATGAACACACGTAATCTCGCCCTGCTGGGTGTGCTTCTTAACGGAGCGGAAGAAATTCAAGTTCAGTTGAAAGTAACCCGTGACCCTGAAGAGTTTATCGAAACTGAATTCAATGATTGGGATGACAGTTATAAACCCTTGGATTAAGGAGGCAACAGCCATGAAAAATAAGCTGACTGACTTAAACAACCATCTTTTCGCGCAGTTGGAGCGCTTGTCTGATGAGGACAAAACCGGTGAAGAGTTGAAAGAAGAAATAGATCGAAGCCGTGCAGTCTCAATCGTCGCAAAAAACATTGTTGATAATGCTCGTCTCGCTCTCGATGCTGAACTCGCAGCGGGAGAACGCATCAACCGTCCGTCACTGCCTGAAATGATTGGGGGTAAGTAATGGCCCGTTTTATGGTGACACCTGAAATGAAAGGCTGGTTGACCACCAACTGGCCCAAGCTCTCGCTGCAAGCGTTAATCCTTTCTTTTAACCAACGCTTTGACCTTGAAAAAACAGAAGTTCAGGTTAAAGGGATCTTGAAAAACCACAAAATCAAAAGTAATCGTAACAAAGGCCAGATACGCAAAGGTCAGTACCAAAGTTATACCAACGAACAGGCGGACTTTATCCGTGACGGCTACCCAAAGTGGACAATCCCCGAACTAACCGCGAAGTTCAACGCCCGTTTCAACGCCGAAAAGACAGAAAGTCAGATACGCTGTTTTACCCGAAACCACGGCATAAAGTCGGGAAGAACGGGCCAGTTCCATAAAGGCCATGTCCCGTTCAATACAGGGACAAAAGGCATCATGAAGGCGAACAGCGGTACCTTTAAAAAGGGCAATGAGCCAGTTAACAGCCAGCCGCTTGAAGTGCGCGACAGCGTTGTCCTGCTCGCCAAAATTGACGCAACCTGCTCTAAACGCTTGCCGCAATAACAGATGCGGTCACCGGTCATCAACAACATCACGCATCCTCTCTAATGGAATGAATTTTCGGAGGCTCGAATGAACGAATATCAATTTATCCGTCTGTCTGATTGGGCTGCTATCACCTTTCCTGGAGAGCAATACTCTCCAGCTACAATGTCTCGATGGGTGAAAACACACCAAATCAAACCCTGTCCTGTCAAAGTGGGCGGCCGCTGGATGGTTCAAAAAGATGCCCGTTTCATCGGCCTCTCTGCCGCCAATGAAGGCCCTTATTCAGACCCAATGGTAGAGAGGATCATGAACTATGGCCGCTAGACCGAGAACGCACGCCATCGATGTACCGAGTCTTTATCAAAAGCTTGATAAGCGCACTGGCAAAGTCTACTACCAATACAGAGACCAGCGCACAGGCCGCTTCCACGGATTGGGTACTGATAAAAAACAGGCGATAAAAGTAGCGAAAGAGCTTAACGACCGTATCGCCAAACAACTGATCGATCACTACCAGAATATCCTTGACCAAAATGCCCCTAAAGTGGCTAGGCAAGGTATCAGCACCAAAAGCTGGTGCCAGCGCTACATGAAGCTACAGCAAGAAAGAAAATCAATGGGTGAAGTGTCAGAGAATACCGTTAAGCAACGCGGTTACTGCGTAAAGATTCTTGAGGATCGCTTTGGTCAAACCGGCATTAAAGACATCGATACTAAGTCGCTTGCCAAGATCATTGATGAGTACAAAGCCCAAGGCAAAATGCACATGGCCGCACGCCTTCGTTCAACCTGGATAGACATGTTCAAGGAAGCCTTGCATGCCGGTGAAATCGAAGGCAGCGTGAACCCAGCTTCAGCGACAAGGGCACCACGATTGAAAGTAGCCCGTAATCGACTCACTAAAGAGGACTGGCCTGCTCTCGTCGCCTCGGCAAAGAAGCAGATTTTTCCCTATGCCATCAATTCGCTGTATCTCGGCTTAACAACCGGCCTTAGACGGCAAGATTTGTGTGAGCTGAGATTCGCTGACGTCAAAGACGGCCATCTGCTAGTCAGCGTCAATAAAAGTCGAGGCAGGACAAAACTCGCATTTCCGCTCTGGCTCACCAATCCGCTCATTGGTATGTCCTTAGGAGAGATCATTGAGCAATGCCGCGCCTCCGGAGTGGTCAGTCGTTACCTTCTCCACTTATCGACCAAGTATTCACCAACAAAGAAAGGCAGCCCCGTCAGTGCAATGTCACTGAGCAGATCCTTTTTGAAGATTCGTGATGAAAGTGGTCTGGTTTGGGAGGAAGGCTCAGCTCCGAGTTTTCATGAATTGCGATCCCTGGCCGAGCGAACTTATTCAGAGCTGGGTTTTGATACCCAAGTGTTGCTCGGTCATAAGAGTCGAAAAATGACTGACAAGTATCACGACGAACGAGGCAGTGAATACGTGTTTATAAAAGAGCCCAAGCAAAACGTGACACCGTAATGTGTAATCCAATTTTTGGCTTGTGACACTCTATACACCCAGAAATCACTGTCGTTTTGGAGGGAAAGTTTTGGAGGGATTTTGGAGAAAACCTTTTGAGAAAGTGAGCGGGAATATCTACTAACAATCCAAAAGTGACAATCTTCTATCTGCATATACAGAAAAATATGAGAGAAAAGCCAGAATTTAAGTTAGGCACTATTTATATAATTCAGTTAGATAAGAGCACTAACCTTCCATTATAAATAAAAAGCGCCGACAGATGCCAGCGCCTTTTAAAATCAACACCTAAGTGGGCAAATTACTTCGCAATATTGAAGAAAGCACCATCTTTACAGGTAAAGGTATAATATTTCTCACGTTCTAGGTATTTTTCAAAGCCTTTCCCTTCGCAGTAGGTTGCGTTCAAGTCGGTTGAGATGTTGAGGCGATTATCGACAACGCGTTGATCGGGGTTAGGCATAGATTCTGCCGTTTCTAGGGATGAACAGCCCGCCATGACGACAACGGAGAACAGCGATATAAGTAGTTTTTTCATTGTTGTGCTCGCTTTTTAATAATTGGTTTTAAAGTGCTGTTTGCTTAGTCATTCGATAGAACAGAGCATTATAGAACGTAATTGGAGCCATCGTTACAAGACAGCTTAATCTCTTCATCTTTCGTGGATACGAAATCTCGGATCCCCATGCTTGAGCAGTAAACACGGTCAAGCTCTACGATCTTATCCAACGAGATGTCGCCACGAATAATGTACGAACTGCCGCTGTGACACATGACGCGTAGCCCATCAACAGTATTCGAAAAGGCCTTTGCACTGTCACTTTGACAAAGTTTAATGGCGGCTTCAATACGCTCATCCATGGGGTCTGGCGCGGATGAACACGCGGCAAGTAAAGAAACCAGTCCGATGGTAACCATAGGCTTAATCATTCAAATGTATCCATATTTTGGTAAAGGGTTGCAACAGTTTCAAACTTTACCCCTTACGTTAGCACAAGCGAAACCTAGGATGTATACCCAATCAGCCAACAATAGGTCACTATTTAGACACTCAATAGTCGGTTAAGACTATTTTAAAGAAAGGCAGCGAGATTGCTCTTGAGTCTATCGGGGTGAGAGACAGCGGTGACAGGTGTAACGCCATAGTCGTGGATCACTTTGAGCACCCAAGCGGATGTGGTCATGCCCATTGCATTCGCTTGTTCTTGCAGTTGTTCGACGAGCATGCAGTTTAAGAGATTATCGTACGTTTCGGGCAGTTCATCGGCAGAGTCTTCAAATGCGCCATCAAGTAGCGGGCTATATCCGATGATCTCAGGCCTTACATCAAGATGTTTCAACACACCAAAGAGATGCTCACTCATCACGACCTGCGGTGAAAAGTTGGCCGTGATATTAGGGGAAAGTAAGGAATAGCGATATTGGGCGTGTGACACAGGGGCGAGGTTGTTTTCATTGATCACATTGACCAACTCAAGCACGCGCGGTTCCTGGTAGTTAGAAATACCTAAACGCTTCACTGTACCCTGATCGACCAAGCTTGAAAGTGTTTTCCATGTGTCGAGCAGCGGCGTATTGACGTCATCAACATGCGCATAAAGTACATCCACATGATCGGTTTGCAAACGTGTTAGGCTTTCATCCAAGGAGCGCAGTATGTTGTCAGGCGCTAAGCCATCAAGTTGATCGTAAGTAAACCCATCGACCGATTGCGCACCGATTTTGGTCATGACTTCAATACTGCCTCTGTTCTGCTCTGCAATCCATTCTCCAAGAATGGCCTCGCTTTCTCCCCCTTTACCGTCAGGATGCCAGCAGGCGTAATTGTTTGCGGTATCAATGCGCGTTCCTCCCAATGCGATGAACTGGTTTAACACATCGAAGCTATGCGCTTTGTCTGTGTAGGTGCCAAATTTCGCCGTACCTAAAATCACTGGGAGCATGCATTCACCTATGTTTATCTGCTTGGTTTATCTGCCTGATGACTGGCGGAGCAAAAATAAGCACCCACACCAACAATGTTGCATTATTGTTAACCCTATAATTAACCATAGTCAGGCTAGGTATTTACAACAACGATTTGGATTCGCATTCATAAAAACCTCAGTCTTTTAACCGCATAAGATCACAAATTTTTTCTCTGAGAGACGCCACTCATTTTCGCTGACTCATGACATTTACATGTCCTTTTGGAATGTTGATATACATACGGCATTATTTTAGATATTACTCATGTAAAAATGAGAAAAGTATCAGGTTTCAGTTTCATCAAATTTTGAACTGAATGTTTCAGAATATTTCCAAACACAATATGCATGTTGATCAATATGCGTATCGTCATTTCGATTCTTGTTTTTGAATCGTATATTCGCGTTATTTTGGAAGAAATATCGTCCCAACGGCTTCAACTACCACAAATGCCCACATAAAAGAATGATAAACCGATGATAAATTAATGAACGTCATTGATGTAAACATAACCAATTGATCATACATCTTGTAAGTGTTTCGACTGTGAGAGCCATTTTCCCTGTCCAAATGGCATCATTACTTTGCAACACGGAAAGCGCTTTCTTATTCAGTAAGCCTTGCCGAGTGCTCAATCACAGCGATTACTGTGTATTTATACGATCTCAATCTTATAAGAATACGGAAGATAAAATGGCCAATATTATTTAAGGTACAAATGGGAATGATACGCTGATCGGTACCCCAGGTGCGGACGAAATTTATGGGTATGGTGGTGACGACTTTATTCGCGCTGACGGCGACACCGATTTTGTTGATGGTGGTGCGGGTAATGACACCGTAATCGGCGGCGACAATGATGATGAAGTGCGTGGTGGTACCGGTGATGACTGGGTACGTGGTGGCTTTGGCAACGATTTCCTCTACGGTGATGATGGTGATGACCTTGTAGAAGGTGGTCTCGGTGTTGATTTTCTTTATGGTGGCAACGGTGCTGACCGTTTGTTTGGCAATGAAGGCGATGACACCCTTTTCGGTGGCGCTGGTCAAGATCGCCTGATTGGCGGTGATGGTAACGATACCCTTCATGGCGGCGCTGATAACGATGTATTGTTTGGCAACGACACATTGAACGGCGACAATGGCAACGACGTACTTTGGGGTGAAGCCGGTAATGACACCCTGAACGGTGGCGACGGTGACGATGCGCTGCGCGGTGGCACGGGTGCCGATATTCTTAATGGCGGCGCGGGTAACGACACGGCGTTTGGCCAAGAAGACAACGATAGAATCTTCGGTAACGACGGTGATGATGAGTTGTTTGGTCAGCAAGGTGATGATTTTATCGATGGCGGCGAAGGCAATGACAAAATCTATGGCGGTTTGGGTAACGATTACATCGATGGCCACACGGGTGACGATCTGCTTTATGGCTGGTCAGGTAACGACTTTATTCGCGCAGGCTTGGGTAACGACAAGGTATGGGGCGAAGCCGGTAACGATAAGATCTTTGGTCACGACGGTCTAGATCGCATTGATGGCGGTGGCGGTAATGACTTCATCGACGGTGGTATGGGCCGTGACATCCTAACCGGTGGCCGTTGTTCAGATATCTTCTTCTTCAACAACAGCAGCGAAAACGACATCATTCTCGATTTCCAACAGAATCTGGATACTATCCAAATTCAGAAAACGCTGGCGACCAAGCTTGGTGACATCAACATTCGTCAGTCTGGTGAAGATACGATCATGACGTTCGATAACG
>JBELME010000254.1:0-6116 GCA_042096095.1 Enterovibrio sp.
GAGAGCGTGGCGGTGTCATGGGTAAAATGATGCAGCAACAGCTCTCTGCTTTAAACGATCAAGATCTAGCGGATATCGCTGCATTTTATACTATTCAAAAGGCTGGCAAACCCAATGCTGAGTGACAGGCATTGCTTGGCCAGATTTAGGCTGTTAATGTTCGCTGCAACTGACGTTTGAGGAAGAGAAATATGGCAAAAATTTGGGTCGATGCGGATGCTTGTCCAGCAGTCATTAAAGAAGTGCTTTTTAGAGCCGCAGACAGAACCCAAACGCCTGTGGTGCTTGTTGCAAACCAAGGGCTAAAAACGCCACCTTCGCGTTATATTTCTAGCCTTCAAGTTGAGAAAGGCTTTGATGTCGCGGATGATGAAATCGTAAAACGTGTTGAAGTGGGGGATTTAGTGATCACCGCTGATATTCCTTTGGCTGCTGAAGTCATCGAGAAGAAAGCCCTTGCATTAAACCCTCGTGGAGAGTTGTACACGTTGGAAAATATTCGTCAACGCCTGAACATGCGAGATTTTATGGATACCATGCGTTCGAGTGGTGTACAGATGGGGGGGCCTGCGGCACTCAATCAGCAAGATCGCCAGAAGTTTGCCAATGAACTGGATAAATTTTTGCAGCGTAGCAAACGTTGATACACAAAGAAAAAATAAAAAGGGGAGCGACATTTCGCTCCCCTTTTTTGTTGTATTTTAGTTAGCAACCATTGGTGCAGATTACACCAGGGTCGGAACCGTGTTGAGCTTGTGTACCACGTCGGATGTTATAAGTTCTGCCGCCGTAGTGAAGTTTGCCCCATGCGACCTGCCCATCATACATTCTTAATTCAGTGTTACTGTCGCCAAAATAGAATCTTCCAGCGGATGTGATTGTATGCCAGGTTGATCCTGAACCATTCACAATAATTTCGAGTCTAATTCCGCCCGGAGGGAGGCTATAAGCGCTAATGATGTGAGCATTTATGCCTCGCATAATTGCTGGGTTTTGACCTTGGCTGCCATCCCAACCAACACGCGAACCGTCAGCAATAGACTGAACTATTTCATAGTAGTCAGGATCGTTATCAACGATGGTGACGTTAGCAGTGCCAAGATCACTCTTATCGTCATTGATCCACGCCTGCATCGTGAAGTATTCATTGTCCTCATGAGTTGAATCATTCACTGTTGGCACGGCAATGCGCACTGAGGTAACACTTTGTGGCATGGTGACCGTGGTGAGAGTTGAAGAAATCGTCGCCGATGCTGTAGTGCCATCTGAATAAAGTAACTCAACTGTATTGCGGTAGTCGCTGTTCAAAAGCGCGCTGCCATTTATAAGTGCTAAACGAATCTGTGTGGTTGCGTTCGCTGTTTCCTTATCAAATGACGCAGTGAAGTAAGCAGTAGAGCCTTCATTCACTGATCCTGCATTGGCCGTAAAGCCTGACACTTCCGGTTTTGAATCGCTAGGGAACACGGTCTTTTCATAACAGGTATGGTCTTCAGACGTAACTGTTGCCATGGCACTGATGCGGTTAGGGAAGAGGCCAACGCGCTTTTTCTCACCAGTAGAAGGCTTAATGCGGTAAAGAAAGTTGCTGTTTACGTTGCCGGAAACATTCTGGTTTTTTGCCGCGATAAGCATCTGACCATTTTGATCCAACGTTGCTGCAGCGACGAAATCTACGAAGTGGAAAGCTTTGAATGTTTGTGCGCCAGTGGTCGTGTTGATAGAGAAGGTACGGCCATTGGTAACAAACAAGAGTTCGCCATCTTGGAAAACAAAATCACCCCAGTTTGAAAATCCGCCATTTTTTAAGCCAGTGTCAAAGTTACCCAAGTGGGTGATTGCGCCAGTGACGGGGTCTACTTTGAAAATGGTTTGGGAATCTGAGGCGAAAAGCTCACCGGAATCCGGATCGAATGCCATGCGCAAAATTTGTTTTGTCACGGTAGGACCAGCAACATGGTTGCCCGTCGCAGGATCGTAATAGGCAAGTTGGAATGCTTTTATGGTTTTAGCGTGGAGATCCAAACTTTTGTATTCTTCAGCCGTTACGTCGTTTTGAGCACCAGTCACATGGAATGACGTTGGCTGAGGCGAGTTAGTGTAGTAGAGGCGGTCAGTGATTCGATCATATGACATGCTTGACGCGCTAAACAACGCTCGCGAGTGGTAATCGCTGCGGTCAGATGCATCTGCGCTGTACAAGTTGCCCATTACCTCAGCTTCTTGTACATCTAACAGCAATCCAACGTGGCCGCGACCGGCGTTCATTGAGTAAACATTACCTGCACAATTTGCTGCTGCTTGGGCAGAAACGAGGGTGCTTGCCAGTATGGCTGTCGAGATTAACGTCTTCTTTATGTTCATATAAAATTCCTTTACCCAAAAAAGTTATCCTTTTGCATGCAGCGCGTTGTTAACCACATCGGTATGTTTAGTGATGGGTGGTGAGGCTTGCATTTAAAGGTTTTCGATGCTTAGGCAAAACATTGCCCAGCGGATGACGAGAGACTATATAACTCATTGAACAATTTCTATCTCATAAATGAGATAGTTTGATTATTGATATTATTTGACGAGACCTTTGTAAGAAGGTTTTGATAGAGGAATGAAAAAAGACTGGTGCGGAATTTGCGATCGTCTATTCTAATGTACCAATATTCGATGGTTAAAGTATGGCTGGTGAAATTTTTTCTCACTTTGCCTTTCGCTAAACATTTGCAATCAATCATTAAGGTTTTGCTAATATTCTGATTATGAAAGGGAATGATTTTTGTTTCAAACGCAGTGTTAATGTTTGTCGAAGTAGTTTTTCCTTCGGATATATTTGTCCATAAAATGATACGAAATTGGACGTAATAGCCAACTAACTAGTACTCGAATAATACGAATTAAAGACGGCATGTTGCGATAGATTTTATCATTATGTAGCCAAAGCAACTCACCAACGTGCCAAAACAGAAGGGGAATACCAGGGAGGAATGTCACCATGTCAACGTCGCAACAAATACGATAGGTTTTCGCGTTTAAACAGTAGCGTTTTTTGAAATTCCAATAGCCTGTCGCGGGTTGTCCAAACGTAACGATACGTTTAATGCAATTGGGATAGGTTTGCTCCAAAATTTCGCCCGCGATGATTGCCATACTCCCGCCTGACGAGTGCCCGGTAAAAGACAGACGCTTACCTTCTTTTATCAAGGGGATCAGGCAATTCTCTAGCTTTTCCATCACCGAATGCCCGTCTAACGCTGAGCGCTCTCTTGAATGAAGAAGGTCCGCTTGCAACCCTGAAGGCAGGTTTGCGATATCACGTTGGCAATAGGCTTTTCGCGGTATGCTAGGTTGGCGAAGCAAAAAGTGAAATCCCCAATGCACATACCCTGCATTTTTAGGGGCATCAACACGGGTGGGAAAAAAGACCAAGTTCAGCAGCCAATCCCACACGCTTTGCGATCCTTTAAATACCACCACCGCATCTCCGTCTTCTCGCCACAACACGCGAATAATGGTTTTTCCCCATCGATTATGGATATCGATGCGGCCCTGTGGAGAAAACCCATAGCGTTCATGATCGAAGATTTTAGGGTAAGCATCTCGACACAATATGGCGTAGCGCTCGTATTGGTAGCGTTTGAGTCTTTTCACCTGAACCTAAGTAAGCGAGAACACAGCGTTTAGTGTAAAAGAGAAAAATGACGAAATAGAGACAGTGAGAAACGTGGAGGTGAAGAGGGTGGGTGTGCGTGAAAAGCGGAAAAGACTGCAAGGTCGCAGTCTTTTTGAGTGGGGGCTGATTAAGCGCCTAGGCTGTTAATCATAGTGCTGCAAGAATGGAGCGCTATGGCTACTGTAAGTCAGTGCCTTGATCGCGCCATGGTTTCGGATTAACCATTCGGCTTTGGTGCAATTCCCAATGCCAATGATGGCTTGCACGAGCAACTTGAAATCTTTTAACCAGCGGTCTTTCTGATCCTCACTCCAATCGTCTCGATACACTTCCAAGTAGTGTTCCACCCACCAGTAAGAACCACGAATGAAACCTGCAACGATTTGGGTTGCCGGCTGGATTTGCTCATCATTGCCATCAATCGCATAGTCGTCAGCCAGCGGCCTACCTTGTGAAAACGCAGCGTAGTTAATGCAGTATTTGAATAATGACAATTGAAGCGAGGAGGCCGAATCGTAGTGCGTGAGTGGCAAGGTTGTGACGGGGAGGTGCTTATTGTTGCTGCGGAAAAGCTCTACCGTGCGCTTACCCGGCAGTAGCCTTTCAATGACGAAAAACAAATCGATGCTGATCAGTTTGTTGCTCAACGTAAAATCCTTGATTGATGCTTTGCTATGGCGAATCTAAAGGCAGGCCAACAAAAAATGTGCAAAGACATGATTTTGAACACGATAAGTGAAGCATACTCTCTCACTTAGAAAAACGGAATGTCTTTGCTGTGCCACAGCCTCATCCAGTGACTCAAGCACCAAGATAACTGTGCGCGATTAAACAAATAAATGCACAGTTAAACCTCCTTTCTACACCAAAAAAACGTCACACTCGCAAACTTTGTAATGAAAGTGTTAAGAAGGTTTTCTTCGGAACATGGGCGACATTAATAAGTTTGCAAATCGTCTAATAATTTGTCGTTTAGCAACAACCTCATGGAAGGAGATGACATGAAAACTATCCTCGCAGGCGCGGTACTGAGCGCGTGTATTGCTGCGCCAACTTTCGCTGAAAATAACATAGTAGGTGGGTATTTCGCGGATTGGCAATATGCCAATCCTGACAATCCGTATACCGTTGCGGATATCCCCGCAGACAAGATGACACACGTGATTTACGCCTTTTTAAGCATGTGTGGGCCTCATTACAGTGCTTCAGAGCTTGTTCAGAAACAGGTGGAAGCGGCCTGTGAGGGCAAAACACCTTTCTCTGCAGTGGTTGTCGATCAAGAAGCCGCATTGAACATCGATTTTGGTTCTGTGTCGGTGGACGTGCCCTATAAAGGTCACTTTGCGCAGTTGGCGCAGCTAAAAAAAGACAACCCTGATATCACCATTTTGCCGTCGTTTGGCGGTTGGACCATGTCTGAACCTTTCCATGCCATGGCAAAAGATGAAGAGGCGATTAAGCACTTTGCAAAGTCTGCCGTGGCACTGATTGCAGAGTATGATTTCTTCGGCGGCATTGACCTTGATTGGGAGTATCCTGGTGGTGGCGGTTTAACAACGTCTCCTTGGAACCCTGAAACTAAGTTAACGGATGAACAAAAAGCGTCAGAGCGAGAAGCATTCACCACCTTGATCATCGCGTTGCGCGCGGAATTGGATGCATTGAAAGCAGAAACAGGTCAAAACTACGAGCTGTCATCTGCGGTTGGTGTTGGGCCAAAAGCGGCACAAATTGATTGGCCTTCTGTCGCCCCGATGATGGATAACATGTTTGCCATGACCTATGACTTCTTGGGGGGATGGGGAACTCAAACGGGCCATTTAACGAACCTTCACGCAACGGAACGAAGCTGGTGGGGAATGGGTGCTGATGTGTTTGTAAATCAGATGATTGAAAACGGCATTCCAAAAGAAAAATTAGTCTTGGGTGCTGCCTTTTACGGCCGTGGGTGGGAAGGTTCTCAATTTGATGGGAGCTTGCCAACAAGCAACTTAGCATCAGAGAAAGGGGCAAGTTTTGGTACGGGAGAGCCTGGCTATTTCATGTATTGGGATTTAGAAACCAATTATACCGCTGAGCAAGGCTACCAATATGGGTATGATGAGGAATCACAAGCCCCGTATTTGTGGAACCCTGAGAAGAAAGTGTTCATCTCATTTGAAGATACACGCTCTGTGACAGCCAAAGCAGAGTGGGCGAAGCAACAAGGGTTGGCCGGTGTCTTTACATGGGAATTGTCGGGTGATCCTAACGATGAGTTAACAGAAGCCATGTACCAAGTGCTTCAAAGTAAAACTGCCAAGAAGTAGTTGCGATAGGCTTGGGGGGATGAAAACCAGGCAAGTACGTTGAAGTCATTTGGCATGACAAAGCCGACGAATGCGTCGGCTTTCTTTTGTCTGTCAGACAGAACTTTCTATTATTTCTCGCTTCTCGCTTCTCGCTTCTCGCT
>JBELME010000255.1:0-6056 GCA_042096095.1 Enterovibrio sp.
GGGTATTTACCCTTCGCAGTTTCACCAGAAAGCATAACTGCATCGGTGCCATCCATGATTGCGTTCGCAACGTCACCCGCTTCTGCGCGTGTTGGACGTGGGTTCTTGATCATTGAATCCAGCATTTGAGTTGCAGTGATAACAACTTTACGTGCACGGTTACATTTCTCAATCATCATCTTCTGCGCGAAGATAACTTCTTCTGCAGGGATTTCAACACCTAGGTCACCACGAGCAACCATGATGCCGTCAGACAGTTCAAGGATCTCGTCGAAGTTATCTACACCTTCTTGGTTTTCGATCTTCGAGATGATTTGGATGTTTTCGCCGCCGTTCGCTGCTAGGATCTCACGGATTTCTTTAACGTCAGATGCTTTACGGATGAAAGAGGCTGCAACGAAATCAACGCGCTGCTCACAACCGAATACGAGGTCGTTTTTGTCTTTTTCAGACAGCGCAGGAAGGTTTACAGAAACGCCAGGAAGGTTAACACCTTTGTTTTCGCCTAGGTCACCGTTGTTTAGAACCTTACAGATAACGTCAGTTGCTGTGGTTTCTAGTACTTCCATTTCGATCAGGCCATCGTCAACGAGGATGATGTTGCCTGCTTTAAGATCTTCTGCAAGACCCGGGTAAGTCACCGCTACACGCTCAACGTTACCAACAACAGTTACGTCAGTGGTGAACGTGAAGGTTTGACCTGCAACCAGAGAAACGTCGTTGCCGCCTTCTAGTTTGATAGTGCGGATTTCAGGACCTTTGGTATCCAGAAGGATAGCAAGTTGCTTACCCGTGTTGTCCATGACTTGACGCAGGTTCGCGATGCGCGTGCCGTGCTCAGCAAAGTCACCGTGTGAGAAGTTCAGACGCATAACGTTCATGCCTGCATCAGCAAGCTTGGTCAGCATCTCAACGGATTCAGTTTTTGGTCCAATCGTACAAACGATCTTGGTCTTTTTCATGTAGGGTTCTCTCCGGTCGAACGTTACCCAAGGGATAAAATGTCGCTGTAATGACAGTTTTCATCTGCTTGATGTTTGTAATAAAACAACAAGCGAAACATGTTGAGCGGCAGGATTGCACATAGCTCTTACAGCGTTAATACAGGTTCATGACAAATTAATTGCGTTGTCCAAACGAGCGAAAAACGCTAATTCGCTTGGACAACACAACTCATCCATGAAGGCGGACACAAGTATACATGCTTTACATGGCGGAAATTTGATCGCAGGCAATGGAAAAAAAGATATTCCCATCTTCACTTCATCTTCCACCGAAACGATACAACATGGTGCCTCAATTCAAGGGCTGTAAATTTACCACATAAGTTTAGGTAGATCACTAACTGGCAACGATTAGGCGAAGCATCGGGAGTAGGAGGAATACACCGGAAGAACAACGAGATTAAAGGGCGTTAGATGGTTGTTATGACTGGGCTCTTGACGATTTTAATGGCGATTATCTCGAGTGACATCCAACACTTTGTGTAAAGGATGTAATCCAAAAAGTGATTAACTCTTCATCGATTTGCGCTAATCACCGCCAGTAATGTGTAGATTAAGAACGCGGCACTTTTGTTTTGGTATCGTTATCGATCACCAAGTTTCTTCCCGCCTTTTTCGCCATGTACAGCGCTTCATCTGCACGTAAGCTTGCGGAGAGAAAATCTTCATTCGCCAGCAATGCTGTCGTACCAATTGATACTGTGCTACGAATCGACAATGGCTGTCTGTTTGAATGGCTGACACGCACCACCAATTCTTCGATGCTGTTACGCAGATACTCTAAGCGCGCGTGTGCTTCTTCTCTATTTTTCACCCACAACAAGAGGGCAAACTCTTCACCGCCCATGCGTGAAGCGCACTCTCCAGCTTCGCTAAATTCGGTAATTAAGCGTGCAAGTTGACGTAGCACCTGGTCGCCAACAGGGTGCCTCCACGTGTCATTAATACGCTTGAAGTGGTCGATATCCACAATGGCAAGGTATTGGATGCGATCGGGGATCGTCAGGCGTCGACCAAACTGATCCACCAAATAACGGCGGTTATACAGGTTGGTGAGATCGTCACGGTTCGCCATGTCACGCAGAGTGCGTTCACGATGAATCTGGTCTGTGACCACGCTGATAAAAGTGCACATGGCCTTTTGACCATGCCAATCAATCACTTGATCGGTAATTTCAGCAATCATCGGATTGCCTTTAAGGTCAGTGTTGTTGATCACTTGAGGTGGCGTAGGGATGCCCGTGCGGATAGCATTTTCATACCGGCGCTGTGCTTCTGGCCAATGAGATTCCTCGAACAACACGCGAATGCTTTCGAGTTCGAGCACATCTTTCGCACACGCCATGCCACTAAATTTCGCAAACGCATTGTTCGCGTATTGCGGTACGAAATTTATGTGTATGACACAAGGGTTCGGATGTAGATCGAGTATCGCCTTAAAATCGGGCATTGCGCTTACATTCATGAGAGAAAGTCAGTGAAATTTATCATCTCGCAGTGATTAAACTGCGATTGGTTTCAAATATATGTGAACGAAGTAGTACATTTATGTGTGCCAGCGCAAAAAATTTACCACTTTTTAGATATTGCCTCGCGTCTTTACGCGCCATTTACTTGTGTCCTTTTTTCTGAGTGTACAAAAAAGCATTGTCCAATATGTCAAACTTATAAATAAATATGTGAGAGTAACGTCATGCATGCTTATTGCTTGAAACAATTTGAATGAATCCCTCAAAATAAACAAAGAACCGCCATCAGCCCTTTGCTGTTGGCGGTAAAAAAATATTCAGATTGTCATCTGCTTGCGTGCGCTTACGTGCAACCTGACACTAGAGTTGTATACGAACTGTTTGCACTGCGTTCGCAGGAATAGTGATAGGTGCGTGCTGTGCGCCAATGGCCAAATCAAAGGCGATAGGCTGCTTGGTGGTATTCAGCAATTGCACACTCAACAGGTTGTCGCTGTTGAGTGTGGCGCTGGCATGCAGGGCATCGTTGTTTAAGCCATCCAAAAGTGTATCGGCTTGTACCGCTTTGTCGCCGGGACGAATGGTTTTACTGAACTGCGCGAGCACGTCGTAAATAGGGGTGTAATACACATCGCCGCTTTCAACGTCGATCATGATGGGCGCACCACAGAAGTTCCCGGCATGGTTAGGGCCCCCATTGCTATCAAGCACGGCGTTCCAATCAACCCAGCCCGCCATCCAGTGATTCAAACTCACAATGATGTCACGCGCGTAGCGGTGAACTGGCGTATAAATCGGGTGGTTTTCAGGGTTGGGCGCCCATGTTGCGGTATACGCCCAATCCGTTGCGTTTTCATTCCACCAGAATTCGTCATTGTTAAACCAGCCTGATTCTTGAAACTTCACCGGATCTAAAATCCCGTTTGGCGCAGGCTTACCAAGATCATCGATGGTGCCTTCGGTGTGAATGATGGCAAAATCAGGGAATTTATTGTGCACGCGATCCATCACGTCTTCATACACATCAACCGTGCTGGAATACCAGTGAACCGCCGAACCATAAACATACGGTGCGGTTTCAGGATCGCCCAAGATCACGTCTGTCCAATGCTCCAAGTGATCGCGGTTTTGATCGTAGATCAGCACGCGAGTATCAGCGAAGGCACTCTCTTTTAACTTAGGCCCGAGAAAGTCTTTGATGAAGGTGTTCTGGGTGCCTGCCGTGAAGTGCATGCTTTCCCAGTTACCGCTGTTACCATGCGGCTCGTTCACGGGGGTTAAACCCCAGATATCAACGCCGGCCTCTTTATAGTGCTCAAGGTATTTTACCAAGTAGTCCGCATAGGTTGAGACATACTCTGGCTTGAGTATTCCGCCCGTGCCTTCCCAGTTGTTTTCTTTTGTGCCTTTGATGAACCAGGTATCGATGTCTTTCATCCATGGCGGCGCAGTCCATGCAGACGCGATGATGTTCAAGGTGTTGTCATCTTGCTTGGCTTTGATCGCCATGGCTTCATGGATCATGGGCAGCACATCAAACGATTCATCCTGAATCCCTGCGTATTTCGCCTTTGAAAACCCATTGCTGTCAGGCGCAATGGTGAAGTGTTTAAGCGCGCTGTCACCTTCCACTTCGGCGTAGCCCAGCTTGCCTTCAACAGAAAAGTCAGTGGAGCCAATCGGCGTGCGCGTCAAAGAAAAGTTCGCGCCCGTGTCGGCGTAAAGTTTATCCATCACTTCACGGCGCTTTTCAACAGGAAGGTGCGCCAGAACGAACGCAGAGGATTCAGTGAATGAGGTGCCAATGCCTGAAATGGTTTGTTTAATCACATCAGGGTAGATCACGACCTGCGTGCCGCTGCGTGCAGGCTCGTTGGTAAAGGCCTGATTCGCCACTGCCGACATTTTGTGGCCGGCTTCGCTGGTCAGTAGAATTTCCGATGTTGACGATAACCCGAAATGTTTGCTGTTTGCCTGAATCAATGGTTTCTCCCTGTCATATTCAGGTGTGCAGGACAGCATCATCGTTGAAGACAATGCGATAAAAGCCGCTGAGAGTGTTTTCACTTCCATGTTACTACTCCTATTACGGTCAAGATGCCAACATTGACAGTCAGCTGTATTTTTTGAAAGCGCTTTCTTTTTTGTTTATGCAGCGCTCTTTTTCTGACTCATTTCCCCCGTAGATATACGCGCTTTACTTTTATTTGTAACTAACGCTACAGATGAACTGACACTGTTTTCTTGGATTCGATACAAAAGGGGATGGAAGATGTGATGTTGGGAAGCAACTCCTTGGCGCGCCGTATTGGGTGAAAAAAGTGTGTGCATCTAAACGATACCATTCAGGCCGCAAAGCATGACTGTTGTCGAGCATCAAGGAGACCAAATACGTCTTTAGATTGTGAGATTCCGACAATTCTTACATCTAACCTATCGTGATAAGCCTGTGTGTTCTTTAATGAAAGCCAAACTAAGGACACTAGGTACGATTGAGCCTCTTTATTGTCGAATCAATCAGCCTACATCAGTAATGGAGTAAAAAATGCCTGCGCAGATTGAATCTCATCTCAGTGATAACGGTGTGTTAAGACTCACCCTGAACAATCCTCAGCGCAGGAATGCGCTTTCAGAAGCCATGATTGGCGAGTTGCATGCTGCCATTGCTAACGCGGCTGAATCATCAGAAGTGAACGTTATTGTTCTTAATGCCAATGGTCCTGCCTTTAGTGCGGGGCACGATCTGAAAGAGATCACCGCTGCGAGAGAGGAATCCGACAAGGGACGGGCATTTTTCGCCACCTTGATGGACAAATGCGCTGCAATGATGACCGCCATCGTGCACTGCCCGAAGCCGGTGATTGCTGAAATAGACGGTATTGCTACCGCTGCAGGGTGTCAGCTAGTCGCCAGTTGCGACCTGGCGTATGCCTCAAACACATCGCGGTTTGCGACCCCTGGCGTCAATATTGGTCTTTTCTGTTCAACCCCTATGGTGGCGTTATCCCGCAATGTTTCCAGCAAACATGCCATGGAAATGCTGCTCACTGGCGACATGATCTCAGCCTTTGATGCTGAGCGCATGGGCCTGATCAATCGCACCACAGACAGTGAGTCTCTCACCGCAATGACCCAAGCGGTTGCCGATAAGATTGCGGAAAAATCGTCACTGACACTCTCTATCGGTAAGGAAGCGTTTTATTGCCAGCAGGAGATGGAACTTGCGCAGGCCTATGCCTATGCCAGCGACGTGATGGTGGACAATATGCTGACCAAAGACGGCGAAGAGGGGATTTCCGCCTTTGTCGAAAAACGTCCCCCTGTTTGGCGAAATGAGTGAGGTGGATGCATGGAAAATCCATACAACGTCGGGCTCGATCGTAACCCCGCAAACTTTCAGCCGCTAACGCCACTGGGGTTTCTCGCGCGAACTGCCGCCAACTATCCCGATGCTATCGCCATCATTCATGGCAACATCAGAGTGAACTACCAAACGTTTTATGACAGAAGCCGCCAGCTGGCTTCCCAGTTGGCGAATCTGGGATTGGGGCGCGGAGATACCGTGTCAGCGTTGTTAGCGAAT
>JBELME010000256.1:0-5961 GCA_042096095.1 Enterovibrio sp.
ACTCGTGACCTCAACCTTGGCAAGGTTGCGCTCTACCAGCTGAGCTAGTGTCGCCTTGACGTGGGACGTTTGTATCTGTCAGGGCTGCGAATTATACGAAGAAAAATTGGCGATGCAAGCCTCTAAACTTAAAAAAATAGATTTTTCTTCGTATCGTTTATTTTCGCATCAGATCGTGAAGATCGTTGAACGGTAGAATTTCAATTCTTCGATCGATTCACGGATATCATCCAATGCAAGGTGAGTACCTTGTTTGTGGAATCCATTGAGGAGGTCTGGTTGCCAGCGACGCACCAATTCTTTGATTGTGCTGACATCAACCGTTCTGTAGTGGAAGAAACGTTCCAAATCAGACATGTGCTGATACAAGAAACGACGGTCTTGGCCGACGCTGTTACCGCAAATTGGGGAAACACCCGCAGGCACCCATTGCTGCAAAAACGCGATGGTTTGTTTGATCGCTTGATCTTCTGTCACCGTGCTTGCTTTCACACGGTCCACCAGCCCACTGCCAGTGTGTGTATTGGTACACCAATCGTCCATTTTCGCTAATTCATCGTCAGATTGATGAATTGCAAGAACTGGCCCTTCAGCTAACACATTAAGCTCAGCATCTGTAACGATGGTCGCAATCTCAATGATTTTATGAACTTGAGGGTCAAGTCCGGTCATTTCGAGATCAATCCAGATTAAATTCTTATCGCTGAAAGACATCCAATTTGCCTATTTTACAAGTAAACCATGTATCATACTTAGCCTGACATGAAAGCCAACTAAACTAGCGACATTCTCGTGGCAAAAAAGAAAAAGCTCACAAAAGGCCAAATTCGCCGAGTACGGACAAACCAAAAGAAACGTGTTGATCAACAGCAAGAGGGCGTCCAATGGGATGAATCTCTGCTCGAGTCTGCCCGTGAAGGGGTCGTTATTACCCGTTTCGGACAACATGCCGACATTGAAGATCTTCAAACGCGTGTTATTCACCGTTGTAATCTTCGCCGTTCAATTGAAAGCTTGGTGACTGGTGATACCGTTGTCTGGCGTCCTGGTGTGGAAACACTGCAAGGCATTGCTGGCGTTGTGGAAGGTGTCCACGAACGTCGTTCAGTGCTGACACGCCCTGATTACTATGACGGTGTAAAACCTGTCGCAGCTAACATTGATCAAGTCGTGATCGTTTCCGCGATATTACCCGAATTATCTACCAACATTATAGACCGTTACCTGATCGCGACAGAACAGGTCGATTTCAAGCCACTTATCGTCATTAATAAGATAGACCTCCTTGACGCGAATGGCCTTGAAACTGTCAAAAATACCCTCGCCATTTACACGCAGATTGGCTACGACGTCATGATGGTCAGTCAAAAGACAGGCGAAGGTATGGTTGAATTGAAACAGCGTCTTTCAGAAGGCACCAGCATTTTCGTTGGCCAATCTGGCGTCGGAAAATCGAGCCTGGTCAATGCCCTACTGCCTGATGTTAATGCTGAAACGTGTGAGGTTTCTGAAAACTCAGGGCTTGGCCAACACACCACCACCACGGCAAGACTCTATCACTTCCCCGATGGCGGTGATTTGATTGACAGCCCTGGGGTGCGTGAATTTGGTTTATGGCACCTTGAGCCAGACCATGTCACCTATGGCTTCAAAGAGTTCCGCGATTACCTTGGCGGCTGTAAGTTCCGCGATTGCAAACACGGGGATGATCCCGGCTGTATGCTTCGCGAAGCCGTTAGTGAAGGGAAGATCAGTCAAACACGCTTTGATAGCTACCACAAAATCATCGAAAGCATGTCTGAGATGAAGGCAAACCGTCAGTTCTCACGCGACAAAGAGAACTGATAGACACCTTTTCGCACACCTCTGGTTAGCGGCCTGTTAATTTTGTAAACTGTGCCGCTAATTGAATTCTGGCCTTTGAAATTTCGAGGGCAATCTACGAGTTAGGAAAATCACCGTGTCTAACGATTTAAAGATTGGCCTGCAGTACTGCATGCCGAAACATCTCCTCACCCGCCTAATGGGTAAATTGGCAGCCGCAAAAGCAGGCTTTCTAACAACCACAGTTATCAAATGGTTTGTTCGCCAATACAAGGTCGAGATGAACGAAGCGAAGAATCCAGATCCGGCGAGCTACCCGACATTTAATGACTTTTTCGTTCGTGAGTTAAAAGAAGGTGCACGCCCACTTAACAACGCGGCGAATGTGATAAGCCACCCTGCTGACGCATGTGTAAGCCAAGCGGGTCCTATTGAGTATGGTCGTTTGATCCAAGCAAAAGGTCACACCTATGATGCGTGTGAATTGCTTGGCGGTGACACACAGCTAGCGGAAGAGTTTACTGATGGTGACTTTGCAACCCTGTACCTGTCACCACGCGACTATCACCGTGTTCACATGCCCTGTGACGGCACCCTGCGTCAGATGATCTACGTGCCGGGCGATCTGTTCTCTGTAAACCCATTGACCGCTGAAAACGTGCCAAACCTGTTTGCACGTAATGAGCGCGTGGTGTGTATTTTTGATACGGCGTTTGGTCCACTGGCACAAGTGCTGGTTGGCGCAACCATCGTAGGCAGCATCGAAACCACGTGGGCTGGCACCATCACGCCACCAACAGGTCAAAGCATCCGTCGTTGGGATTACCCTGCAGAAGGCGATCAAGCGGTCACCATCAACAAAGGTGAAGAAATGGGTCGCTTCAAGTTGGGCTCAACCGTGATTAACCTGTTCCCGAAAGGCGCCATTCAGTTTGATGACAGCATCACGCCAGGCGCTGTGACTCGTATGGGTGAAGCGTATGCTCACCAAGATGCCGTCACCAAGCCGACCCAAGACGAAGATCAAAGCAAAACGCAAACCGCGTAAAGCAAATTCTGAATCTGCGACGAAAAGGGCATTATTGCCCTTTTTTTGTACGTAAACCTTATCCAAGAACAGAGAAATCCTGTCCACGCACCGTAAGCTATAAACCGTACATTTGCCTTCCAACACAATGAATTTAAACTCGAATTCGTTGGATGATACGCAGTTTATTCTTAACGGACGGTGACAAATCTATGCCAAGACTTTCTCGTGCCGATGGCATTAAGTTTCTACTCGCATTTGGTATTCCCCTCGGCGTGTTGATGATGCCCATCGATTGGATTCCCATCGACAACCTAACCATTATTCAACACCGCTTACTGGCCATCTTCCTCTTGGCTGCCTTGCTTTGGGTACTTGAACCCGTCCCCGTGTTTGCAACATCCATTCTGATCATCGCCCTCGAACTCATTATGATCTCTGACAAAGGATTACGCTGGTTTCGAGAAGCCCAACCCGGCCATGAGATCGGCGAACTCATCAAGTACACAGACATATTCAGTGCGTTTTCCTCACCGATTATCATTCTGTTTATGGGGGGCTTTGCTCTCGCCATCGCCGCATCAAAATATGAATTGGATAACAACCTTGCGCGCGTCCTACTGAAACCTTTTGGTACCAAGCCAAAAGCCATCATGTTGGGATTGATGCTGATCACTGCTGTGTTTTCCATGTTCATGTCGAACACAGCTACAACGGTCATGATGCTGGCTTTGCTTGCGCCGATTGTGGCGTCTGTCCCTAAAGGCGACATCGGTGTTAAAGCCCTGGTTTTGTGTATCCCGATTGCGGCGAACACAGGGGGTATCGCCACACCGATAGGTACGCCACCCAATGCCATTGCTCTGCAATATTTGACGGGTGAACACGCCATTAGCTTCTTAGATTGGATGATGATGGGCTTACCTTTTGTCATTGTTCAGTTGTCATTTGCATGGTGGTTACTGCAAAAACTCTTCCCAGCCCAACAGGAGGAAATGATCCTCAAATTAGACGGCAAATTCCAACGCAACTGGCGTGCTTACACTGTGTATGCCACCTTTGCGGTAACCATTTTGCTTTGGATGACCACCAGCCTTCATGGCATGAACACCTACGTGGTGTCGATTGTGCCTCTCGCGGTCTTTACGCTAACGGGTATCATGGGTAAAGAAGAGCTAAGACTCATTAACTGGGACGTGCTATGGCTAGTGGCCGGTGGTATTGCCATTGGTTTGGCGCTCGATAAAACGGGGCTCGCTGAAGCACTTGCCCACGCGGTGGACTACGACACCCTCTCGCCTGTTGCTGTCGTGCTCACCTTGTCGCTGATTTGTTGGGTAATGGCAAACTTCATGTCGAACACTGCCACCGCCAACTTGCTCATGCCTATTGCTGCCGCTGTCGCGACGTCAATGGAAAGTCTCTCAGCCGTCGGCGGCATTCAAGGCCTGCTGGTTGTTGTCGCGTTCTCCGCGTCTCTGGGTATGATTTTGCCGGTATCGACCCCGCCTAACAGCCTTGCCTATTCGACAGGCCTCATCGAAAGCCGCGACATGGCGAAGGTGGGGATTATCGTGGGTGTCGTTGGTTTAGCCATGGTTTATGCTGCCATGCTGATCCTGACGTAATCCTCGCCTGACGGTTTAACGGGGAAAGGTCTGAAGGCCTTTCCCCGCTTCTCATCTCCATATACACTCGCGCTCTTTTCCGAATTATTTGCAGTGCTTTATTGCCTGCCTCGAGGTATTGAACGTGGGTTATGAATGGCTCGCGCTGGCTGCCGCATTTTTGTGGGGGATATCCAGCCTAATCTCTGTCACACCCGCTCGTCATTTAGGGAGCTTTGCGTATAGCCGCTGGCGAATGGCGTGTGTGTCGATCATGCTGAGTGTACTTGCACTGATAACCGGAGGGTGGGCCACCATTTCCTCTGACATTTGGTGGCCTATGGCACTATCGGGCTTAATCGGTATCTTCATCGGTGATACCGCGCTGTTCGGCTGTATGAACCGCATTGGCCCTCGCCGCTCTGGGTTGTTGTACTCCTGCCATGCCGTCTTTTCTGCTCTGCTCGGCATCTGGTTATTCAGTGAAACCTTGCAAGGCTGGCGATTACTGGGTGCAATGTTGGTGTTCTCTGGCGTCCTCGTGGCGGTATTTTTTCGCCAAAGCGGTGCAACGCATAAATGGGAAGAAACCAAAGGCAGTTTAGGCATCGCCATTGCGCTTGGTTTAACCGCTGCACTTTGCCAATCTTTGGGTGGTGTGATTGCTAAACCTGTGTTGACGGAGCATGTTGACCCCATTGCCGCCTCTGCCATTCGAATGATCGCTGCGTTCTTGGCACATGGCACCTTGGTGTTACTGCAAGTGCGCGTCGCCCAGCCCGTCAATCCAATGAACTGGCGCATCTTTGGTATGGTCGTCGTGAACGGGTTTCTTGCGATGGCGGTCGGCATGACACTCATCATGTATGCACTGAAATGGGGCGAAGTCGGTACCGTCGCGCTGCTGTCTTCTACCACACCGGTAATGGTGCTGCCGTTGATTTGGCTTTTTACCAAAATACGCCCGGCACCAAGTGCTTGGATAGGCGCTGCGCTTGCTGTTGCTGGAACCGGGCTGATTGTTTCAAGCTAATAAGCCTTTACACATCAGTGCTTCGTATAAAAAACGCCGCTATCTGCGGCGTTTTTTTGTTTGGTATAGCCTCGATTCGATTACGCTCGACCAACAGGAAAGGCAATCACATCATCAATGTGAGATTTTCCTAGAGCAAGCATGATCAGGCGATCAACACCGAGCGCAACACCTGCACAATCAGGCAATCCATATCGAATCGCATCAATCAAATGATGATCGATAGGCTGTGTTTTCAGCCCCATTTTTTCACGTTTGCGGTTATCTTCTTCAAAACGCGCGAGTTGTTCATCGGCGTTATCAAGCTCGTAGAAGCCGTTTGCCAGCTCAATGCCTTGGTAGTAAACCTCAAAGCGCGCCGCCACACGTGGATCATCTTCGCACACTCTCGCCAATGCGGCTTGTGATGCAGGGAAGTTATAAACAAACGCAGGAACAACCTGCCCTATTTTGCATTCAACGCCCATGCT
>JBELME010000257.1:0-5988 GCA_042096095.1 Enterovibrio sp.
TACCCATCATCATTTGCTCGTTTTGAGGTTCTGATGATCTGATCTCAACTTCGCATTTTAGTTCAATGATTTAGGAAACAACGCCGCCTAAATACCCCAATGAACAGCTCGGTTTTGTTTCGGCTACGAAGTGTCGAAATTGTGTGCTGAAAATCTGATTCAGAGACATCACTTTTGCAGAAAGTTAGGAGTGTTAGGTGTATTCGTAAAATATTGCTATATAAACAGAAAATGCGAATATAAATAAAATTTTAGGGGTTGTTGGTATGTTGTACATGGAATTCGATACGTCGGGTACAACCAAAATTGGTAAGTGGTACTTCAACCACCCATTCATGTCTATTGGCCTGATCGGTGTTGTCGGTGCATATTTGCTGGGTTATGTGCTTGGTCAGATGATCATCGGATAATCACTTTCTGAAATAGTCGCTTTGAAGCCCTCCTTGAGAGGGCTTTTTTGTGCGAGTGGGTTAGAGAGCAAAAAAAGAGATTTTTTCCTTGGATTTTTCTTTACCTACCAATTTCTATCGTTCTAACCATGAATTTTTAAATTAGTTATTTAATAACAAGTAGATATACCATTTACTAAGGCTTCTCCGCGTGTCGAATTAAATTACGTAATTACTCTAATAGCCTTGCTTGTGTAAAAATAAATGACATTGGTGTTTTGTATGTGAGTCGTTAATTCTTTAAAGAACACATTTGTCCTTTTAAAAAATCACATTGTGGTCAAAGCTAAAAGCGTAGAAAGAAAACGCGATTATTTAATAGGGGAAATAATCGTGTTTTATAAGAACATTGGGTTTCCACTCCTTTTCCTGATGTTCTTTATTTTTGGCGACAATTGGCTAGGTTGTCTTTCTGCGGGGAATGGCTCTTTTTATTTTGATATAAAAAGTACGAAAAAGATTATAAATATAAATGATCAGGAATACTGGTCGGCAATAGGATGAAAAAATAAGCGACATACTAAATTAATCGTTAACTGGGGAGTGTTTCCCATGCAAATGATGAAGTGTGCAATCGTACCATTGTTAGGGTTAGCAATTTCTGCATGCGTCAATCAAGATGGTGTGAAAGAAGCAAAACTGAACGCGACTTTGAAAATTGATGGGTATTATCATTCAGAGTTTGACCAAGATAAAACGCTGGCGAAGGAAACGCTGCGGTTTGTTGATACGGTAAATCGAAAAGTTGTTGTGTCGAAAGTGTTGATGACGCCAGGGGCGGGGGAGTCTGAGCTACAAGTGACCAAAACACGAAAATCGGGTAACTACTACATTGATTGTCGTCAAGGTCGTCAGTTTTGTTTCTTAACCATCAACGGTGTATTGGATGGGAGCGAATTTAGATACACCTATCGGTTGAGCAAAAGCGGTGCATTGGTGAGGGATGATGGCATCAGGAAGAAATTTATCTCTGATACGTTAAAGAATATTTAATGTATATAGAGAGGGAATGGTTTTCGTATTCAGTTTAGACAGGCAGATATAACAGCAAAACGCACGACTCCATTTTGCCTGTCTTTTTTATTTTTTAAACGCAATGTGCGTTTAATCTACAGTGTTCTCGTTGACATGGATAGTCAGTATGTGTGTGTTCTAAAACACATTTGAAATAGGTTTTTCTGAGTGATGCAGTGTTGTGTTTACCTATTTCATTTTTTATTTAGAATTGTGCTTGTCGGCAGCGAGCAATATAGCCCTCCTTGGAGGGCTTTTTTTTATTGTATATTTCAGCGTTAGTTTGCAACGCCGCCTTTCGTTAGCGCAGTAGGATCAAGCAAACGCTCAAGTGTCGCTTTGTCTAATTCTGTCTCTTCTTCTGCTACATCAATGATCGCACGCCCTTCTTTGTAGGCTTTCTTCGCGATGTCTGCTGCCTTCAAATAACCGATCACTGGGTTTAGCGCCGTGACGAGAATCGGGTTCTTTGCCAGCGCAATGTTGAGGTTGTCTTCTCGCATCGTAAACGTTTTGATGGCTTTGTCGGCCAATGCATTTGCGCAGTTCGCCAGTAAGTCGATACTTTCCAGAATGTTATGCGCAATAACGGGCAGCATCACATTGAGTTGGAAATTGCCAGATTGCCCTGCAACCGTAATAGTTGTGTCGTTGCCAATCACTTGCGCAGACGCCATGGCTGCTGCTTCAGGGATTACTGGGTTTACTTTCCCCGGCATGATCGACGAGCCCGGTTGCAATGCTTGAAGCTCAATCTCTCCCAATCCCGCTAACGGGCCAGAGTTCATCCAACGTAAATCATTGGCGATTTTCATGATGGCGACAGCGGCGGTTTTTAATTGTCCCGAAAGCGCCACAATGGCGTCTTGGCTGCTGAGGTTAAAGAAAAAATTCACGCTCGGCGTAAAGGTCGTTTTGGTGAGTTGCGATAGATTATCCGCAAACGTCGCTGCAAAACGAGGGTCTGCATTAATCCCTGTCCCGACGGCTGTGCCGCCTTGGGCTAGGGCGCGTACCGCAGACAAACTCTGTTCTATAGCGCATTTTGCATGGTCAATTTGATATTGCCATCCTGCCAGTTCTTGGTCGAACGTCACGGGCATTGCGTCCATTAAATGGGTTCGACCTGTTTTTACGGTATTTCCCACTTCAATGCGCTTTTCACTCAAGGTGGAAATCAAGTGCTCTAGGGCGGGTAAGAGCTGTTTCTCAACGCTCAATATGCTACTGATCTGAATTGCTGTCGGGATAACGTCGTTGCTGCTTTGGCCCATATTCACGTGATCATTTGGGGATACTTCGCCACATAGGGCTTTGCTCGCAAGGGTCGCAATCACTTCATTGGCATTCATATTTGAACTAGTGCCAGAGCCGGTTTGGAAGACATCAATAGGAAACTGATCAAGATGTTGGCCGTTGATGATGTCTTGAGACGCCTCGGCGATCACTTGCGCAATGTCGCCTTCCAGTAGTCCAAGTTGCGCATTGGTCAGTGCAGCTGTTTGTTTTATGTAAGCGAGCGCCTGAACAAACGACACGGGCATGGTGTGCTTACTGAACGCGAAATTGTCGACAGCACGTTGGGTTTGTGCTTGATAAAGTGCATTCTCAGGGACGTTTACGTCACCCATGCTGTCTGTTTCGGTGCGGAATGTCTGCGTCATATCCTGTCCTTTTGGAATCAATCTAGCGGTGCTTGAAGGCGTTGTAGCATCAGCTGAAGTTGGGCAAATTTTCGGTCGCCATCTGGTACTTGTACGTAATGACGTTGGAGTGCGTAGAGGGGACTGTGAACCCCGTCGAGGCAAACACGCCGAAAGCTTTGGCTTTTATAAGGGCTTTGAATGGCATCAAGTAGCCTAAAATACACTTGACGAAGAAAGAGCTCATTCAGCAAGACGCTCTCATGTTCTGATCCAAGCTCATGATAAGACGCTAACATTAATCCTGTTTGTACAAACCCTTGAACGATGTCGGGTTCGTAGCCAAATGTATTTCCGTCCTCGTCGAACCTATCTTTAGCTTTGAAGTAGGCATTGTAGATTTGCTGTCTTGAATCCATCGGCAGCCCTTTAATTTGCTTTCTTTTATGTAATGATAACTATTATCACTTAGTGCGTTCTATAACAACCCTGAGTTTGTTATGCCTACTGGTTGGCATGAGAAAATAAAAAAGGGCACGCTATGCCCTTTTGTTGATTGTTGTAGTGTCAGGAGGCAAACCACCTCATCACCAAACTAGATGGCTTGTTCTAGCCATGAGGTGAACTCTGACTGAGGCAGGGCACCGTTGATTTGTTTCACCATTTTTCCTTCGTTAAACACCATGATGGTCGGAATGCTACGAATGCGGTATTTCGCCGCCAGCGTTTGTTCTTCTTCGGTGTTTATTTTCACGAAAATCACATCGTCTGCTTTGCTGACAGCCGTCGCCTCAAAGACAGGTGCAAACCCTTGGCATGGTCCGCACCACGGCGCCCAAAAATCAACAACAACAGGTTTTCCAGATGAGAACAGCGCATCCATATTCGCCGCAGTGCCTTCTATTGGCTTGCCATTCACTAACGGAGACTTACATGCGCCACATTTTGGTTGGTCATTCAGGCGTTCAACTGGAAACTGGTTGTTTTTATGGCAACTCGGGCAACGAACAGTAATTGAACTCATAATCTTCCCTTTGTCTTTTATTCTGTTTTTCTCTGTTGATTGAACAGTATTACGGATGAAGGACAAAGGCTATGTGGTTCTGGCTATTGCTGTGATTGGTGGGGGCGATGGAAGAGCAGGGTGCGAGACAGGAGAGGTGAGGTGCGAGATAAAAGATTCGAGATAAGAGATTCGAGAAAGAGCGGGAGATATGAGACTCGAATGATCTGATCGTGATACCACCGATTAGTTCAAAGGGTTAAGAAACAACGCCCAGAGCCAATAACTCTGGGCGTTTTCGTATGAGGGAAAAGCGAGGAGAAAATTGTTTTCTGGTTTCTCTCTCCTAACCCTTGGTCGCTAAATGCGTAGGGTGAGCGCGTTACTTATCAACGTCGCCGATCACGCCTTCGTGGGAAAGGTCGCCCGAAAGCTCCGCTTTAATTTCTGCAAGGCTTTCCTCTTCAGCCGCGACGATCTTGCCGCTTGCAGCGTCGACTTCCACTTCATACGCTTTTGCGCCTGACTTAACGAATACATCCCACTGCGAGTCTGGTTCGTCAAAACGGATACCAAGCACTTCTACGCCGACTGCTGCAAGTGCCGCTATGATCGCGTCTTGCTCGCTGATGATGTCGGCGTCTTTTGCTGCGAAGCTTGGAACACTGAATGCGCTCAAGGTCGCCAATACAACACCACTTAAGATCATTTTTTTCATTTGTCTTTCCTTAACATCAGAGTCAATGTGTACCTGTCTCCCTTTCGGCCTTGTCATTGTTGAGTCTGAAAGAGCCTTCGGTCTCAGGCTGATAGCGTAAGGGCAGTGATGTCGAAAAAATGTGAACGCGAAATATGATGTGCTGTTTGCTTTTCTTTGGGCGTCTTTTTCATGGGAGCTTTCCTTGAAAGCATCGACAAGAAGACCACCATGTTTTGCTTTATCTGCTTTATCTGCTTTATCTGCTTTATCTGCTTTATCTGCTTTATCTGCTTTATCTGCTCTTTCTCGCCATCTCGCTCCTCGCATCTAAAAGCAAAAAAGCCCCGATATCGCTATCGAGGCTTCTAGTTTTTTGAGCGATACGGCGTGAAATTACGCGCGGCTCATGAATTTGTGTTCCGCAGTGTTGATGCGGATTTTGTCGCCAGTACCGATGTACTCAGGCACTTGAACAGTCAGACCAGTAGACACGGTTGCTGGCTTAGTGCGCGCACTCGCTGATGCACCTTTGATATAAGGAGATGTATCAGTGATAACCATATCAACAGTAGATGGCAGTTCGATCGCGACAGGGCGGTCGCTGACTGTTAGAACCTGAATGCCTTTGGTCTCTTCAGTAATAAACAGCACTTCTTCAGCGATGGTTTCCTTGTTGAAGTGGTATGGCGTGTAGTCTTCGCTATCCATGAAGATGTACTCGTCACCATCGATGTAAGAAAAATCCGCAGCGTGACGGCTGAAATCAGCCAGTGGAAGCATGTCATCCGCTTTGAAGCTTTCATCATACTTAGCGCCAGTCGCCACATCGTAAAGACGCATTCTGTAAAGGCTGGTGCCTGCACGGCCAGCTGGAGTCAGTTTAGCAATGTCTTTAACCGCCAGCACTTTGCCGCCATGTTCAATCACTGCGTTCTTTTTAATTTCACTTGCCTTTGGCATGGTCACTTTTCCAATTGAGAAAATTTGGCAAGAAAATATCACGATTCTAAATTTTGGCAAGATGTTGGAGGCTGAGATGGCGAAAGAACCGCCTGTGAACACGCTCTGCGAGGCATTTATCACGTATTTAGAGGGGAAACATACCCAAACAACCTGAAGATGCGCGATGTCAGAGGCCATCAGAGTGTTCAATTCAAGGCAAATTCTTGTAGGAATAGT
>JBELME010000258.1:0-5980 GCA_042096095.1 Enterovibrio sp.
GTCGTAATGGTGTGTTTGGCGATCGTATGCGTGAAAACGTTGAGCGCTGTGGCGCGACGGCAGTGATGGTTGATGATGAGTGGGGAAAGCCCGTTGATGTGAGTAAAGTGGACGCGGCGTTAAACGCCAATCCCGATGCGTCAATTGTGGCATTTGTGCATGCTGAAACGTCCACCGGTGCGTTGAGTGACGCGAAGGCCTTATCAGCGTTAGCACGTCAGCATGACTGTTTAACCATCGTGGATGCTGTGACATCGCTCGGCGGTGTGCCTTTGTTGGTTGACGAATGGCAACTTGATGCTGTTTATTCCGGCAGCCAAAAGTGTTTGTCATGTGTACCGGGCTTATCGCCAGTGACCTTCTCACCGCGTGCCGTTGAAAGAATGAAAACGCACGATGGAAAAGTACAAAGCTGGTTCTTAGATCAAAGCTTGGTGCTGGGTTATTGGAGTGGTGAAGGGAAGCGAAGCTACCACCATACCGCGCCCGTCAACAGCTTGTATGCGTTGCATGAGTCGTTATTGATGCTGCAACAAGAAGGCTTGGAGAACGCATGGCAACGCCATCGTGATATGCATGACCTGCTGAAATCAGAACTTGAAGCGCTGGGGATTGAGTTCTTGGTTGATGAGGCGTACCGCCTTCCTCAACTCAACGCCGTCGCGATTCCTGATGGGGTTGATGATGCCCTTGTTCGTCAGCGCTTATTGAATGAATATAACCTTGAAATTGGTGCTGGCCTTGGCGCGTTAGGGGGCAAAGCATGGCGTATCGGGTTGATGGGCTATGCAGCGAGAAAAGAAAACATTGCGCTTTGTGCCAAAGCCTTAAAGGATGTGCTTGGTTAAACGTTTGCCCTTTTCGGTTACAAACACCTAAAAAACGCCCTGACTTGTCAGGGCGTTTGTGATTGAGGGCGTTTATGGTTTTTCAGCGTCAGATTCTGATTCTTCAAAATATGAAAAGTTAGGCTGAAATGTCACGTATGGAAACAATGTGCTAGCTTCCTGTTGGATCTGTCTCGCAATCGCGCGGTCGCCTGTCAGCAGCGCCAACTCGATCAAAGACTGATACCCTTCCGCCGTCGGGCGTGTTGAAAGGTGTCGGATTTGTTGTCTGAGATACGTCGCCTGAGCACGTTTGTCATTATGTTCGACGTCTTCCAAAAAGTCGCGTTTACCTGCTTCTTGTTGATAAAACGATGTCCACCAAGGGTGTGTTTGATACTGGGATAACTTGTTGTCTTTGATGTCATAGGTGTGCAGCGCTTGCTCGCCCAAATAGATAGAGCTAACAACCAAACATACTGTTGACACTAATAGCGTTGTCGCGCCAATAGTAAGTGGCCTAATGCGTGCTAGGCTGATGCGTTCGTAGCGTGCAGACAAGTTGTCAATCCAATAGACCAAGACGACAAACAGCAAGGCGAGAACGGGGTTTGTCGATACAAACGATGTTGCAGCAATGCCGACAATGGACGGGAGGATGATTGCCGTCAGCATCAATCGCGTGCCGCCCGGCGCGTCAGCTATGCGTTTAATGATCAGCCCACCCAAGAGGACGACACTCCCCCATATGGCAATACCGCCCTCGGTGATTGTTGCAAGCAACCAGCTTAGGTAAGGCGTATCAATGGGCAAGGCGTTTCCGTGTGAGAGCCCAAACTGCAATTGCGCCACTGTAAGCTGACCTAACCCCACACCTTCAAAATGCGCCGTTTTTGCCAGCGCTGTGGTTTGCCCTAACAGTTGCCATTCGCTGGGGGAGAACCTTTCCGCAAAAAGGGCGCCCGTTGGTAGCCAGTTTGCTTGTCCTGCAATCACAAAAGCTGCCAAGACAATGATGTTCCAAAGTCCATGATGTAACTTGGGACAGAAGCGCAACAAGAAAGGTTGTGCAAGTGCAACCATCAGCAGGGTGAACGTGATCAGCCAAGGTTCACGAAGCGACATCAAAGCGGTAATGCACAGCAACGGCGTGAGCAGCAATGCAATGTGCTGAGCGATGATGGTGCGTTTGTAGGCGCGGGTTCGTGCTAGCAAATAGGCCGACAAGGCGAGTGCGGTAAGTAGCACCATGGCTGTGGTGTTCTTTGCAATGCCTACTCGCTGAACTGTCAGGAAATAAGGTGCGTCGTGTTCGAATGCTTCAATGAGTGGAGGCACAACGAAAGGCAGTGCGAATATCCACCCAGCAATCAACGGCAGCCAAAGCAAATACTGACGCTGAACATGGCTGAAACTAAATTGCTGCAAGGTAACAAAAAGCAGCAAGCTCAATAACGCGAGCCCTGCGTGCCATAGTGCCGCACTGGTGTTCGCATGAAGATAGAAGGCGGGGAGTGACGCGAGCAAGGTGCTGAGCGCAATCCATCCTGTCAGTTTGGTCAGACTAAATCGGCGTTGTCGAGCGATCTCTAAACCACCAAAACAGATCATGGCGACACACAACATGAACGAGGTTGAAATCGCTGGGTGTTGAATGCCTGTGACTGACAGCGGTATTTGATTGAGCGGAAAACAGAGCAAAAAAAGCGTCGCCAGCACAATGAGTACGGGTTTAACTAAAGGCTTGCTCGCCACTTTGGATGGCCAGCGAATAGGAATTCGCGTTGTCGACATGCTTTCTACTATCAATGTAAAACCACCTCTTACGAGGTGGTGAGTGAGGGGGATAGGTTACCGAAAGTATCGGTCTATTTGCCCTTTTTCTTCAATAATGGTTTCAAGAAGCGTGCGGTGTGTGAGCCTTTCACCTTCGCAACGTCTTCTGGTGTCCCTTCTGCGACAATCAAACCGCCACCGCTTCCGCCTTCAGGGCCGAGGTCGACAATCCAGTCTGCTGTTTTGATAACATCCAAGTTGTGCTCGATGACCACAATGGTATTGCCGTGATCGCGCAGGCGATGAAGCACGGTCAGTAACTGCTGAATGTCGTGGAAGTGTAGGCCTGTTGTTGGTTCATCGAGGATGTACAGCGTTTTACCTGTATCGCGCTTCGACAGCTCTCGCGCCAGCTTCACGCGTTGCGCTTCACCGCCAGACAAGGTGGTTGCCGCTTGGCCTAAGCGGATATACGACAAGCCTACATCCATCAAAGTTTGAAGCTTACGGGCAATCGCTGGCACGGCGTCAAAGTACTCGCGCGCATCTTCAACGGTCATTTCCAACACTTCGTCGATGGTTTTGCCTTTGTAGCGAATTTCCAAGGTTTCGCGGTTATAGCGTTTCCCTTTACACACATCACAAGGCACATACACATCTGGCAAAAAGTGCATCTCTACCTTGATAACACCATCACCTTGGCAGGCTTCACAGCGTCCGCCTTTCACGTTAAAGCTAAAGCGTCCGACTTTGTAACCGCGTGCACGAGATTCTTGTGTGCCTGCGAACAATTCACGGATTGGCGTGAAAATGCCTGTGTAGGTAGCAGGGTTCGAACGCGGAGTGCGCCCTATCGGGCTTTGGTCAATGTCGATCACTTTGTCGAAATGGCCAATGCCTTCGATATCTTTAAACGGCGCAGGTTCACCTGTGGTGGCACCATTCAGTCGCTGGTGGGCGATTTTGTAGAAGGTGTCGTTAATCAGTGTGGATTTGCCTGAACCGGAGACGCCCGTTACACAGGTAAACAAACCAACAGGCAGGGTCAAATCTACGTTGCTAAGGTTGTTACCTGTCGCGCCAAGCAAACGCACGACTTTCTCAGGATCATACGGCGTGCGCTCGGCAGGCATCATGATTTGTTTTTTACCGCTGAGGTACTGGCCTGTCAGTGAGTCTTCATTGGCAATGATGTCTTCGTAAGTGCCTTCCGCCACCACATAACCACCATGTACACCCGCCCCTGGGCCGATATCAATGATGTGGTCTGCGGCACGAATTGCATCTTCGTCGTGCTCTACCACCAAGACGGTATTACCGAGGTTTCTCAGGTGATCAAGGGTGCTCAAAAGACGTTCATTATCGCGCTGATGAAGGCCAATAGACGGCTCATCCAACACATACATCACACCCACAAGCCCCGCACCAATTTGGCTAGCAAGACGAATACGCTGCGCTTCGCCGCCCGAGAGGGTATCAGCACTTCGGTATAAGCTCAGGTAGTTCAGGCCCACGTTGACCAAGAAACGCAGACGGTCGTGAATTTCTTTCAGTACCTTGTCGGCGATTTGCGCGCGTTGACCTTCAAGCTGTAAGCCTGCGAAGAAGTCGAGGGCTTCGTGAATGCTCATTTCACACACGGCTGGCAGATTGGTGTCGGCAACAAAAACGTGGCGAGCTTCTTCACGAAGGCGAGAACCGCCGCAGCTGCCGCATGGTTTGTTGGCGATGTATTTGGCGAGTTCTTCGCGCACCGCCATGGATTCAGTGTCGCGGTAACGGCGATTGAGGTTATTTAAAATACCTTCAAATGGGTGTTTGCGTACCGTGATATCGCCACGATCGTTGACGTACTTAAAGGCAATGTCTGTGGTACCTGAGCCGTTTAGCACCACATCGCGGATCTTGGGGGTCAGGCTTTCCCATGGCGCTTCAATGTCGAACTTATAATGTTCTGCCAGTGAAGTGAGCATCTGAAAATAGTAAAAGTTGCGACGATCCCATCCACGAATTGCACCACCTGCAAGGCTCACGGCTTCGTTTTGTACCACGCGGTTTTCATCAAAGAATTGCTGAACCCCTAAGCCGTCACACGTTGGGCATGCCCCTGCTGGGTTATTGAAAGAGAACAGGCGGGGTTCAAGCTCTTGCATGCTGTAGCCACAATGTGGACAGGCAAAGTTAGCTGAGAACACCATGTCATCACCGTCGCCGTCCATGTGACTGACAACGGCAGTACCGCCAGTCAGCTCTAGCGCGGTTTCAAAGGATTCAGCCAAACGCTGCTGCAAGTCATCACGAACCTTAAATCGGTCAACCACCACTTCAATGGTGTGCTTCTTGTGAAGCTCAAGAGTCGGAGGATCGGACAGATCACACACTTCGCCGTCGATGCGCGCACGGATAAAACCATGTGCGACCAAGTTTTCGAGCGTTTTAACGTGTTCACCCTTACGTTCTTTCACTATAGGGGCGAGCAGCATCAACTTCGTGCCTTCTTCGCGTTCCAACACTTTGTCGACCATCTGACTGACGGTTTGTGCTTCAAGCGTGACATTGTGTGTAGGACACCGCGGATCGCCGACGCGTGCATAAAGCAGACGCAGGTAATCGTAAACTTCGGTGATGGTGCCGACGGTAGAACGTGGGTTGTGTGACGTGGACTTTTGTTCAATCGAAATGGCAGGCGATAAACCGTCAATATGGTCAACGTCAGGTTTTTCCATCAGCGACAAGAACTGGCGAGCATAGGCGGAGAGCGATTCAACGTAGCGGCGTTGCCCCTCTGCATACAAGGTGTCAAACGCGAGTGAAGACTTACCTGAGCCAGAAAGGCCGGTGATCACAACCAGCTTGTCCCTAGGGATAGTCAGATTGATGTTCTTTAAATTATGGGTGCGAGCCCCTCTGACGTCGATCGTATCCATGTCCACCTTGCCTATTGGTCAGCGCGTTGTCTGATGAAATGACTAATGAATTGAGTATCCCATAAATAGACGTGATGAAAAAGAACAAAGCTGTATAAACATACAGCTTTGTTTGAGTCTACTCTGAGCAGATTTTAGTGTCTAAAAGCGCGAAGAAATGTGATTAACACTTCACGGTTTTTGGCTGGTTTGGTGCGTCAGATTGCAGGTAAATGTTTTCGTAGCAGTAGTTAGTTGCTTCAATGAAGCCTTCTACGCTGCCGCAGTCGAAACGTTCGCCTTTGAATTTATACGCAAGCACACAGCCGTCTTGTGCTTGTTTGAGCAGCGCATCGGTAATTTGAATCTCACCGTTTTTACCTGGCTCAGTATTTTCGAGAATGTCGAAAATGTCTGGTGTCAAAATGTAGCGGCCGATGATGGCTAAGTTACTTGGTGCCGTTCCCGGTT
>JBELME010000259.1:0-5935 GCA_042096095.1 Enterovibrio sp.
ATCTGGTTTGGGACCAGAGGGTCGGGGGTTCGAATCCCTCTTCACCGACCACCTTCGAAAGGCTTTGCAGAAATGCAGAGCCTTTTTTGCGTCTGTGGGGTTGGTTATCAAAATAGAAGATAGCGAGTAAGAGCAGATTCGCGTGGCGAGAAAAGCGAGAGCGTATAGACGAAAAGCGAGTTGGTGATATTCATGTAGAGTAGGCTATTCCGAAACTCGAAACTCGAAACTCGAAATCTCACTACCACAGCCACCTCATTGCGGTAAAATATCCACCATCAAAGAATCCAATCAGCACCAACAGGGTAGTTCTATGCGCAAGTCATTCATTATTTGGTTTATTTTGCTTTTCTTCGTATCAATGATTGTGACCAAAGTGGTGGTCGGCAGCTAAGGCCGACCTTCTTCTCGCTAAGGTAACTCAGGCAGTTCACACTCTGCTTTTTGTCCTTGGTTCAATTGCGTGATAGTGAACCCCTTTTTTTCCAATAAGGCCAATAGCCCCTCATCCCCCGGAAAATGTAGCGCGCCAACAATCACCACATAATCTCCATTCGGTACTTGTGCTGAATCGGTCAACATTTCAATCCAGTTCAGGTTTCTATCGACAAGAATCTTACGTTCTAAATCATTTGTATCGCTCATTTCCTCAGCGATGGCGGTAATTTTCTCACCGTCACCGAGGCGCCATGCTTCTATCATACAAGATATAAAATCCTTCGACAGATCCCAGTACAGCAAGGTATCGTCGAGCAGTTCAATACCATTATCACGGGCGTTAGCGAGCAGATCTATTTGTTCTTGCATGGTTTCTAAACTGATGATTGGAATATTGAGACTGTCGGTTCGGGAGAGAAAACGTAGGTCGACGCCCAGTATTTGTTGAAGATCTAACGCCTGAGTTTGCGCTATCTGCAAGACCATGGCTGTTTGCCAAGGCGGCATCTTGGCAGTACTGAATCTGTGTAGCCGAGTTCTTGAGCGATTTGAGCGAGTTGATTACGTTGTTGTGACGTTATTACATCGCCAGATGGTTTGCCTTTGGGCATATTTAATTGGGTGTCGTTAATGATATCGACTTCAACAATCAAGGCGTCAGCCGTCGCAAAGCGAGAATTAATCGTGTCGGGAAGTGGGTAAAATTCTGGCTTGCCGACATGGACCGAGCCCATAAGGGTATAGGTGAGGTCGCCTCTTTGGGCTTGCCATACCAAAGGATCAGCCGTGACAGCTTGCGCAAAAAAAAATGAAAATAGCGCGGGGAAAAAACGTTTCATGAAGCCTCCATACCAGTGGTTTTTTCAGTATGGAGGCTATGGGTGTAAAAGCCAGCTTTAGTTGTGCTTGTTATACACCATGGTCATGCCTGTGTGAGAAAAGGCAACAACGTTATAGGCATCTTTCTGGTTGCCATATTCCATACCCGGAGAGCCCATAGGCATGCCAGGTACCGCAAGGCCTGCCAGTTTCGGTTTCTTCTCTAAGAAGCTTTTCACATCGCTTGCCGGAATATGGCCTTCAAATACATACCCATCAATAACGGTTGTGTGGCATGAAGCTAGCTGAGGCCTGATACCTAATTTTGCTTTAATGGGGTCCATATTGACGTGATCTTCAGAAATCATGTTGAAGCCATTGTCTTCCATGTGCTTTACCCAGTCTTTGCAACAGCCGCAGTATGGAGACTTATAGGTTGTACCTGTTGCAGCCAATGTGCTTGCTGAAAGCAGAGCAAGGGATAGTGCGGCGAACTTCGGCATGTTTTTCATTGTGTTTCTCCTCAATGCGTCGAGATCTTATTGCAGCAATGCGGCGAGTATTTCACGCCGTCTGCCAGATTATTATCGCTAACGGGTACAGCAGCCTTCGAAGCGACTGCCGCCAAGAAAGCATTATTTACTATGGGGATCTTTTTTATCTGATAGCCAAAACCACCAGATGATCAGTCCAATCAGGCCAATGCCAATGATGTTAATGATCATGCGTTACCTCGTTTGGGGGTAAACCAACGCAGTCGATTGGCGTTCATCACAACCGTAATGGAAGACAAAGCCATGGCTGCGCCCGCAACGACCGGACTCAGTAACGTGCCGGTGAGGGGATATAGCACACCCGCGGCAATGGGAATACCCAGTGAATTGTAAACAAATGCGCCAAACAGGTTTTCCTTCATGTTTCTGAGCGTCGCTTTGGAAAGTAAAAGACCGTCCGTTGCTGCATCAATGGAGTGACGCATTAGCGTCATTTGCGCGCTTTCGATGGCCACGTCGCTGCCGCTGCCTATTGCAATCCCCACTTCTGCTTTTGCTAACGCAGGAGCATCGTTGATGCCATCACCAATCATGGCAACACGACGCCCTTGCGCGTGAAGGCGCGTGATTTCATCGGCTTTACCGTCAGGCAGAACGCCGGCAACCACCTCTTCGATTCCTGCTAAAGCAGCAATGGCGTTCGCGGTATCGGGATGATCTCCCGTCAGCATCACCACCTTATAACCGAGCGCATTTAAGCGAGTAACGGCGGCCTTGGAATCATGACGCAGTGGGTCACTAATGCCGATGATGCCAAGCAATTGGCCGTCCGTGGCGAGAGAGACCGCCGTTTCACCTTGCATGGCGACGTTTTTGGCCGCGTTCGCATGTGCTGAGAGAACGATATGGTTCTCTTCCAACAAACGCGCATTGCCGAGTAAGTAGGTTTGACCATCGATGACGGCTTTTAGCCCCTTACCGGGAATACCTTCAAACTGGCTGACAGCCGCTAGAGAGAGGGCACGGTCATTTGCAGCATCAATCACGGCCTTGGCAAGTGGATGCTCAGAGCCTTGTTCAAGGCTGGCGGAAATACGCAGCAAATCATCATCCGTTCCCTGCATGGCAAGGATGGATGTTACCTGCGGCTTGCCTTCGGTGAGCGTGCCCGTTTTGTCGAGCACAACGGTATCGATGCGTGACGCGTGTTGAAGCGCCTCTGCATCACGGATCAGAACGCCCAGCTCTGCCGCTCGGCCAACGCCTGTTGTAACAGACATCGGTGTGGCTAATCCCAATGCGCAAGGGCAGGCGATGATGAGCACCGTGGTGGCTGTGACAAGCATGAAGCTCAGTTTTGGGTCTGGCCCAAAGTTGTACCAGCCGAGCGCCGTTAAAATCGCGATGATCATGACGGTCGGGACGAAAATGGCAGACACGGTATCCGCCATTCGCGCCAAAGCAGGCTTACTGCTTTGTGCCTGACGCACCAATTGGATGATGCGTGACAACATGGTATCGCTGCCGATGCCGGTCGCTTTAAATAACAAACTGCCATGTTGATTGATGGTGCCCGCATGCAAGGTATCACCGTGGGTTTTGCGCACCGCAAGCGGTTCGCCCGTCAGCATGGATTCATCAACAAAGGTGTCACCCTCTTCAACAATGCCATCAACCGCAATTTTGCTGCCCGGTTTCACGCGTAGCATCATGCCGGCTTGAACATTGGCTAAGGCCACTTCGCGTTCTTGGCCATTTTCAACGACGATGGCGGTCGCAGGTTGGAGATCGAGTAAGCGATCTAACGCCTTGGACGTGGATGCGCGCGCTTTGGCTTCCAGCGCATGCCCCAATGTTACAAGGCCGAGAATCATGGCAGTTGCTTCGAAATACACATGGCGAGCTTGTTCAGGGAAAAGCGCAGGTGCGAGAACAACTGCCGTGGAGTAAAGCCATGCAGAGCCTGTCCCCAATGCGACAAGCGTGTCCATGCTGGCGCGATGATGTCGTGCAGCTTTAAACGCATTCACGAAGAAGTGTTTACCCGCAGTGCAAAGCAACAGCAAGGTCACGACGGCAATGATGCCCCAACCGATTTGGCTGGCGGTGCTTTCCACACTCATGGTGCCGCCGAGCATGCCCCACAGCATCAACGGCGCACCGAGGCCTAGGGCGAGCCAAGTATTGCGTTTATGTTCGGCAAATTGCGCGGTATGAAGTGCCGCTTGGCGTTCTCGACGTGTCGCTTCATCTTCGCTGAGTTCAGCGCCATAGCCTGCTTGCTCAATCGCGGTAATTAACTGGTTCGCATCCACATCGCCAGAGATGAGTGCAGTGCGCTCCGCTAAATTCACGTTGACGGTATTAACGCCCGCAACGGCACTGACCGCTTTTTCAATGGATGAAACGCAGCTCGCACAGCTCATGCCGGAAAGAATCAGTTGCTGAGTGTGTGCTGAAGTACGTGGCTTTTCTTCGGATTCAGCTTTGGTGTCTGTGAGAGGCTCAGGTGCGGCTTCATCATATGAAGTGCTTTCCGCGTCTGAGGCTACAGGCACGTGATACCCCTTGGCTTCGACAACCTGAATCACGGTGTCTTTATCGAGCAACCCTGTAATGCTGGCTTCTGTTTTGCTGATGTCCTGCGAAAATACGTGCGGGTTTGATGCAAACGCACGCGTCAGTTTGGCAACGCACTTGCCGCAGCTCAGCCCTGCAAGCGGAACAGTAATGGTGTTACCCGCCTGATAACCCAGCGCATTAATGGCTTCTACAATAGAATCAAGCGGCGCATCCGCATTGACCGTCAGTGAGTGCGTGTCAGCATCAACAAACGTTACGCCTTCAATGGCTTCTGCTGCACTTTTCACTTTTCGTGCGCAACCCATACAGCGCAATCCTGAAAGGGGAAGCGTGATCACCGATGTGTCTGATGTCGGCGTTGATGCGACAACAGTGTCTAAATCAGCCATGAGTCATACCTTTTACTTAGCATGCCTTGCTTGCGATCAAGCAGGCCTTTTGTTCATAATGCCAAGCATAAACCTTCCAGTAGATGTAAGGTCAAGCGCGATGTTAATGCTGTGATATTGAGTCAGCAGGAGTGAGTCATGAAGATTAATGAGGTGTCCCGCATTACGGGTTTAAACGCCAAAACCATTCGCTTTTACGAACAAAAGGGCGTGATAAGCGAGCCATCACGCAGTGAAAACGGCTATCGCGATTACAACGAGCGACAGGTAAATGAACTGCAAATGATCCGCCGCTCTCGGCTCGTGGGATTTAGCCTCGATGAATGTCAGGCATTGCTCGATCTGTCGAGAAACCCAAACCGCAAAAGTGCTGATGTAAAGCAAAAGGCCTTGGAAAAAATTGACGAGATTGATGAGAAAATCAAGGAGCTTCAAGCCATGAAAACGAGCTTGAAAACGCTGGCCAGTGCATGTCCTGGAAATGACAGCGCGTGTTGCCCAATTATTGAAGCTTTGTCTTCCTCTGATTAAACGAAGAATACCGCTCAATGACAAATTGATAAAAAAAGCGCCGAGAAGGCGCTTTTTCGGTACTGCAGAGAAAGGAAATCAGTACAGAAGAGAGTAAAGCTGGCGGCGGTAGCGTCCAGCAACATCATTGCCTTGCCCCAATGCGGCGAGAATATCCATCATGGTTTTCTTCGCTTCGCCATCTTGCGCATTTAAATCTTTACGCAGTAGACCAATCAAAAGCTCTAGTGCTTCTTCTTGTTTGTTCACTTGGCTCAATTGAATCGCTAGCTCAAACGCTAACGATGTATTGGTTGGGTCTGCATCGTAGGCTTTCTGCAACTCACGGATCTCTGGGGTATCCGCGGCTTGTTTGTGAAGCTCTACTTTTGCAATCAGCGCTTTGTATTGCGCGTCTTGATCTTGCATGAGTACCGTTGCAAGCAAGGCTTCAGCAGCGTCATATTGCTGTGTTCCCACATAGCATTCCGCCATGGCTAGCTTGAACAAACCCGCTTCGCCGAGAGCAGTTTCAAGTGGCTTTAACACGGCCTGTGCTTCTGTGTATTGCTCGTTGGCAATCAAGGCTTGTGCTTGTTTGAAGGCCATTTCTTCTTGGCTAGGCAAGTGACGGGTTAGCATCTCGCGAACGCTTTGTTCTGTCTGAGGGCCACCTAGGCCATCAACCGGTTGCCCGTTGCT
>JBELME010000260.1:0-5898 GCA_042096095.1 Enterovibrio sp.
TGATTTTCGCTCAAAGTGGATATTTACTAAATTGTTTATAGATACTTATGTTATTTAATTGGTTTCCCTATCTTCATTTTAAGCGCTATGTTTCATAATTAATAAAGCGCGACTGAGGTCAGAGTTTTATATTTTAAGACAAAATTTAGTACATTTGACCTTGTAGCGCATCGTATTCTTGACTCATTATAAGGTTGTTGTCTGATTGAGTGTGGTAGCTTACTTTTCATTGTTCCTCTCAGACCGATAAAAAATAATTAGAAAATTTATGGTTCACAGCGTCTGTGTTCCAAACAGAGCATCAAAAAGATGCCATTGTAGTGTTTTTAAGTTTTTAAGTTTTTAAGTTTTTAAGTTTTTAAGTTTTTAATTTTTTAAGTTTTTAAGGTTGGCAAGGTTCTTAGGTGGTATCTATTAAAGTTCATTTATAACAATGGGATGTGATTGCACTCTCATGCTTGTAGTTGTTGGTCGTCGTTCTTTTTGAGATGCTCGATGAATTAGTGCTTTTTGTTTGCACCTACTATTAAAAGTGAACAACCCCCCTTTCTATGTCCCTCTGCTTGCATATGCTAAAGCCTTTTTATGTTTCTAAGGTTTAGCTTCACTAATTCATGATTTAGGCAATATGAATTTGTCTTCATCCTTTATTGGTTTTTTATTTGTTAAAAAAGTAAGACATGTCCCTTTTTTAATACATGAAACCTTTATTCGGTTTAGATATTCATTTTGCGATTTATGACTCAACTGACAGGTCGAATCATCCTCACCACCCGGTGATATTTCTCTAGAAAAAGGAGAGCGAAAAAATGGCGAAAGAGGGAAGTGTAGCGCCTAAAGAACGTATCAATATTAAATACGTTCCTGCCACAGGCGATGCCCAAGCGGAAATTGAACTTCCGTTGAAACTTGTGGTTCTAGGCGACTTTAAAGGTCACCCAGAAGACACATCTATCGAAGAGCGCGAAGCGGTCTCGGTAGACAAAAACAACTTCACGTCGGTAATGCGCGAAAGCAACCTTTCCGTATCCGCGTCTGTGCCGAATGTAATGACTGAAGAGGAAGGTCAAGAGCTTCCTGTTGAGCTGTCATTCAAATCTCTGGCTGATTTCTCACCAGATTCCATTGCCAGCCAAGTGCCAGAGCTCAACAAAATTGTTGAACTTCGTGAAGCACTCGTGGCGCTAAAAGGCCCACTTGGCAATATTCCTGCCTTCCGTGCTCGTCTACAGGAGCTTCTGGCTTCTGAAGAGTCACGCGAGAAACTTCTTGCTGAACTCGATCTCGTGGGGGCTGAAGAGCAACCCGCAGACGACGCATAACCCACGAAGAAAGAGAAAAGGATTTTGTTAATGTCCGTAACAGAGAAAGCGCCCGAAAGCGCGGATTACGCCACAGGTAGTCTGCTCGACGACATCATGGCGCAAACCCGTATGGCACCGAGCGAAGAAGGCTATGACATTGCCAAGAAAGGCGTGGCAGCATTCATCGAAAACCTTATCGGTTCTGACCAAGATCAAGAGCCCGTCAACAAAGCATTGGTTGACCAAATGCTGGTTGAGCTGGACAAAAAGATCAGCTCACAGATGGATGAAATTCTTCACAGTGCGCCTGTGCAAGAAATGGAATCGTCTTGGCGTGGTCTGAAACTGCTTGTTGACCGCACTGATTTCCGTGAAAACATCAAAGTCGAAGTGCTTCATGCAACGAAGCAAGAGCTACTTGACGACTTCGAATTCGCGCCGGAAACCACACAAGCGGGTCTTTACAAGCACGTTTACTCTGCTGGTTATGGTCAGTTTGGTGGTGAGCCTGTTGGTGCACTGGTTGGTAACTATGCATTCACGCCGTCTACCCCTGACATGAAGCTTCTTCAGTACGTTGGTGCGGTAGGTGCAATGGCTCACGCACCGTTCCTTTCATCGGTTGCGCCAGAGTTCTTCGGTATCGATTCATTCGAAGAGTTGCCAAACCTAAAAGACGTTGCTGCAACGTTCGAAAGCCCGCGTTACACCAAATGGCGCTCGCTGCGTGAATCTGAAGATGCGCGCTACCTAGGTTTGACTGCGCCACGTTTCCTACTGCGTGTTCCTTATGATCCAGTAGAAAACCCAATCACATCATTCAACTACCGTGAAAACGTTAGCGATTCACACGAAAGCTACCTATGGGGTAACACTGCATTTGCATTGGCATCACGGTTGACAGAGAGCTTCGCGAAGTACCGTTGGTGTCCGAACATTATCGGTCCTCAAAGCGGTGGTGCGATTGAAGATCTGCCTGTTCACCTGTTCGAATCTTTGGGTGCGCTGCAAGCGAAAATTCCGACAGAAGTGTTGATCACTGACCGTAAAGAGTTCGAATTGGCGGAAGAAGGTTTCATCTCGTTGACCATGCGTAAAGGCAGTGACAACGCGGCATTCTTCTCTGCGAACTCGATTCAAAAACCAAAAGTGTTCCCGAACACCAAAGAAGGCAAAGAAGCCGAGACCAACTACAAGTTGGGTACGCAACTTCCATACATGATGATCATCAACCGTTTGGCGCACTACATCAAAGTGCTACAACGTGAGCAGATCGGTTCTTGGAAAGAGCGTCAAGATCTTGAGCGCGAGCTGAACACGTGGATCCGTCAGTATGTTGCAGATCAGGAAAATCCGCCGGCAGATGTTCGTAGCCGTCGTCCACTTCGCGCAGCGAAGGTTGAAGTGAGTGATGTTGAGGGTGATCCAGGTTGGTACCAGGTGTCACTGGCAGTCCGTCCACACTTCAAGTACATGGGTGCCAACTTTGAGTTGTCACTCGTAGGGCGTTTGGATCAGGCCTAATAGATGGCACTTCCTGACGCAGAAGACAGTGCGTATGGCGTCAGTTTCTTCCAACGGTTAGAAGCTGACGCGCCAAAACGTTCTGTGACACAAGGGCCCGATCCGGCCGACGTGTTTGAGTCGTTGAAACACAATGTGTCGAACCTGCTTAACGCGCGCATTGGGGAATCCCTCAGTGCGCCCGAATTAGGCCTTATCGACTTCAACGATGCATCGCTAAGCTCTCACGATCTTGCTGTGCAAATCCGTCGTGCAATCCGGCATTGCTTGCAAACCTATGAACCCCGTCTCAAGAACATGGACATCATTGTTCAGCCTGATAACGGGTCACCGCTCAACTTGCGGTTCCAGATCGTCGCGTCGGTCAATGTGGGTGCGCTTCACCGCAAATTCCAGATTGATCTGCTTTTAGATAGCAATCGAAAATACAGAGTCGTATAAGTGTCAAGGAATCGATATTTCAGGGATGAGCTTGCTTTCCTAAGAGAGCAAGGACTCGAGTTTACGGAAGTCTATCCGCAGCTTGCCCGTTTTTTAAACAGTCGAAACACAGACCCGGATGTCGAGCGTTTGCTTGAGGGTTTTGCGTTTCTGACGGGACGGCTTCGCGAAAAAGTGGAAGACGAGTTTCCTGAGCTAACGCATTCCATCATCAATATGCTGTGGCCGAACTATCTCCGTCCTGTGCCGAGCATCAGCATTGTTCAGTTCTCGCCTGATGAAAAGGCGATCACCTTTGGGCAAACGGTCGAAAAAGGCACGCAGCTCGATGCGAATCCTGTCTTTGGTACGGTTTGTCATTTCAGTACCTGTCGAGACACAGAGGTATACCCGCTGCGTCGCAACAGCGTCAGTACCGTGCACACCCGTGAAGCGTCTTTGGTGGATGTCGACATGACGATTTTGGGCGACCAAAGTGCCGGTCAAATCGGATTAAAATCGTTACGCTTTTTCTTGGGGGGTGAAACTTACAGCGCACAGATGTTGTATCTGTGGTTGAGTCACTACCTCGATAAAGTCGAAATACTGGTCGGTGACCACGTCGTTACCTTGCCAAAAAACAGTTTTCGCGCGGTGGGCTTCGAATCCGAAGACGCCATTCTTCCTTACCCAAAAAACGTCTACGAAGGCTATCGCATTCTTCAGGAGTATCTGTCATTTCCTGAAGCCTTCTTGTTCTTTGAAGTGAAGGATTTAGGTAAGTACATTCCACCTAAAGCAACGGGTGATTTCACGTTGCGCTTTAGCTTTTCGAAAACACTGCCGCCGGATGTGCGTGTAAAAGAGGACAGCTTTGAGCTTTACTGTGTGCCAGTTATCAACCTCTTTACCCATGATGCAGATCCGATTGATCTCACCGGGAAAAGCACCGAATACAAAGTCACCCCATCCAGTCGTTATGCCTCGCATTATGAGGTGTTCAGTGTCGATCAAGTGCAAGGGTGGCAAGAAAACAATGTCGGGCGTATTCGTGGGCAAATAAGAAATTACACCCCATTCGAGAGCTTCCAGCATGAAATCGAACGCGCGAGAGATCGCAAAGCCTTGTATTACCGCGTGCGTGTTCGAGACAGCATTCATAGCGATGGCTTTGATCATCACATTTCATTTGTGCGCAGCGATGAAACCGAGTGTACCGGCTTCAGTGAAGCCATTTCGCTGACGCTAACTTGCACGAACCGCCAACTCCCGATGGAGCTAGGTAAAGGCGATATCTGTGTGCCGACTGACACATCGCCTGCCTATGCCAAGTTTGGCAACTTGACCGAACCAACAGCACCTATGCGCCCCATGCTTGATGGCACCTTGCTATGGACGTTGATTTCCAACCTGTCGCTTAACTACTTGTCGTTGTTATCCAAAGATGCGTTGTCGTCAGTGCTTCGCGCATACGATTTCCGCGCCTTGGTTGATCGCCAAGCTGAGCGTGTTTCTCGTCATCGATTAGATGGCATTGTCGACATTCAGTCTGCACCGATTGAGAAGTTGATCCGAGGCTTAGCCGTTCGCGGTTTGCGTTCTGAAATCACGTTGGTGCAATCCGCGTTTGGCTCCGAAGGCGAACTCTACCTATTCGGTACAGTGTTAAGCCGATTTTTCTCGCTGTACGCCAGTATCAATTCGTTTCACGAGCTTGTCGTGATCAACGCAGATAACCAGGAAAGGTACACATGGGGTATTCAGAACGGTCAGCAACCTCTGACTTAGAGGGAACTGCGCCTCCCAATGTTCCGATGAAACCGGACGACAATGGAGGCGACAGCGTAACACCCGCGTTGCCTCAAGATGTGCGGGCTTACAACTTTTATCAGTTGGTGGAGTTGCTCCATCAAATTAAAGACGAAGACCCAGAAGGGGAGTCGTCAGATGCGTCGAGCAAATTGTTGTTCGCCTCGAACCCAAGTCTTGGCTTTGCATCAAGCGATGTCACCGCGTTGGATGATGTGGGGCGCGATAAGCTCCGATTAGAGACCACCTTTTTTGGCATGAGCGGCGCGCAATCGCCGTTACCGGGTTTCTTCTTAGAAGACATTTTGACTGAGGATGCGGAAACCGGGCTGCGTAAGCCATTTCTCGATTTCTTCAACCATCGACTGATTTCGCTGATTTACCAGATTTGGCGAAAGTATCGTTATTACATTCGTTTTCGTGAAGATGCGTCTGATGCGTTCTCAGCACAATTGTTTGCGCTGGTGGGATTGGCCGATGAAAACCTGCGCGGCGACACGCCAATCAACTGGTGCAAGATGCTGTCGTATGCCGGCATGTTGGCGGGAAGAAGCCGTTCACCACAGGTAGTGTCAGGCATTGTTGCGCACTGTTTTGATTTAGAAGACGTGACGATTCGCCAATGGGAATTGCGACATGTCGAAATTCCCGAAGAGCAGAAAATGTGCTTGGGGCGTGCCAATGCGTCGATTGGTATGGACTCAGTGATTGGCGACAAAGTGGGCGATCGCAGCGGGAAATTTGTGATTTGTATTAATGGGTTAACGCAAGAGAGATTCAAAGATTTCTTGCCATCAGGAAAAGAATATTTGCCGTTGTTGACCCTTGTGGAGTTCGTACT
>JBELME010000261.1:0-5892 GCA_042096095.1 Enterovibrio sp.
TACGGTGCAGGCTCGGATATTATTGCAACCAGCATTGATTATTTTGACATTGTTGGTAAAGGCTACGTAAAACTCCTTCAAATGATCATCATTCCATTGGTGATGGTGTCCATCATTTCTGCGATTTTGAAGCTCAATGGCGGCTCATCACTGGGTAAAATCAGTGGCATGACGATTGGCGTTTTGGTCGTTACAACGATGATTGCTGCGCTTGTCGGTATCGCTTGGTCTGTCATGTTTGGTCTTTCTGCTGAAGGCCTAACTGCAGGCGCTGCAGAGATGGCGCGTGCAGAAGCACTTCAAACCAATTTAGGCAAAGTCGAAACCATGTCTTTCGCCAACATGCTGTTGGAGTTCATCCCCGCTAACCCATTCCTGGACATGACGGGTTCACGTAAGACGTCGACCATCGCCGTCGTGATCTTCTCTATCTTTGTGGGCATTTCTGCCACAGGTATCGCAAGCAAAAAACCTGAGATTTTTGCGTCATTCGAACAGTTCATTAACGTTGCGCAAGCTATCGTCATGCGCATGGTGACACTGGTTCTGCGCCTTACGCCATACGGTGTATTGGCTCTGATGACCAAAGTCATTTCAGGTTCAAACTATACAGACATCGTAAACTTGGCGAACTTCGTTCTTGCCTCTTACGGTGCATTGTTCAGCATGTTTGCTATCCACCTTGCCATTATCGCAATGATTGGCCTGAACCCTGTTCGCCACCTGAAGAAAATCATCCCAGTACTGACGTTTGCATTTACCTCTCGCAGCAGCGCAGCTTCTATTCCAATGAACGTGCAGACGCAAGAGAAAGCGTTAGGCATTCCAAACGGTATCGCGAACTTCGCGGCATCATTTGGTTCAACCATCGGTCAGAACGGCTGTGCGGGTATCTACCCTGCCATGCTTGCAGTGATGATCGCGCCAACCATGGGCATCAACCCGCTAGATATCGGCTTTATCGTAACACTTGTCGCCATCATCACCATCAGTTCATTCGGTGTTGCAGGCATTGGCGGTGGCGCGACGTTCGCTGCGCTTATTGTACTGTCAGCGCTTGATTTCCCGGTTGCATTGGCCGGTCTGTTGATTTCCATCGAACCCTTGATCGACATGGGCCGCACCGCACTGAACGTGTCTGGCTCAATTACGGCAGGTTCAGTGACCAGCAAACTGATGGGTGAAACCGACATGGACATCTTCAACGATGGACAACCCGTCAACCTCGATGGCGAAGACGCAACGGCATAAACGTTTGATGAAAACACTGTCATCAATCTGCCGATTTACAGTCGCAAACACAAATGAATAAACGTGGGGGCTTTTGCCCCCACTTTGTGCTCGATATGCCTAATCACTCTCCTGCTGAACTCACGCCTTGAGAGCGCTTAGATAACGAAGCATTAGATACTTTCTTTAGGAAACAACCCATGAAAATAGTCATTATTGGTGGTGAAGCCGCAGGCATGAGCGCTGCTGCAAAAGCACGCCGTGTAAACCCGAACGCTGACATTATTGTGTATGAAGCGTCAGACGTGATCTCATTTGGCGCCTGTGGCCTGCCCTACTATGTAGCAGATGAATTCCAAAACCACGAGTACATGTCTGAATTCACGCCAGCCAAATTCGCCGAGCGCGGCATTCAAGTCAACATTGGGCATCGCGTCACCAAGGTGGATGCTGACAACAAAAAGCTGGAAATAGCGCACAAAAACGAGGTGTTTGTCACCCATTACGATCGACTGATGATCGCGACGGGTGCGAAAGAAGTGTTACCGCCAGTATCAGGGCTGGATAAAGACGGCGTATTCACACTTCGCGTCATGCATGATGGCATCGCACTGAAGCAAGCCATTGCGCAAGAAAGCTGCAAAAATGTCACCATCATTGGATCAGGTTTTATTGGCCTAGAGGTCGCTGAAGCCATGGTGCACCAAGGTAAAAACGTCCGCCTCATCGAACGTGAAGAACGTTTAATCCCGGATGCGTTCGACCCAGAAATCAGTATTCATTTCTATGAAGAGCTGAAAAAAGCCGGTGTTGACATCCTGACCAGCGAGTCGTTACTCGCGATTGAAGGCGATGAAAACGTGACGCACATTACGACCGACAAAGGCACATATCCAGCAGATTTGGTGGTGGTGTGTACAGGCGTAAAACCTAACACCGCGTTTTTAAAAGAAACCGGCATTGAAACCCTACCAAACGGCGCAATTCGTATCGATCGTCAAGGTCGTACGTCATTGCCGGATATATGGTCTGCGGGTGACTGCGCGACGATTTGGAACGCGATCTCAAACAAAGACGTTTACATTCCTCTGGCGACCGGCGCAAACAAATTGGGCCGAATGATTGGCGATAACATCGCGCAAACAGACGGCGATGCGTTCGAATTCCCTGGCTCACTTGGCACCAGCTGTGTTCGCGTTATGGGATTGGAAGCCGGTCGTACAGGCTTGTCCGAGCGTGAAGCAATTGACGCAGGCTTTGATGTGAAAACCTTGGTGATCAAAGACAAATGCCATACCAACTACTGTGACGGACAATCTGATCTTCACATGAAGCTGATTTACGAAGCAGGTACAAAACGCGTGCTGGGCGCACAAATCGCAGGATACAAAGGCGCAGTGCACCGCATCGATGCCATGGCCGTTGCCGTCACCATGGGTGTAACAACCACACAACTTGGCATGATGGATTTCGCGTACGCCCCTCCTTTCTCACGCACGTGGGATATCATGAACGTTGCTGGGAACGTGGCGAAGTAACGGCGCACTGCGTATTCCTGCGCGCTCCCCGCTTAATGTGTCTTAAGGCCAGTAATCATTGGCCTTTTCTTATTTCGATATGCAAACACTGCTCTGGCTCACATTGGCCACGTTGCGGCATGTCTTTTTCATCGCTAGGCTAGTTTCATCATTTGAAAACTTATCGTTTTTAGCGTTAGCTGTTTTGTGCGCTTCAAACGATTCAACGCGCCCGAATTGCGCAGCTTCCTACATGTTTACGTTCGTGGTGCTTATGCGCAATCTACCCATGCATAAACAAGAAGGTTTTTTTGCTTTTGCTTGCTTAGCGATGAACTGACACCACAAGGACAAAGTGACGTAATGAAAAAAATCAAAAACCTATCGCTTCTTTCAGCGCTATGCGACAGCCTCGATAATACCATCCCTGTCACTAACCCTGCCGACCAAACCTTGCTCGGCCATGTTCAAGCACACTCACGGGAAGAGGTGGAAGCCATTATCCTTCGCGCCCGCGATGCACAACAGGATTGGGCAAAGACCACAGCGAAGCACCGCGCGGCCATTTTGATGCGTTGGTACGACTTACTGATGGAAAACCAAGAAGATCTCGCCCGCATCATGACCTTAGAACAAGGGAAGCCGTTGGCAGAATCTCGTGGTGAAGTGGCTTATGGCGCGTCTTTTGTTCAATGGTTTGCAGAAGAAGGCAAGCGCGTATATGGCGAAACGATACCAACACCTTTAGCTGACCGCCGGATCATGACCGTAAAACAACCTGTGGGCGTCGCTGCGGCGATAACACCATGGAACTTCCCCATTGCCATGATTACCCGAAAGGCCGCGCCAGCCCTTGCTGCAGGCTGCAGTTTCGTGGCCAAGCCCGCCATACAAACGCCGTTGAGCGCATATGCTGTGGTTGAACTCGCTCGCCAAGCGGGGTTGCCGGACGATCTTCTTGCGGTCGTGACCAGTGAAGACGCCCCAATGATTGGCGATGTGTTTTGTAACAGCCCACATATTCAAAAAATTTCATTTACTGGCTCAACCCATGTTGGGCGCATATTAATGAAGCAAAGCGCGGACTCAGTGAAGCGCGTATCCATGGAGTTAGGCGGCAATGCGCCGTTTGTTGTATTTGATGATGCGGATATCGACTTAGCGGTAAAAGGCGCTATCACGTCGAAATTCCGCAATGCCGGACAGACCTGCGTCTGTGCAAACCGCTTCTACGTTCACGACGCAATATACGAAGAATTCGTTCATAAGTTTTCGTTGGCTGTGGATGAACTCACCGTCGGCAACGGATTGGATGACGATGTGGTCATTGGCCCGCTGATCGACAACAACGCCAAGCTAAAAATTAAATCATTGCTCGACCAAGCCCTTCAACAAGGTGCGACGGTGTCCGCTGGCGGTGATGATTTGGGTGGTCATTTTTTTGAACCAACCGTGCTCACCCACGTTTCACACAGCATGGACATTGTTCAAGCAGAGATCTTTGGCCCTATCGCGCCAGTGATTCGTTTCAGTGATGACGACGAATTGATCGAAATGGCAAATGACACCATTTATGGATTGGCCAGCTACTTCTACAGCAAAGACATCAACCGAATCTTCAAGATTGCAGAGGCACTGGATTACGGTATGGTCGGTGTTAACGAAGGTGTTATCTCGACAGAAGTGGCCCCCTTTGGCGGCGTAAAACAATCCGGCATAGGGCAAGAAGGTGCGCGACAAGGCATCGATGAATACCTCAATACCAAATACATTTGTATTGGTGGCATGTAGGCAAAATAAATGACAGAAGCAAAAACAGAGGCGAAAGCCTCTGTTTTCCCTATTCTCAGCATCTATCGTTGTGATTCAGCACGACGCATTCGTGAGGTTTTGTTAACGCAACCCTGCTAATTCTCTCGTCAAAATTTCAGCAGAAATTTCTTTGCACCCCGACCTATTTTCACCACTCCACAAGGGAGAAAAATCAGCTTTCCCAAGTTTCTCAAAGTGACTGCGCAATTGCCCCATTTCGATAGAAGCATAAGGAAATGCCGGCGCCCGTTCGTTGATGCATCCTAACTCACTCATCGCGCGGTTCATGATACCTCGCGCCGGACGACCCGAAAAAATGTTCGTGATAGCAGTGTCATCACCTTTTGAATCTTGAATAGCCGCTCGGTGTAAGGCCGACGTTTTCGCTTCTGTGCAAAGCATGTAGCTCGTTCCTACTTGCACCGCACTTGCGCCTAATGCCAGTGCTTGCTGCACATCGTGATGATTGCCGATGCCACCCGCAGCAATCACTGGAATCGACACCGACTCAACCATCTGAGCAACCAGCGTGCGCATGGGTGATTGAAGAGACAAATCCGTCGAGAGAAACATGCCCCGATGTCCACCCGCTTCGCTGCCTTGCGCAATGACGGCATCAGCGCCATGCGCTTCAAGCCAACGCGCTTCCTCAACCGTGGTTGCAGACGAGAGAACCCTGGTGCCCCAGCTTTTCACACGTTTCAGAAGCGCCTTTTCTGGCAAACCAAAATGAAAACTGATGACGGGTAGCCTTAACGGTTCAATGGCGTCCGCAATATCGTGATTGAACGGCATTCTGCTCGCGCCTTGAGGGTTTGGAACACACTGCTCACCCACTTCGTCAAAATACGGTGCTAAACATTGCTGCCATCGGGCATGAATCTGTGTGTTGTACACTGGCATGGAATGGCAGAAGAAATTGAGGTTATAGGGTTGGGTTGTTGCTTGACGAATACGCTGGGTTTCATCGAGGATTTGTTCAATGGTCAACATGCCACAAGGCAGAGAGCCCAAGCCACCAGCACGACATACCGCAATTGCAATTTCACTGCCTTGTACGCCAGCCATTGGCGCTTGAATGATGGGGAGTTCCGTTCCCAATAATGGCTTAAAACTTTCGGCCAGCACACACGTTCCTTTTCTTGATGTCGCGTTACTGCTTAATGCTAATAATCGTTCGCGCAGAACCGATTTTTAAGCACATGTTTCCCGCGTTTAAACAACCACTTTTAATGAAAGGATCTTCTTCACTGCTTTCAGTCACGATCACTTCAAACGCTTCTTCAACAGGCATGCCTATCAAACCATGATTCGCAGCAAACATCGTGATACG
>JBELME010000262.1:0-5891 GCA_042096095.1 Enterovibrio sp.
GTGTGCTCTTCCGATCTCCTGATATGTCATGCGCTCAGCCGCATCGCCGCCGAGAATGGTGCGCAACAGTGCATCCATCTCATCCATCAAGGCGTGATGATCAAACCCAGGTCGATACCATTCCAACATGGTGAACTCAGGGTTGTGGTAACGCCCCGCTTCTTCATTGCGAAACGCTTTGTTTATCTGGTAAATCGCGCCACTTCCTGCCGCAAGCAGTCGCTTCATGTGAAATTCAGGGCTCGTCATCATGTACAACGGGATCCCTTTTGCATAGCCCGGCCCCACAAACTCAGCACTGAATGTATGAAGGTGTACATCCGTGACAGTGGCTTGGCTCATGGCAGGCGTATCCACTTCCAGCACACTGCGCTCAACAAAAAACTGACGGATGGTGCTGATCAATGTCGCTCTTGCTTTCAAAGATGCAATGTCTGCAGTAGGACGCCAATGCTGGGTCATGTCATAAACTCGTGATGAACAGAATGAGCGGCATTGTAGCGCTCAGCCGTAAAGATAAAAACCCTGAAAAGCAGCGCTTAGGGTGCAGAAAAACACCAATCATGCGACAAGCCTTGCTCCCACTTTTTACTCTTTCATCGGCTTAGGTGAATAGAGAGGGCCTAATTTTCAATTTTACAGTCAAGAATTATTCTCATTTTCAACGAAAAAACCTTTCAAAATAAACAGTTAAATCAACAATTTGAAAGACACCGTTTACGTGTTAGAAACATGCCAAAACACTCAGTAACCCACAATTAACACGCCTAATTCTTCATCAGGAACGACTCAGATCACAAAACGATTGTTATGCATGCCTCTCCCTAAGAAAGTCGAAACAAATACCCTTTCAAATCAAATTTTACGGCATGTAGGTCTAATAAGATGGATTCAGATTTTTAGTTTAGTGCGTTACGCATTATTTCATTTTTTAACATTCCTCCGGAGGATAGCTGTGAAAACTATTACCACAGATATCGCTGTCATTGGCGCCGGTGGCGCAGGCTTGCGTGCCGCCATTGCTGCTGCTGAAGCAAATCCAGATCTAGAAATTTCACTGATTTCTAAGGTTTACCCAATGCGTTCCCACACGGTGGCCGCAGAGGGTGGCTCTGCCGCCGTCATCAAGGATGAGGATAGCCTCGATAACCACTTCAACGATACCGTTGGCGGTGGTGACTGGCTTTGTGAACAGGATGTTGTTGAATATTTCGTTGAGAACGCCACTCGCGAAATGGTCCAATTGGAACAATGGGGTTGCCCATGGAGCCGCAAAGAAAACGGTGACGTGAACGTTCGTCGTTTCGGTGGTATGAAAGTTGAGCGCACATGGTTTGCAGCCGATAAAACCGGCTTCCACATGCTGCACACGCTTTTCCAAACATCTATCAAATACAAGCAAATCAAACGTCTAGACGAATACTTCGTTGTCGACCTTTTGGTTGTTGATGGTGAAGCTCAAGGCCTAATCGCCATTCACATGTCTGAAGGTGAATTGGTTTGTATCAAAGCGAAGTCTGTTGTTCTAGCAACAGGTGGCGCAGGCCGTGTTTATAACTGCAACACCAATGGCGGCATCGTAACAGGTGACGGCATGGCGATGGCATACCGTCACGGTGCGGCACTGCGTGATATGGAATTCGTTCAATATCACCCAACAGGTCTACCTGGCACAGGTATCCTGATGACCGAAGGTTGTCGTGGTGAAGGCGGTATTATCGTGAACAAACACGGTTACCGTTACCTACAAGACTACGGTATGGGACCAGAAACCCCAGTTGGGCAACCAAAGAACAAATACATGGAACTGGGTCCTCGCGACAAAGTTTCACAAGCCTTCTGGCATGAGCAGCAAAAAGGCAACACCATCAAACATGCATTGGGCGATGTTGTGATGCTGGATCTTCGTCATCTAGGCGAAGAGTACCTCAACGAGCGTCTGCCGTTCATCTGTGAACTGGCAAAAGCGTACGTGAACGTTGACCCTGCAAAAGAGCCAATTCCAATTCGTCCAACCGCGCACTACACCATGGGTGGTATTGAAACTAACGGTAAGAACGAAACCGCTATCAAAGGTTTGTTCGCTGTGGGTGAATGTTCATCTGTTGGTCTTCACGGTGCAAACCGTCTTGGTTCTAACTCACTGGCTGAATTGGTGGTATTCGGCCGCGTTGCGGGCGAAGGTGCCGTTGAACGTGCACGTGAATTCGCGGGCTGGAACGACGAAGAAATTGCGCGTCAGGTAAAAGCGGTTGAAGCACACATCGATGCGCTGATGAATCAAGAAGGCGACGAAAACTGGGCCGATATCCGTACTGAAATGGGTCATTCCATGGAAGCGGGTTGTGGTATCTACCGTCGCGAAGATCTGATCCAAGAAACCATCGATAAGCTGACTGAGCTAAAAGCTCGCTACAAGCGCATCAGCATCAAAGACAAAGGCAAAGTGTTCAACACTGACCTTCTGTACGCGATTGAAGTGGGTTACGGCCTTGAAGTTGCGGAAGCAATGGCGCACTCCGCGTTGCTACGTCGTGAATCTCGCGGTGCACACCAACGTCTAGACGAAGGGTGTACTGAGCGTGATGACGTGAACTTCCTGAAGCACTCCTTGGCGTTCTACAACAAAGATGCTGCACCGACCATCAAGTACGGTGATGTTAAAATCACGAAATCTCAGCCTAAAGCTCGTCTATACGGTGCTGCTGCGGAAGAAGCAGAAGCAGCCGCGAAAAAGGCCGAGAAAGTAGAGCAAGCTGAGAAGGAGCAGGCATAATGTCAGCAAATCGCATTCAAAAAGTAAGCATTCTTCGCTACGACCCAGCGAAAGACGCAGAGCCGCGCCTGCAAACTTTCGACGTGCCGTTTGATGAAACCATGTCTGTGCTAGATGCACTGGGTTACATCAAAGACAACCTAGACAAAGATCTGTCTTACCGCTGGTCTTGCCGTATGGCGATCTGTGGTTCTTGTGGCCTGATGGTTAACAACGTACCAAAACTGGCTTGTAAGGCATTCTTGCGTGATTACCCAGATGGCGTGACCATCGAACCACTGTCGAACTTCCCAATCGAGAAAGATTTGATCGTTGATATGACGCCGTTCATCGAGCGCCTAGAAGCCATCAAACCTTACATCTTGGGTAACGATCGTACGCCAGAAGACGGTCCAAACAACCAAACACCTGAGCAACTTGCTCGCTACAAGCAGTTCGCGGGCTGTATCAACTGTGGTCTTTGCTACGCAGCATGTCCTCAGTTTGGTTTGAACCCTGAGTTCATCGGTCCAGCGGCTCTGACACTGGCTCACCGCTACAACCTCGATAGCCGTGACAACGGTGCTCAAGAGCGTATGAAGCTGATCAATGGTGAAAACGGCGCATGGGGCTGTACCTTCGTTGGTTACTGTTCTGAAGTTTGTCCTAAGAACGTTGACCCAGCAGCGGCCGTTAACCAAGGTAAGATTGCGTCGTCTCAAGACTTCGTGATTGCGATGCTTAAACCGCAGGAGGCATAAGGATGTCTAACCGTAAACCTTACGTTCGCGAAATGAAACGTACCTGGTGGAAAGACCATCCTTTCTACCGCATGTACATGGTACGTGAAGCCACCATACTGCCGTTGATTTTCTTCACCGCGTTCCTGACCTTCGGTCTGGGCAGCTTGGTGATGGGCGAAAGCGCATGGCAGAGCTGGTTAAACTTCATGGCAAACCCAATCGTGATCGCGATTAACATCGTGGCATTGCTTGGCAGCCTATACCATGCACAAACCTTCTTCAGCATGATGCCTCAAGTGATGCCTATCCGTATCGGTGGCAAGAAGCTTGATAAGAAAATCATTGTGCTGGCTCAATGGGCAGCAGTTGCGGTGATTTCTGCCGTTATTCTGTTTGTGGTTTAACACCATACAAGTGAGGAGATAAAACGTGGTCGATTTGAATCCAAAACGTTCTGACGAACCAGTATGGTGGGGCCTATTCGGCGCTGGCGGTTCTTGGTTTGCAATGATTACCCCTGTGACCATTTTGGTTCTGGGTATCATGGCACCGCTAGGCATGCTTGATGCAGAAGCATTGAGCTATGAGCGCGTATCAGGCTTTGTTACCAGCTTCATTGGTGCACTGTTTACGATTGGTACACTGTCTCTGCCTATGTGGCACGCAATGCACCGTCTACACCACGGTATGCACGACCTTAAGTTCCACACTGGAACCGTGGGCAAAGTGGCATGTTATGCCACCGCATTCTTGGTAACGGCACTGTCTGTGATTTTCATCTTCATGATTTAATCTAACAGACATGAAAAAGGGAGCATTCGCTCCCTTTTTTGATCTTACGGCTTACGTACTATTGTTGTTTTGGCGTCGCCTGTAGCGCGTCTGCTTTTTCCATCATACCCAACGCACCGAGACCGGTAATCACATCGAGATTCGTGGTCATCTTTCCGCTGTTACCACCACCAAAGTAATGCTTCGGCACTTCAATCTTGAAGTCTTTCAAGTTGTTGTAAAGTGCTGTCGAGGTATCACGGTGTAATTCCGCCAAGTACACATCACGGTTAGATCCATACGCATCATAGGTCGCTTTCAGTACCTCCGCCTCGGCTTCACCTTTCGCCAGGATCGCCATGGCTTCAAACTCTGCCGCTTTGGCGTTTGCCTGTTGAATGGCAAGGTTTGCCTCTGCGATTTCAAGCTCCTTGGCTTTCTCAACAACGGCAAGCTGCTTCTTCTTCTCAACTTCAACGATCTCTCGTTTCGCAATCTGTTGAGCGACCGCCACTTCCTGCTGTTGTGAGATCACCGCAAGCTCTTTGGTACGCTGCGCATCTTGAACTTCACGTGTGCGTTGAATCTCTTTTCTCAGCTGCTCCGTTTCGGCCTGCGCTTTTGAGGTTTCTTGTTCCTGAATGGCACGGATGCGATCAGCCACGAGTCGCTTTTTATCCGCCAGCAATTGATCTAATTGCTTCTCAGGTTGAGGATCACCAATCGTCACCTGCGTTACCTGAATGCCGTATTGCTGTAACGGATTATCTTGGCGAATCGGATGTCCATTCCCATCGCGTACAGGCACGGTTTTCCAAACCAACTGCTTAGTTCGCTGCAATTTATTTGCATCGGACTGATCAAGCCCAACAGGGGCGAGATCCATTTGCTCCACCTCTACCTGACGGCGCTCAGTCAGATAAATGCCTTCGCGAAGCTGATCCCCCAGTTTAGATTTAAACTGGTTCAATCCACCTTGGAAGAACTCTTCACCCGTATATTGCGTGGCGGTGATGACGGTGACGTTTCGTGCATTTTTCACTAACAACGCATCAATCAGATTATTGTTGTTGCGAAACTCTCGGTGCATCTTCTTCACAGAGTCCGGATCTGGGCTCAACTTAAAGCGGAACGTAACCGGAATTTCCCCAATGTAGGTGTCAGCAAAACGAACCTGAACAGGATCGAGACGCTGATAGAAATCCTCACCCGTGTTATTCCCGAAAGACACTGTGATCACCTGATCATACTGCGTGATTTTCGATAAGAACGGCATTCTGAAATGAATACCAGGCTCGGTGAAGACATCAAGCTGGCCGGTGATATTGTTCTGATGCACGTAGCTATAACCCGCATCTGTCATCAACACCGAACTATTGACGGTAAGACCCAGCACGACAAGGGGAATCCCCACAATGGCGGCTTTCAAACCCGTTCGTGCAAACCGACGCTTTCCTTCTAAATCTAAGCTCTGTCCTAAGCTTCCTTTATCCATTTTATTTCTCCTTATTAGCTCTTGATGAGTAAAGCTTCTCGCCAACGGATTAATAACTCATCAACAACGCAGAGAAATGTAACAAATATTTTACCATTGTAAAAATCGAAACATTCGGTATTATTAT
>JBELME010000263.1:0-5881 GCA_042096095.1 Enterovibrio sp.
AGTGGAGGGGACTAGGTCGTTTTCGGTTCGGTGAATGCGCGTTAGCTTTGTGTATGAATGGTTTTCCCGTCTTTGATGGTTTCAAGCACCTTGATATCTCGAATGTCCATTGGGTCAACGGAAAGTGGATTGTTGTTCAAGATGACCAAGTCAGCGCGTTTTCCGATTTCAATGCTGCCTTTGTCGCTCTCCTCAAAGTTCTGATAAGCCGCGGTAAGCGTGATGGATTCCAATGCCTGATAGGGGCTTATCTTGTGGTGCTCGCCAAGGGTGTCTCCACTTCGTGTTACACGGTTAACCGCTGACCACATATTGCTCATCATGTCAGGAAACAGCACAGGTGCGTCCATGTGGATGGTAAAAGGGACGTCATTGGAATTTGCCCACCCCATCGGAGAAATGTTCGCCGCGCGCCATGGGCCTAACACGGAATCGCGGTGGAAATCCCCCCAGAAATAGGTGTGTGCGGGGAAGAATGACGGGATCATGCCGTTGTTCTTCATGCGTTTGATTTGGTCTAGACGAGTGGTTTGGGCGTGAATGACCACAGTGCGGCGATCTTCTTTGCCGTGTTTAGCATCGGCTTTTTCGACGGCGTTGAGCAAGATGTCGGCAGAGGCATCACCATTGCTGTGGCTTAGGATCTGCGCATTCATTTGATAGGCAGTATCCACCCAATGGTCCATTTCATCTTGTGTGAGCACCGGATAGCCGTGGTAGTCATAAGCATGGCTGTGCGGGGGCTCATAATAAGGCGATGACAAATAGGCTGTTTTGCCTTGGGGCGAGCCATCACCTACCAATTTTACTCCCGCCAAGGTAAAGCCATTGATGGTGCTGCCCATCGGCATAATGTCGGCGGCTTGCTGTAGGTCGACCCATTTAGCGTAAGCCAACATGTCGATTTTCAATAGATCGTTTTCTGCCATGCTTTTCATGACATGCACCGTGGGCAAAGTGGCGAGCCCTTCTTGCGCGGTGGTGACCCCGTGGCTGGCAAACATATCTTGGACTTTGATGAATTTGCGCACGGCATCTTCATTGGAGAGCGTCGGCAAGGCACCAAGCACGGGATAAAGCGCAGATTCTTCAAGAACCCCTGTCATTGCGCCCTGGCTATCACGACGGATCACGCCGCCATCGGGATTGGGTGTGTCGTTTGAATAGCCAATGAAAGCGAGCCCCGCAGAATTACAACTCGCAAGGTGCCCTGACACATGCACGGCGCAAAAGTTGTAATCGCCACTAATGCTGTCGAGTTCCGTTTTGGTGGGGTGGCGCTTTTCTTTTAACTCTGCGTCATCGTAACCAAACGCCACATGCAGGATGTCTTTGTCTAAATCAGTGCGCGCAAAGTAGCCTTTCATTTGCGCTTTCAAATCATCAATGCTGTTCACTGTCCCCATGGGCGCAGGGTACAAAAACTCGCTTTCAATGAGAGGGATGTATTGCGCAAAGTGACCGTGGGCATCAATAAACCCCGGTGTCACTGTGTGTCCTTTTAGATCGCGTACTTTTGTGTCCGCACCTTTCTCTCTCAATACGTCACGGTTTGATCCTACCGCCACGATGTTGCCGTCTTTGATGGCGATAGCCTGCGCGCGATCGTTTTCGCCCGTCATGGTAACGATATCGCCATCCACCAAAATGATATCAGGGGCTGCAAAAGCAACACTGGTGAGCAGCGCGAGAGGAAGAGCAGCAAAAGGCAGGTAAGCGCGTGACGTTTTTTTCATAGTGTCCTCATTAGGCGTTCGCCAAGTGGGTCGTGAAACGGTGTCGATGTCTGCCATTTTAATGTTGGTTTCTTTACAAGAAAGTCACTTTTGATAGGGTATTACGTTCAAATAATAGGGGTTAATGTAGAGGGCTTGGGATCACATGCACACGTTAGAACAATTAAATGCCTTTATTGCTGTGTATGAACAAGGGGCGTACAGTTCGGCGGCAAAAATACTGAATAAGTCACGTACCACGGTGCGTGAGCATGTGATGGCTTATGAAGATGTGTTGGATTATCCGTTGTTTGAGATCCAAGGGCGCAAGGCTGTCCCGACAGATAAGGCGAAGCAGTTGTATTTCTATGCCAAGGTGGTGGAAAAGCAAAACCTTGCGTTATTTGCGCAAAGCCAGGCTTTGTTTGAAAGTGATATTCATACTATTCACATTGCCCACGATGTGATTGCCCCCATCGCCCTGATGGCGCGGATTGAATCTGAAGTGATTGCGCATTACCCCACCATGAAAGTGAACTGGTTGCACCGCACTCGGCAAGAAGCGCTGACGATGTTAGAAAACGGAGAGGCAGACTTCGCGTTAATGCCTAACCGCGGGGAAATCTTCACGGAAATCGATGTCACCTGGCAAACCTTGGGTCACATTAAGCTGCGATGCTACGCAGGGGCGAATTCTGGGCTGGCGAGAGCGCCTCTTTTGACCTTGGCGTTATTGCAATCAGAGACGCAATACATCACTGAAAACTTTATCAACATGAACATTCGATTTACGCAGGTGTCGCCACGCCTGCATGTGGTAAGCAACAGCGATTTGTTATGTGAGCTAGTCAAACATCATGGTTGGACGGTCATGCCAGAGCACACAATGGCGCCGTATCTGCGCACAGGAGACATTGTTGAGATCTGCCCCAAAGAGGCTTTGGCGGGCATATCGATTGGCCTCAATGTGTTTTACCCGCGAGGCAAAGACAGTCGCGCCGAGTTTGCGCATGTTATTCAATGGTTCGCAGATGTTAGCCGGGACTACCTGAATTGAAAGACAGATCACTGATACATGGCGGAATACGTTGGGACTCTTTCCGGTTACTTGATATGATTTTGGTGATAGTCGGGGAGCCTGTTGGCTGAGAGTGCAGCGTGAGTCAGAAGACTTGCATGCATGACCCGTTGAACCTGATTCAGTTAATACTGACGTAGGGAACTATTGTCACGCTGGTTGCGGTTCCACCTGTGTTTTCCTTCCATCAGCGAGATTCTGTTCCTGTGCGTTGGTTTGGGAACGTAATGATGCCAAATCCAAACACACCTTCTTCTCTTGTTTCTTCTACACCGATTGTATTGACCATCGCAGGCTCTGACAGTGGCGGTGGGGCGGGCATTCAAGCCGATATCAAAGCCATTTCAGCCACAGGTGGCTATGCCTGTTCAGTCATTACCGCGATTACCGCTCAGAACACGCAAGGCGTGTCTGCCATTTTTCCCATTCCCGTTGAACACGTTAGCCATCAGCTTGATGCGGTGTTTTCCGACCTCAACATCGTGGCGGTGAAAATTGGCATGTTGGCGGATGCTGACATCATCAAGGTGGTGGCGGACAAATTGCGTCAGTATCAGCCTCAATATCTGGTGGTTGATCCTGTCATGGTGGCAACCAGCGGCGACGTTCTGTTGGAAAACAGCGCGATTCACGCCCTCAAAAATGCACTGCTTCCCCTTGCCGATATCATCACGCCAAATTTACCTGAGGGTGCAGCGTTGACAGGAAAACCGTTGCCAAAAAGCGAAGCCGACATGCAAGCCATGATCGACGACCTGCGTTTGTTGGGCGCGAAGACTGTGTTGCTAAAAGGCGGGCATCTCGAACAAGACGAAAACAGTAACGATCTACTGATTTTGTCCGACCGTATTGAAACCCTCAGCGCCAAACGCATCAATACCAAAAACACGCACGGCACAGGCTGCTCGCTGTCTTCTGCCATTGCATCGTATTTGGCGCAGGGACATGACCTTGAACGCGCGGTATTTCTCGGCAAATCGTATATATCACAAGCCATCGCGCATTCGGATGAGCTGAACATCGGACAAGGCCATGGGCCTGTTAATCACTTTTTTGAAGGCCACTCAGCGCTGCGTTAGTTGATAGCAAGAGATGTCGCTGGCTTTGGCCTTAGGTGAAGGGTTACTGCTCGGTGTTTGATGTTTGTATTGGGCATCAGCTACGTGAACGCTGCCGCTTAACCCCTCCCTAACCCTCCCCTTGAAAAGTGGAGGGACAAGAGCAGTGATGTCGCGCTTTGCTTTTTAGCCCCTCCCACTTTTCAAGGGGGAGGCTGGGAGGGGGTTACTGCTCGGAATTAGGCTTTTAATCAATACCTTGGAGGGCAGCGGCTCTAGTGCCTAGGGAGAACAGGAAGAACGGCATTAAGAAAGCAGATGTAGCGAAGGCTGACGATGATTAGCATCGGGCAGGGTAGCCAAACAATGTGTAAATCGAACAAATTGAATAGCAGAAAAAATGTGAGTGGAGACGTTATGAATACTGGCATTGAAGACAAAAACACGGACGCGGTAAACACTGTTATGTCAGCACTAAACGCGGTGCGAGAGTCTAAACCCTTGGTGGTGAACATAACCAACTATGTGGTCATGAACAACACCGCGAATGCACTGTTGGCCGCTGGGGCATCGCCCATCATGGCGCATTCAACGCAAGAAATGGCTGAGATGATGTCATTTGCCGGGGCGCTGGTGGTCAATATTGGCACGTTAGACAGCGTTTGGGTTCCTCGCATGCTGTTTGCGGTAGAACAAGCTAATGCAAACAACAAGATTGTGGTGCTCGATCCCGTCGGTTGCGGCGCAAGTAAACTCCGCACGGAAACCTCGCGACAAATCGCCCACCTTGCGGATGTGTTGATCATTCGAGGTAACGCCTCTGAAATTATCGCGTTGGCGGGTATTCAGCATCAGAGCAATACCAAAGGGGTCGATGCGCAAGACAGCAGCGATGAGGCGTTAGGTGCCGCTAAATACCTGGTAGAAACCTATCGTTGTCAGGTGGTTGTTTCGGGTGAAACGGATTATGTCGTGATGCATGAGGGGTATATTACCCTAAATAATGGCCACGCTATGATGCCGTCCGTGACAGGCATGGGCTGCTCGCTTTCTGCATTAACAGGGGCGTTTGCTGCGGTGGGAGAAACCACGGGCTTAGCGGCAGCTGCCGTGTTGGGTGTTGCGGGTGAAATGGCGGCTGAGCTGGCTAACGGCCCGGGTAGCTTACAGATGCACTTGCTTGATGTGTTGTACCAACTAGACGCAGATACCTTGGCTCAGCGCGTGAAAATGACCGTGTATGTGAATGACGAAGATTAAGATGACGGCGACGAACCCAAACCCTTATCGCCTGTATTTAGTGACAGACGACCAACAAGATTTATCAACGCTTGAGCATGTGGTGAAAGAAGCCGTGGCAGGCGGCGTTACCATGGTGCAGGTGCGAGAGAAAAGCGGTGATGTACGCCAATTTATCGCCCGTGCTGCCGCAGTGAAAGCCATTCTGGTTGGCACAGGTGTTCCTCTTATCATCAATGATCGCGTGGATGTGGCGCTTGCGGTGGATGCCGATGGTGTTCACCTTGGCCAATCGGACATGCCTGCTGATATCGCAAGGGCGTTGATTGGCGAGAATAAGCTGCTTGGGTTGTCCATAGAAACTGAACAGCAGTTAGTTGATGCAGAATCTTTGCCCGTGGATTACCTGGGTCTAAGCGCGATATTTGCCACGCCAACCAAAACCAACATCAAAAAAGAGTGGGGCATTGACGGCCTTGCTCATGCGGTCAAGCAAAGCGCGTATCCCATTGTTGCCATCGGCGGTTTGAATACCTCAAATCTCGATGCTGTTATCGCCACGGGCGCGTCAGGCATTGCATTGGTCTCCGCGATTTGTCATGCAGAGTCGCCAAAGCAAGCGGCGAGAGAACTGATTCAGCAATTGGAGCGGAACGCGTCCGAAGATCATGAGAGTTGAGTGAGGAGATGCGAGATATGAGATAAGAGATATGAGATAAGAGATGCGAGAAGAGAGTGAGCCTGTAACAGATTCTGTGTAACTGCCATTTAGTTAATATGCTTTTCGAGGC
>JBELME010000264.1:0-5855 GCA_042096095.1 Enterovibrio sp.
AGTATTTTGCTAGTGTTGAACAGTGATTCAATTAACGTCACGTCTTTCCCAACAGGCTCGGGTCGAGGGGAGGTATAACCATGCTTCACTGAGCGCGATATGCGATCTTTCTCTTCTTCCTCATCGCGTATTTCGATAAACGTTCTGTTTTCCTCGTCGAGATGCGACGCTGAGAGCTTAGCCAATTGTCTAATGGCTTCATCTTGCTTTTTATCATGATGGTTCATTGCATTCCCTCGCACACGTGTCATGACAATTGTCATGCACATCACCACAGTACATATATTGAACCTAGTAATGAAAATAGCGACACAGTGATTCGTTATTGGGAATAGAAATGACAAGGCAATCAAGAAATAAACCCTAAGAAGGGTTGCGCTTAGGGGGCTGAATAAAAAGAAACCCGACAACGGTCGGGTTTCTTTTAACGATGGGTACAGAGCGAAAGCAATGCAGTTACATCACACACTCTTGTGCCGCTTTGGCTTTCTCTGCGCCCTTTTCCATCAAAGAACGATTGTCTTCGTTACCGATCGCGGACATGAATTGGTTCAACAATTTTTCTGCTGTGCTTTCGGAGGTTGCATCCACCAAGCAAGCGTAGGAATTCGCCACCTTGTCTTGCATGTCCTCAAACACGGCTGCATTCGTCAAATCTGCACTCAGCGCTTCTTCGACCGATGCCGCAAATTCTTTTGCAGACTCAGCTGCGCCACCGAAAGCGTCCACGTTCAGTTCGCTGAAATCGACGGAATCGACTTTGTCTTGAAGACTATCAACCGCACTGTTCGCAGCCTCTTGCGCTTGGTCAATCGCCTTGTTCGCTTCTTCACAACCAGAAAGCGCCAATAAAATAGCAACAGAAGCAATTACCTTTTTCATACACATTCGCCTAAATTGGATGGTTCTGTCAGCATCTTAGTGCAATTCGTTTCATTCAATAAAGTGAAATTGATGATGTAATGGATTGCACAACTCTCCAGACCTTGGCTAAATCTTGTATTTACTCTAATTTTTACCGTACACACTTTGTTTCTGGCCATGATCAATCCGTTGTTTTACCGGTTATCACCCGCCGAACTTCACCTCATCACACCTTCATACGCACTCTCGTGAGACCTCACACTTTCAACATAATTGGTTACATACATCGAGAAACCACAATAATATCCCGTTTATTGTGATCAAGATCGGCTGATCATGTTTGTCGCTTCCATACACTGGACACCGAAACGTTAACGGTATCGTCATCAATAAATCACAAAGCCGTAACGACAACCTGCATCTGCAAATGCACCTTACAACAAAAGAGGGTACCCATGAGTGAAGTGTTATTAGCCATAGCGGCGGGCGCGATTGTTGGATTTTTGTTCAGCGCGATCAAACTGCCACTGCCTGCACCGCCTGTTATTTCAGGCATCATGGGGATCGTTGGTATCTATCTTGGCGGCATGGCATATCAAACCATCGCTGAGCGATTTTTCTCTTAATACAAAATTCGTCCTTAGGGACATGTGTTCATGCTGGGCTTTTCTCAGCGACTTATATTTTACGACGACAGAAAACTCGAGGAGGACTGGTGTCTACAGGGAAGCTACCGCCCGCGGCAGATGGATTACAACTCAACTTTTGTAAAACATTGGCGTGTCGAAACTTTGGATTGAGTGATAAGAAGTTATACCTTCTTCAAGATACCGATCCATCTCGCCCTAGTTTGGTGTGCCGAGAGTGTGGCGCTTTTCCTCCTCTCCTTAACAATCACGCAGTGATGGATGAATATTTGCGCCTCAAGGCGCAGGATTCAGGAAACCTTGCAGCGTGCAGTACAGAAGGTTGCCCCGCACATGGTCTCCCCGTGTTAACGCACAGGGAGCACTATCATGCCTTTGGCTACAGTGGCGAACGTCAGCGTTACCGCTGTAAACATTGCCAATCAACCTTTGTTGATAAATGGTCCAACGCGAACCCGAAAATCGACGTTCAGCAGAAATTACTGGGCTTGTTGTTCACCGGGTATGCCGTCAGAGAAATTTGCCGCAAGTTGGCTATCAATCCAAAAACGTTTTACGACCATTTGGATCAGATTGCGGCGCGCTGTCGCAACAAGCTCGCCAGTGTGGATGCGCGTTTTCTGCAAATGGCGACAAACGCCCCCCTCGCCTCGTCGCTGATGCCGCTTCAACCGAAGAGCGACAACGGTGTTATGTGGCTAACAACAGGGGATGCGGAGCACGGTTATATTCTGCTGCAAAACATCAACTATTCTGCCGCAGAAGAAAAGCCTGACCAATCGGCCGATGTGTTTGATGCATCGTCACGCTTAATGCCAGATGCGTTTCACCCACACAGTGAGATACACCTAGAAAAGAGCAGCAATTTACTGACGCAAGTGAACAACAAATACAAAGAAGTCTTGTCGCGAAGCAATGTGGAAGACCCATACACGCGTCCCATTCGCGTGGATTACCCTTCCAAGGGGTGTCTCATTCGCCCGCAATACACGGCATATGCACAATACCTTCGCTTGAAAGAGCTATTAGGATCGTGGGATTCATTCACCTTGTATTTGCCACAAGAACCCCTTATGCGTTCTGCCATGATGAGTATTTTCAAAGAAAGGCTCATGGAACAGACATGCCACCCTATTTACGTTGAGCAAAATACGCATTGGGTTGAGGGTTCAGCAGCCAGTAACATCGACATTATGTTGCTCAGTTGGTGGCGTGATCGTTGGGCATTTACGCAAGAAGGCACCGCGGCGAAAGCCATTTGCCATCTAGGACGTGAAACGGGGAATGAAGAAGCATGGCTTCAAAAGGCCACTACACAGGTTGTTTATCAATATCAAGCGCGCTTCCATCAGCATTTTCGTTCGCTGATTGACGAGCCTAGACGCCGTTTGCGTCCAGGTGGCTTGCTGCCGTTGCTAGATATTTTCCGAGCATGGAACAATTTATGTAATCAAAACAGCGAGGGGATCACACCTGCACAGGCGCTTGGCCTCACGCGTCACCCTTATACCTTGGCGCATTTATTGGCCTAAAACGGCAAATTTGTTTTGATGACAAAATAAAAAAGCGAGCCCGAAGCTCGCTTTTTTTGCGCTCAAATGAACCTTATTCGTCCGCTTCGGCTTCTGAATAATCTTCTGCAGCACCGCCGCGAGAGGTTGAGCAAAGATTGTAAACCACATGCTTGTGGTTGATCTCTTTCAAGTATTTTATCCAGCAAAGAGAATACTGGGACTCAGCAGCGCGACGACCGTTCACTTCATCAACAAATTTCTGCTGCTCTTCGTCTTGTGGAACCATCGTACCTTCGAACAACGCCTTCATAGTACGGCCACAGGTTTCCAAAAGCTGTGCTTCCTTGATGGTGAAATAACCAGATCGGGCAAAACCTTTTGGAAAATGCTTGTCATCAAAAAACCTTTGACCACTAAACATTATTTAGCTCCTTAGTAAATTTGCGCAATATTCTTCATTAAACCAATAAGGTGTAAAGTAAAATATTGTTGATCTAACGATAAAGAAATTTAATTAACAACTTGCTTTATAGTCACGATTAAAAGCGCTGTCGAGTCTTTAGCGTTAGATAGTTCATGAATTTGATCCGTAAGGTATCTGAGAAAATTAATTTGGTCGATACGTTTAAGAGTAACCCTTTGTAATAATGTGAAAAACATCAATATATGACGCAACTTTCGACAAACGCTGCTCATCAATCATTCAATCATTCAATCATCTTTTAAGACACACAATGTAGGCCTTGGACAAAAATTGGCTACAAGCCCCATTTTTACTAACCTAAAACGGATGACAGTCACGTTCTCATCGTTCAATTCTTTACACGTTTAATAAACCAAGAATGAAGGTGTGATTCTGCTTATGACGATAAAATATTTTAATCAACGGCAATGAATTTTTTCGTTTTATTTATTCTGCCGTCCAGATCTATGCTTGGTATGAATTCGGTGTCATGGTACTGACATTGTAATTTCATCATAGCGTCACATATAGACGCTACGTTATTTTAGACAAGGACTTAGCCTGTCAGATAATGTCATTTTCGACAGACAGGTACAGTGAAAAGTAACTCGAACAGGAACAAGGTAAATAAAATGGCCAAGTGGGAACAGTGGCTGAAAAACGACACTAACAAAAAAGAAAAGTTTAATTCGAAGTTTAACGACGAATTCGACGACCGTCCTCAACAACGTGCGAAAAAGGAACGCCGCAAGGCACGTCCAAGTCGCGCATCATCCCCTGAGGAATTCCCGTTCGATTGATGAAACGAAAAAAGCCAGCGATTTTGAACATCTCTGGCTTTAGTTTTTAGGGTACTTCGGAGCGAGTGCTGTTTAGAAGAACACCCCATAGCTGTAACCTGTCAGCACCGCCATGCCGAGCACGACCATCAAAAACGCCATGATCATTTGGTTGCGGAACAGTGATTTCAGCAAAATCACTTCTGTTAAACTCGCACCTGCACTGCCGATTACCAGTGCCATGATTGCACCCATGCTCATGCCTTTTGCCGCTAATGGCGCACTCAACAAGATCACCGCTTCAGCACGAATGTAGAGTGGAATGCCCACAATCGCCGCGAAGGGAATGGCAAAAGGATTGTCGTTACCTGCATAAGAAGCGATCCAATCTGTCGGGATAGCGCCATAAATAAGGGAACCAATACCTACACCAACCAAGATGTACGGCAATGCCTTTTTGAAATCTTTCCAAACGCCCTGCCAAACTTTCAGCCATTTGTTCACGGGTTTTGCATTGCCCGTGCATGACGTACCGCAGCCAGTATTGCTTGCTTCAGGTTCAACGTACGCCTCTTCTTTCACGTACTTTTCAAACCCTAGCTTCTCTAGCATATAGCCACCGACAACCGATACGGTTAACGCCGACGCAAAGTAATACACCGTCACTTCAAGCCCAAAGGTCACCGCAAAGAGACCGATGATCATCGGGTTCAACAATGGGCTTGCTAACAAAAACACCATCATGGTGCCAAAACCTGCCTGTGCGCGAATCAGCCCCTTTAGAAAAGGAATCGTTGAGCACGAACAGAACGGCGTGATTGCGCCCAAGAACGCGGCCATGAAATAGCCTTTTCCGTTCTTACTGCTCAGGATGTTGCGAATGCGCGCTGGCGGAATGTACATCTGCAGCACACCCACCAAGTAGCTGATCGCCAGAAACAAAAGAGTAATTTCCACCGCGAGGAACGCGAACATACCGAGGGTGGAACTAATGATGTCTGTATTCATAGTAATCTTCTTTAATCTAAATTTCTGGAATAGTCGAAATATAGATTTATTAGGCGACGAGATCAAGACATTTCTGGTATTATCGAAATATGAGTTTTTCGGAGAGAGGTTTTATGGAACTGGACGCAGTAGCAAAAGCATTGAAAGAACTGGGGCATCCGACCCGCTTAACCATATTTAGACGATTAGTACGCGCTGGGCATAACGGCATTGCCGTGGGGGATGTTCAAGAGGATCTCAGCATTCCCGGATCTACCCTCTCCCACCACCTCTCCAGCTTGATGTCAGCCGGTTTGATCACGCAGCGTCGCGAAGGACGCGTGTTGTACTGTGTGCCTCAGTTTGAGCAGCTAGAGGCAGTGTTGGCATTTTTGCAGGATGAGTGTTGTGTGGATGAATCCTCAGCAAGCTGACGGTAGATCGCGAGATTAATAGAAGCTAGGGACGAGGAAGAGCGGAGGGAGTAGAGAGAATAGAAAGAGCAGATAGAGCAGGTTCACGACAAAAGCGGTTAAGAGAAAGCAAGGGCGTTGTTGATCAAATCAGTCACCTAACGTGCTGATCCAACGAGTGTTAACCG
>JBELME010000265.1:0-5846 GCA_042096095.1 Enterovibrio sp.
GTATTGGCTGCTTGATATTGGAGAGTGTCGCACTTCGCAGTTGAATTCGGGCCTTTTAGTGCCATAGGAATAACTCATTAAAGGTCTATTTGGTTATTTACTGTTCAGTGATCACGTATTGAGCGAAGAGGTTTCATATTTATCACTTTTATTTGAGGCGTATATTTTTTGCGATATGAACCTTTGCACTTTTTTCTTTTTCTCAAAATCAGAGTCACTTTGAGAAATGCCTGCTTTACATCACATTTACTATTTGGATTATCCCCCTTAGTTAGACATAAAATTTATTAAGTGTCTGATATTTATGGTTACAAAATTATATTTAACAGATGGCAGGATTCTTGCTTTTGAGACAGTAACGTGAGGCTAAATGAGGAGGAATTATCGAATGTCATCGATAACTTCAGTACCACTGTTAATGTGCGGGATTGTTGCTTTATCAGGCTGTCAATTAATTCAACAAGCGCAACAGCAAAAAATTTACGATCCAACTGAAATTGATGAATACCAATTACCCGTACTGTTAGAAGGTATTGAGACTGTAAAGAGTTTCCGACAGTCCCGAAATGGTGAAACGTGGTTTTGGACTCAACTTGAAAATAATACCTATCTACCTGGTGAAAATTATGTTGTTCAAATTATCAGCAGGTCGCCTCTGAAACAACCACCAAACATGTTCTCTTTCATTGTGCCAAGTAGTGATGGGCAACTCGCGTACAACGACATTGGGCCCTACCAGCAATGGACGGGGACGAGGGAAGGTGGTGAACGCTGCGTCATTGCTCGTCAAAGCACACGAAACGATAACTTCTGGCTTTCAGTATTTACTCATTATTGCACTGCGAATGAGTACCAAGATCTTGCTTGGGTTAATCAGTTAAAACCCTCACTTCTATTAGAAGGATTCTAAGATGACGTCTAACTTACCGAAGCAAATTTTTAAATTGCTCATGGTATTTTGCGCGCTGTATTGCCTGTTTATGTTGGCGACGCTAAATATTTCAACTGATACTCACATCTGGCTTGCGGGTAGCGCTTTTCTATTGATTTTGTTGTTATCGCGGAATTTTTCAACGCGCGCAACAACCTTTATTCTCATCATCGGTGCGTTTATTTCATTTCGCTATATCTATTGGCGATTTCACGAAACGTTACCATGGGAAAGTAGCCTCGATTTACCCTTCGCATTATTGCTCTTTGCTGCTGAGTGTTACGGCATCTTGATTTATGTTATGGGCATGTTTGTCACCGTTAAACCCTATGAACGTAAACGCGTGCCTATTGATGCAGAGGCACCCTTGCCTACCGTGGATGTTTACATTCCCACCTACAATGAGCCCATTGATGTTGTTGAGCCTACGATACTTGCCGCTTCGCGTCTTGAGTATCCGGGACAGTTTCGTGTGTTTGTGCTTGATGATGGCGGTACGGACCAAAAACTGAGTGACAATGATGTTGATGCTGCCGCCGCTGCCAAGCGTCGCGCAGATACCTTGATAGCCTTCTGTGAGGAGGTGGGTGCAACCTATATTACGCGTGAACGGAATGAACATGCGAAGGCGGGTAACATCAACCACGCGATGAAGAAGACTGACGGTGATTTAGTGCTGATTCTGGATGCCGATCATGTGCCAACGCGAGACTTCTTGCTTAATACCGTTGGCATGTTCCAAAAAGAACCCAAGCTCGGCTTTGTACAAACCCCGCACTTCTTTGTGACGCCAGGACCTGTCGAACGAAATTTGGGCATTGAAGACAAAGTTCCTTCTGAAAACGAGATGTTCTATAACAAAATCCTTCTCGGAATGGACTTTTGGAATGGCTGTTTCTTCTGTGGCTCTGCTGCCGTCATCCGTCGCGTGGCACTTGAAGAAGTAGGGGGTATTTCGACGAAAACCATCACTGAAGATGCAGATACAGCGCTGAACATTCATGCAAAAGGCTGGCATAGTGCTTACTTGAATCGTGCCATGGTTGCGGGTTTGTCGCCGGATACGTTTGGCGCATATGTGACGCAGCGTTCTCGCTGGGCACAGGGAATGATTCAAATATTCTTGCTCAACAATCCTTTGCTAAAGCGCGGCTTAACGATGGGGCAGAGGATCTGTTACCTCAACTCGACCTTGTATTGGTTCTTCCCCATTTTTAGGACAACCTTCCTTCTGTCCCCCTTGTTGTATTTGCTATTGGACTTACAAATCTTCGTGGGCAACGCGACAGACTTTCTTATCTTTGTTGTTCCGCACTTAGTGATAAGCGTGATGATAACGCAGCGACTGTTCGGGAAAACACGGCGTGCATTCTTCTCTGAACTCTATGAGACAGCATTGTCCATCTATCTCTGTTTCCCGGCGTTATCTGTCTTGTTTAACCCTAAGAAGCCTAACTTCGTAGTGACGCCAAAAGGAGAAACCACGCGTAAGGTGTGCTTCTCAAAGCTCACGCCTTTCATGGCTTTCATTTTCGGGCTGGTGGTTCTTGCTGAAGCGTGGGGGATCTATCGCTATATCCAATTCCCTACAGAACAAAGCCAGCTCATTCTTGTGATTATCTTTAACAGTTTCAACTTGATGCTCATCGTGCTTTGTCTTGGCGCCATGTTAGAGAAACAACAGCGCCGAAGCGAACCGCGTTTCTTGGTTAACGAAAAAGCCATGATCCAAATGGATGGCGAAAGCTACAACGCCACGCTTAATGATATTTCTATCAAAGGGGCGCGTTTGACCTTGCACGAAGGAGAAAACACCTTTCATCGGGGCGACATGGTGGATGTGGCGTACTTCACCGAGCAAGGGAAAAGCAAGAAAACCAAGAAACCGATGTATCAACCGGTGCAGCTCAGTATGCGGGTAGTGGCACTTAAACATGGTCACCAAGGTGTTCAAGTGTGCTGTTTGCTAGAGAGCAATGTTGCTTCGGACATGCAGGTGCAATACGCAAAAGCCTATGGACAAAGTAGCCGTTGGAAAGAGCGCCGTCGCTATGAAGAAAGTTTAAACCAAGACGTGTTGTCATCAGCGCTGAGCCTTTTCTCTCTCGCTTGTTCCAATTTAACACGCGTCTGCTCTACATCTGTGAAAAATAAAATTGAATCTGCAACCGCTTCTGGCAAGAAGGAGTTTCAAAATGAATAAGTTCATCATCGCTTTTCTTCTTCTATTTGCGTGTGCGGTGCAAGCAGAGAAAACGGTTAAAGTTCCATTGACTTACGCCATGGATATGAAGGAAGACATTGTTCTTCGTGGGCAAAGCCAGATCATGCCTATTCCCATTTCTATTTTGGATGGGCAAGAAGTTGAAAACGTGCGTCTTTCTCTCGCGATTTATAACAACAATATTGTTGATAGTACGGTGTTGTGGCTGGCTGCGGGCAACCGTTCACTGGCAAATATCGAGGTGAAACAGCGCCATCAGTTTCAGTACGTAGAAGCCACGTTCCCAGCCGAGTTGCTATCAAAAGAAAACCCGTCACTGAATTTGCGCATTCAGCATTTATCCAACGATCCAAATTTGGTGATTGATACCACGGGGCTGAATACGACCATCAATGTGAAAGCGTCTTTCTATGAACTGAACTACAAGGAAAGTGGCACGGTTAATCAGAAAACACTCGCATCCTTTGAGGAGATGATGCGAAGTGGCCAGCACCATGATGCACACATTCACATGATTTCGGCGATAAGTGACACTGATCTATCGTTATCTTTGGCTGCTTACTTGGTGCAGGGCTGGACATTGAAGAGTGGATCTGAGGACTACCAGTTCGACTACCGAACGGAGTCAAAATACGGAGATCGACGTCTTGGCCCGGTCATTGTGTATGGTACCAGCGACGCTCTGCTAAACGCCGGTTGGGTCGATCAAGAGACACATAAGGTTGTTTCTGGCCCTTACCTTGGTATTGGAGACAGCACGAAAGGGGATGAATGGTTACTCATCATTTCGGGGAAAAATGAGCGAGAGGTGAAACGTGCTGCCAAAGTCTTTGCCAATAATATGCGGCGCTTCCCTGAACGCGCTTCAATGGTGGTCGTCAATGAAGATAACGTCATTGATCGTTCATTAAAAAGTGAAGCCACGTACTTGATGTCAGAGTTTACCGAGCAAACGGACTTGACAGATTCCCCTCTAGAGCTGGATTTGGTAATGCCGAGTAACATTTTGTCCAGCGACGAAGACAATGCAAAAATCAATCTGTTGCTGTCGCACTCAAGGGTGGCACCAGGTGCAGGTTCGATGATTCTTCGTGTGAATGGTGAATACGCAAACAGCCTTCCATTGCGTTCGAGCTATTGGCGAGACACTCAACACTATCGGCTAAACATCCCGATGCGTAAATTCACACCAGGTATTAATCGTGTATCTGTTGAAATCTATGGGCCGGTAGATGTGCAAAATCAAGATCGTCGATTCGCCGTCTATATGTCAGAAAAATCGAATTTAAGGCTGAGTTCTTGGGTTAAGTTCATTCCCACGGAAGGGCATAAAGTATCAGCGCATGACTTTTTTGCCATTGCGGATGACTGCGGTAAACAAGCACAAATATCAGTAGATAAAAAGGATCCCGTTCAGCTGGCTAACCTATGGCGCCTATTGAGTTATGTTTCACACCGTACGCACAAAGCCATGCCGGGCTTGATGATCACGGGTGAGACGGAACAGCGCCGTCCTTTCCACATTTCGTTGACAGAGATCGAGGCCCCAGAGCCTTACATCTTACCTGCTAAAGATGTATCCCGTTGGGATGTACTTAAAACGCACTTGTTTGACTTTGTCGCTGGCAAAGGTGAGGCAGAACAAGAGAGCTTTTATACCTCTGACATGATGTTTTCTGAACCGACGAGTGAACTTGCAACCATTAGACACACCAATCAGGAAGGCTGGTACCGCATTCAATTTGCCGAAACGACCTATGAAAAGTTTGATGATTTTATGCGCAGTGAGTCAAGATCTGCGCCTGCTGGTGTGCTGAGTGAACGTGAATTCTCAAGCAGTACATCTCAGTTTTTTAAGGCGGCTTTTATTGGCTACCCAGCAGGCCTATCAATCTTGGCGTTATTTATCATTTGGTGGATGTCAGCGTTTGTATCGCGTGCGCTGGAGGCGAGAAAATGAGCAAACCATTACTCTCAATCGCCGTGCTATTTTCGCTGACTGCCAATCTTGAAAGTGTGGCGTCACCGTCCACATGTGACAGTGATAAACGCATGTGGACGCTCTACAAGAACAGCTTTATTGCAAAGGATGGTCGGGTAGTTGATACCGGTAACCACAACATTTCACATAGTGAGGGACAAGGCTATGGCATGTTGATGGCGGCATACTTTAATGACCGTAAAACATTTCACGGTATCTGGTCTTGGACGAAAACCCATCTTCAACGAGACGTAGACCCGCTGTTTTCATGGAAATGGCAACCGCGAAAACCACATATTCCTGATCGAAATAATGCAAGTGATGGCGACATGCTTATTGCTTGGGCGCTACATCGTGCTGCTGTGAAATGGTCATCTAAGCAATATGCGAAAGAAGCGGCCGACATTATTAAGGCACTGCAAAGCTCTCATCTTCGTCCTGTCGGCGGAGAGGTGATCATGTTACCTGGAGCAATGGGGTTCACATTCAAAAACCGCACTGTCGTCAATCCGGGCTATTGGGTGTATCCCGCCATGGATGACTTTGTTCGATACAGTCGTAAATGGTCAACACTGGCAAACAGTGGGTTACGCATTTTAAGTCAAAACCAATATGGCAAAAGTAAGCTGACGTCTGATTGGGTCGAGTACCAAAACGCGGGTTGGCAGCCAGCACAAGGGTTTCCTTCGCAGTTTAGCTATTCGAGCTAT
>JBELME010000266.1:0-5834 GCA_042096095.1 Enterovibrio sp.
AGGAACGTAATATGTACGTAGAGAAAGATTTCTCGCTACAAAACGGTGAATTTACTGTTAGAAAAGATACCTACATGATTCGTAAAATCTCTGCGATTAAAGTCGAGAAAACCTCATGGGTGGGTAACGTGCTGCAGATGGCATTCTGGGTGTTTATTTTCTCGTTCGCCGTTTGGCTTGCCTGGAGCCAGTTTGATAACCCGGGGACGTTGTACCTCGCCATTTTTTTGTCGGTGATGGGTCTTATGCTTGGCGTAAAATACACCAACAAATATGCACTTAAAATTGAATTTCAACATGGCGATGGAACAGGGCGCCAGTGGCTTACGGTGGCGCGATGCCGAACGGGGAAAAGCCTTGCGGTGTTTGACCGCCAAGTCACGAAATTGTCTAAGGTGATATGACGTCGCTTTGTTTCTACAACGAAAGCATAAATAAAACCAGAGAGGAAGCCGCGTGGGATTAGACACCGCCTATATACCTGTGAAAAGACAGGATATTGAACATTTTGTCGCTGATATTGTTTCAGATCCAAGCCAATTGGATGAGCGAATAGGGCGCCTATCTAAATCGAAAGCCAGCCTACATTACCTTCGAGAACACATTTTTTCGCCTATGTTTGCGCTTGAAGGTGAGGAACCCTTTGACGCTGGACTTGGTTTCGCAGCTTGCCGCATACTCGGCTTCTTACATCCCTACTTTTTTGACCGAGGCCAGTCTTTATTGAACATTGCGTTCGGTGAACCCTTGCTTAAAGATCAACTGATCCAACATTTTGTTCCTTTCGAAAACCTGTTTCCTCATGCGTCATATAGCGGTGATTCAGGTGCTTTAAATTATCGGTCTGGGCTATATATACCGGAAGAAAATGTAAAGTGTGTGTTGCAAGCTCTTTCGGAGAAAACGGTCTTTGAGTCACTATTTTTATCAGAGGACAGTGGCTTGATGTTGGCACTTCGCTATGCTGAAAAGCACCAAACAGGTTTGTTGGAAGCTTTTGATATTTGCGAACCAATGATTGGGAATTACCTTTCTAGTGAATTTAACCTTCGTGCAAGTTTTCTGAATAATGAAAATGATGAACTTGTAGAAGCTGATTGTGAATTTAGTCGCCTCACCATTGGTATCCCAGTTCCATCCTCAAGCGAGATAGACATGGATGCATTTGGCCGTGTCATTTATGAATGGTTACAGCAAGAAGACCAGTTGCCCGCCTTTGGTGATATGTCTTCAGACCAGAGAGCAGAGTCCGGGACCTTAGAAATGACATTGATGTTTTCGGATTCAACACCGCTTGTTGTGGTGAGAACAACAGAAAACATCTTTTGGATAGACAGGGACGGTTTGATAGAGAACATTAGGATCTCTTTATCAGATGAGTTGGAAAACCATGGGTTGAAATCGAACTTCTTTATTTCGACAGAAGACGAAAGTGAGGTGCCAGCAGACATTGCCTCGACAAAACCCTGTCAATTACAGTCATCAATAAAACCGCGCTTTATCGTGAACAATCACAAGTGGACGTTCAGATTTGATGGAATGTCAGTTGAGATGGCACTGAACTTAAGCAGTGAAATGAACGTTTTGATGAATGGTAAACTCATTGATCGCTATAAATTGAGCCGTTCTGATACTCACCGCACAGTGTTTTTCTCTAACGGAAATTGGTACACGATAAGTGTTATCAATGAAAACATATTCTCGGGCACACTTGGAATAAAAATTCATAAGGGCATATTCTTACAGGCTTATTTTCAACTCCTCCAGGGCTCGAATTGCTATACAAAGTCAGCCAATCTTACATTCTTATCGTTTGAAGTATTAACACTCTTTTGCGGTCTCATGGTCTTCATGATGCCCAAAGCGGTTGTTATCTCACTTTTACTCATGCTTTTGGCGGGCATGTATAAATATAACAAACGGTATCATTACTTTCTGAGGCAGATGCCACTCGATGATGAGCATCTAAGGGATTAACGCTCTCATTGCTCGATAGTTTAATGCCACACTTAAAGCCTTCATGCTGAATATGAAAAGCACGGTGAAGGGCAATTAATAAGCCTTACGGATGTCATCTGAAAGAAGGGTCGTAAATCCTACTTATGCGCAATATTGGGGAATAAACAGGGACTATATGATGGGGTGGTTCGTTGAGTTCAAGCTGACGACTAAGGCTTAGACATGCGATCTTATCGAACACATGAAACTCCGTTTAAAAGTAGATCCCTTATTCGACACGATTCGTGCAGATAATGTGAGGTTATTCTGATCTTAGTGTTAAAGCGCCAAGGAAACTTGGCGCTATTTTTTTGTTTCTAGCATTTGGTGATTAATGCTTTTTAGGGCCATTACGGACAAGGTCTTTGCCGTTATCGAATACGTCTTGCGTGACCCAGCGAGCCAAAAGCAATTGATGGTTATCATCTAACACGGCGACGAAAGGGCGGCCATCTGAGTTATTAGTGGCAAGCGCAACCCCTGCGACGTCTTTTAATCCCAAACCACCATTTTCAACAGCGATAAGAAAGGTCTCAAGATCTTGTAGGTTGTCGATGATATCGGTTTCGTTATTCATGTGTTCAACACTCTTTCTGTGTTTCGAAGTTCTGTATTCGGATTATTTCACGGCGCGCCAAGCGAGGCAATGTGCGTGACAAAACGCACGGCTTTTCCATACCGCTTCAGCCCTCCGAGCCTTGAAGCTGATTATTACCATTTGGTAATAATAATCTTCAATATTCTTGGATTGTCAATTTTAATGTAATAACTATAATGCCCGCCATTACGTTCGAGGACATACTTGTGGGTGTGCTTCAACTGCCGATTTCAGATGATGCGGTGCATTCAGCGCGCCATCAAACCTAAGTTTGGAAAGACAATGTCAAAACAAAAGAAAAAAACAATTGTGATTGGTGGCGGTGCTGCTGGGCTAGAGTTGGTTACGCGTCTTGGGCGTGACAAGCACGATGACGTGGTTTTGGTCGAGCCGTCTTCGCACCACTTTTGGAAACCTCGATTGCATGAAATCGCTGCGGGCACTTTTGATGAAGAGTTGGATGCAGTTAGCTACTTGAAACATGCTTTGTGTAATAAATACCGCTATCTACAAGGCCGAATGACAGGTGTTGACCGTGCAGCAAAGACGCTGGTAGTTAAAACGGCGGAGGGGCGTCTGGTGACGGAACACTATGACCGTCTTTTGATTGCTGTTGGCGCGGTAAGCAACGACTTTAAAACGCCTGATGTGGCGTCGCATTGCATGTTCCTTGATTCCGCAGAACAAGCGCACAACGTGTGGCAACGCATTAATCCGTTATTGCGCGCCCCAGGAGAGCACCGTATCTCCATTGTTGGCGCAGGCGCTACGGGCGTTGAGTTAGTCGCTGAACTCGCAAAAGTGAGCCAAAAGCTGAGCAGATACAATACGGGTAGCGAGCTTCAGATCACCTTGATAGAAGCGGCTGATCGTGTGTTGCCAATGAGCCCTGAGTGTATGTCTGAGAAAGTGCAGTCCATGTTAGAAAAACAAGGAATTCGGGTACTGACGAATACACGAATCCAGCAAGCAAAAGCAGGTGCCTTGATCACGGCTACAGGTGAGGTTATCGAATCTGATGTTCAAGTGTGGGCTGCGGGTATCAAATGTGCTGATTGGCTCACAGAGCTTGATGGGTTGGAAACCAACCGTATTCATCAATTGAAAGTGCAACCTACTTTGCAGTCGACCTTAGACGAGAACATTTTTGTGATAGGCGATAGCGCAGAGTGTCCGCAACCTGATGGTGGTTTTGTGCCGCCACGTGCCCAAGCGGCCAATCAGGCTGCAACGCATTTGGCTAAGCAGTTTAAACGTCAGCGTAAAGGGAAAGATCTCCAACCGTTTTTTTTCAATGATGGCGGTATGCTTGTGGCGCTGGGACATGACTATGCGGTTGGTGCTGTGATGAATGATCGAGTGGTGCTCCGTGGTCGACAAGTGCGCAAACTGTACGACACCATTTTCCGTTTACACCAACAAGTGCTATTTGGTTGGGGAAGGGTAACGCGATTGATGGTGCTGAAACGCATTAAGTGTCTGATGAACCCGTACTACAACGGAAGAGCATAAATGAGCTGGTTCTTTTTATTGATGGGGGTAGGGGCGGAAACCCTATCTCACGTTGCCCTCAAATCGACGGATGGCTTCAATAAACCTCTGCCACTGTTCATTGTTGTGATGGGGCATTTGGCGGCCTTTCTGTTTTTGAGTCATGCAATGAAAGGGATCCCGGTAGGTATTGATCATGCGCTATGGGCGGGACTGGCTGTTTTGTCTGTCACTCTGTTGTCTGCGATTGTTTATCGACAGCACGTCGACGCAACCGTATGGATAGGCATGGTGTTTGTTGCCATTGGTATTGGTATGATTAATCTTTCTCACGGCCACTGAGCCGAGTGGTTTACCTCTTTATCTTTGAAGGGCCAATGTGTTTTGGCTCCTCAATTTTGCATAACTTGCAGATTTAACGATGAATCATCTCCCTATTTTAACCTGAAATTTACCTCCATTGGTCCCCCTTCATTAGAACGAGCGCTTGTCATTCTAATTTGCCATATTCCCCCAAAATCTCGAACGGTAGCATGAGGAATCGCTGCACAACTGCCTCTTTAACATGGGGTGTGACAGTGATGAGCAGTGAATCTTAACAATAAATACAGGGAGTTTTAGCACGATGAAGACTCATGCAAATCGATTATTGATGCTTAGCTTAGCGGCAATGAGTGCAAACGCGACGGCGGCAGTCACTTTGTACGAAGACGACACACATTCTGTCAGCACGGACTTACTGGTGAATGTCTTTTATACCCACTCTAGTGTTGACCGCTTGGCGGATTTTAATGATGCCAACTGTGGTACAGTGAGCCGAGATCAATCGCGTGTTCGGGTTGGCTTTCTGCCTAATTACATTGGGTTTAATTACAACACCGAAACCGATGACGGCTTGAAAATCGGCGCGCGTTCTTCGTTCTGGGTGACATTGAATGACACAGACACGCAACGTGGCGCAGAAGGTTTGGGTACACGCTCTGGTATCGATATTCGTCAGTTCTATGGAACGGTCGATGCTGACTGGGGGCAGGTTTTGCTCGGCAAGGATTTTGGGTTGTTTTCGCGCAGTAACATTCTGACGGATGAACTGTTATTGGGTCATGGTCAAACGAGTGATTTCTATGGATTGATTGATGGCTGTAACGTGTCGTTCGGAAACATTGGCTCGGGTTACACATATCCGTTTCCGAAAGCACAGATTACCTATCGTAGCCCTGACATCTCGGGTGTTCAGATCGCAGTGGGTGTCATGGACCCGAACAAGAAGAGTGCAACCAGTTCTGAAGATAATCCGCGTTTTGAAAGTGAAATTACGTACAACAATACGTTCGATACTGTGGATTTTAAGGCCTATATCAATGGTGTGACACAAAGCTCTGAAGACAATGCTGGCAAAACCGATTCAAACGGCGTCGGCGGCGGTATTCGCTTAGGCTATGCGGGTGCTGCGTTTAATGCTTCAGGCTTTAACACGGAAGGTTTAGGGGATGTTGCGGGTTTAGATACACTGATTTCGAATGAGCAAACCGAATCGGAAGGGTATTTACTCCAAGGGTCATACTCTTTTGGTGCAGAACGTTTTGTACTTTCATACGGAAAGACAGAAGTTGAAACCCAAGGAATGACTTCATTGGAGTACGAAAACTATGCGGTGACATGGTTTCATACGGTGAATGCAAATCTGAGCTTGGTAGGTGAATACAACCGTACCGAAGTGAATGAGGGTCGAACGGAAGAAAACAAC
>JBELME010000267.1:0-5779 GCA_042096095.1 Enterovibrio sp.
GCTGACCTTAACCATATCGGGTGACGTTTTAGCGCAGTGTCGCTGTGAAATGTCTGCGTAAATTGCTACGTCGTGCAATGGCGAGTGAGAAATTACCCGTGCGCGCGGGACAGATACGGGAATAATGCTTTCTTCTCGTCAGTCGACAGAGAACAGACGCGGTCGATGTTAATGTCAGGAATGGCATCGGCATCGCCGCCGTAATACTTCAATGCCTTCTCAATGCTGGCTTCACGGATAAGGTGAAACACCGGATAGGGAGATCGGTTAGTCAGGTTACTTTCGTCATCAGGCTCGACATCCGCAAAGCAATAATCGGGATGGAAGCTGGCAATCTGATAAATCCCACGCCAGCCGAATTGCTCAATGATCATGTCTGCCACATCCAAAAACTGGTTGTAGTCATCAAAGTCTTGAAAGTAATTCGGTGTCACGACCAAGGTGGTTTCAAGATCGGCCACGTCGCTGCTTTCTAGCAGGTTCAGTTCCGTCAGCAAGCTCTCCATGACCGCTTCATCAGTGTTTCCTTCACACACTTCGATTTTGATCTGTTTATTGCGCTGTGGTTTTGCAGCGAAAGGGCATAGGTTCAAGCCGATAACGACGTTTTCTAGCCATTCTGTTGTTTGCGCTTCGATGTCTTGAAGAGAAACAGTGTGTGTGGATGTCATGGGTAAATCCTGAATTGTTGAGACGGGGTATCTTAACGGCGTAACCTGGGAAACCCAACGATTACCTCGTGTTTATTCTTCGTTTATTTTGGGGTAAGGAAGCGACTGTTTTTCCTTAAAAATCGCCTCTCGCATCTGACGTATTAAAACCTCGCTGGTTGAAAATCATTCGCATTTCTCTTGAATAACGTCATTTGATCTTTTAAAATGCATTAGAAATGCACCTTTAAAAGGAAAAGCATAATGACGACACAAGTGATGTTAAACAACCCTCAAAGTATTGATTTTAAGCGAGTAACGCAGGTCGGTGGTGTGCTCATGTTTTTGTCAGCGCTGATGATGATGGGTTCTCTGCTGGTGAGTTTTCCCTTTGCAGATGCATTTTCCATCACCCACCAAACCATTGCACACATCATGACCATCGTATTGGCTGGCGTATTTAAAGTGGGGTACGTCACCTATATCGTGGGCAGGTACGAGCGAAAATTACCGTGCTAGGTGAAATGTTGGCGGGGTTTTCAGAAAGGATTCGCGCCTCTCACGAAGACAGGAGGTTCTACATGAAAGGCGCGAAAAGGGGTATTACTCAACCTCGGTTGGCGCTTTCCACGCCTTGGTTCCCCAAAGGGGCACCGTAGACAGGCTGTGTTTATGGCTGCCTTGTGTTTCTTTGGTTGAGTAAGACAAATACATCAGTGTTTGGTTTTTCGAATCGAAAATACGGCGAATCTTCATTGATTTGAACAAGATACTTTTCGATGCCGTAAACACCACGTCACCCGATTTAGAGCGGTCAACGTTCGCGATCATTTCATCAGTAATTTCACCAGTCTGACGGCATGAAATGCCCATGTCAGAAGGGTCTGAAAAATCCAAGTCTGCTTTCACATGGCTAATGTGGCAGGTCACCCCTGGCACTTCAGGGTCGTTGAAAATTTGAATCTTGATGTCTTTGGTGGTGAACAAGCCCAAGCTTACGTCACCCACTTCATCGTCGGAACAAGCCGAGACAGTCAAAGCGATGACGGTAGCCGCAAAAACAGGGCGCGCATAAGTTTTGAATGAATCAATCATTGAGCGTGGCAACATAACCTTAAAAACCTATCGAAATGAAGTAACAATGCACTGTAACAGTGGAGGCGTAAGTTGTCATATCTCTTTCAATTTTCACAATGATTCGACAAAAACCATCCATCGGAAAAACAAAGACTGTACTTTGGACGCGGGAGTCACCGAAAAGTGGGTGAGAAGGCAAAGATGTCTTCGTTGCGGGTGCGCACCGAGCACACATTTTGACGCACTAGCAGGTATAAAAAGCGCAGAGAATAAAAACGCACGCCAGTCGAGTTGGGCGTGCGCCAAGCATTACAAGGGAGGACTCGCGGTGGCAATTAATCGAATTGCGCATCACCTGGGCGGCGATCAAGGGTTTCAGGTTCAAATGTAATGATCACGTCGTAGGCATCGCAATAGCTTGCGGTGAGGCTGTATTTCTCACGTGATGCCGCAATCTTTCGCTCTGCAATGCGTCGTTTGTCTGGTCCGTTGCGGGTTGAGCTAAAAATACGCTGCTGCGTGAAGAGTTCCTGTGTGAATTTTTGCTTACAAATGGATTCGTTGCGTTCTGTGACGACTTCCCCAAGCTCATTTTTTGCTGCTGAGGCCATCCCTGGAAGAAGCGCAATGCCAAATACTATCGATTTTACAAGGAGGTAGCGCATAATCTTAACCTAGCGTCATGACTGTATGTTTAAAGATAGTCTACGGTTAACCGCCTCTCAACTGAGACTGGACTCTCATTGTAGAAACCGTTCAATTTTTGAGAAGGTCACGAAACTGATTACAAAGTCAGCGTTGGTTAACATTCCTGCAAAAAGAGAGGTGATGACAGAAAAAGTAGGCGTTATCTTCATCTCTTTCAGGGAATGACAACGACACAACTTATGCAAAAACAGGTCAATAGTTCGTATTTACAGCTTTTCATGCGCGAGTCGAGCACGGCAGCCTTGCTCGATATTGAACAACTTCCTGACATGTCTGATGTCGACGCCATTGCGTTGTTTGATTGGATGTCTGGAAAGCGCCCTTTTACTCATCAAGAAGTGAGTGGACAACGTTGGATAAAATCCTGCAGTGCAGGGTATGTCACCGAATTGTTCCTACACCACGATGGTACCCTTGAAGAATTCACGCTCTTTAATCGTTTACCGACCAAAGGGTCGTGGAAACTTGAACAAGGTGTGCTTGATCTCGATATCACCAAAGGCGAAAACACGTATCGTAGCCGAGTGATTGCCAACAAATCTGTGAACATTCACTCCGCGATTGAGTATAAAAATGGTGAGCTGCATGCCTACCTCAAAATCGCTCACGTCGTTCCGGTTGCCGAAAGCGCATAACTCACGACGCGATATCCAATCCAAAAGCCCGCCCTTGCGGGCTTTTTGTCTTTGGAACCTAATATCTTCCGGTGACTTGGGTATCTCAGGCGCCGCGTTTTCTCTTACGAAGCCAACTGGAATGTGATGTTGAGCTATAAATGTAAGTAAGCAATGAAGAAAAGGGTCGAATGTCGGGTCATTGTGCATGCTGCTTTTAAAAAGCGGTGTAAAGGGACGTTGAGAGGATGAAGGACATGCGATTACCAATACCCACATGGGCTATTGTGGCAACAGGCTTAGTGCTTAACGTGGCTGCGGCACTCATGACAAACTTTGTGATTGATGATTTAGGCGAGAAAGCGACGGCGGTGGCGGAGCGTCAAACCAATAACAATCAACTCATTCAGCTCAGTTGGCAGCAAGCAGATGCCTTAGAGCGACGCAGAGAGGCGATCTTGGTTGTACTCGCGTTAACCCCTGCCGACATTCCAGTGTCCGAGTCTGTGGCTGTCACCCTGTTAGATGCCTTCACGGACATGAATGACACCCCGCTTACCCGTGAAAATATGCCGTCTATCATGGCTAAAATTAACGACCAGCAGGATCTCCTAAGAAATAAGATAGATACGCTATATCTGGATAACCTCCAAATGGCGGAAAATCAGTACGAATTTAACCGCCAAATCTCTGCCTATCGAAATCTCGCATTGTTCCTTCAGGTCTTTGGCCTCGCGCTTATCATGGCAAGAGACCTCAATAGAAAGCAGGATTGAACAATTCATAATCAGTGTCTTTAATCGTGATAATTCGAATAGTTCATGAGACTGTTTTTTGAATTTAAATGAGAATAAACAACTGGATATATTTTAAAATATAGCGCCTAACTCCACCCATGTTTTGTTTTAATAGTGATCGATTTCGTGGCCCCTTTGCCACTGTTTTGATTGCGATTTTGAGGGTGTGAGAGAGATGAAAGGCGCTTCCCGCGTTCGGAGTGTCGTGGCTGACATGTTTGCCATGGTAGTGTTTTGTTTTGTTACAGGCATGATGATCGAGATTTTCGTGTCTGGTATGACGTTAGAACAGTCGTTAGCATCGCGTCTGTTGTCTATTCCCGTCAACATTCTGATCGCGTGGCCTTATGGTGTTTTCCGCGACAGCGTGATCAAATTTGCACAGCGGAGTTTCGCCTCTCGTTTAACCAAGCGTGTGGCTGATTTTTTCGCCTACGTGACCTTTCAATCCCCGGTTTACGCGGCGATCTTGCTAACGGTGGGTGCAGACCCAAGCCAGATTTTGACCGCTGTTGCCAGTAACGCATTGCTGTCTGGTGTGCTCGGTATGTTCTACGGGGTGTTCCTAGAGCGTTGCCGGCGCTTGTTCCGCGTACCTGCGCCAATAAAGGTTGATGCCTCGATGAATGCACAAATGAACGCGTGATATGAGTGGCGCAAGCCAGAACAATGGTAGAAAGAGAGGGTGCCTAATGGGTGCCCTTTTTTATTGTTTCAACGACGCAAAGATACACGCAAACGTATTTTGCTCCGAAGCACCTTCCTGCCAGCAACAACCCGCCGATTTAAGAACCCTCGTCTCGAACATGGACGTCAGGGAAAAACACCCAATGACATACTTAGGTAAAGCACCTAGCCAAGGTACGCGTATGTCAGATCCGAGTGAGAAGCAAAACGAAGAGCTTCAGCGCTTAGAGTTGCAAAAAAAGCAGCTTGAGTATGAAAAGTTAATGCTTGAAGTTGAGGGGCTAAAAGCGGGAAAGAGGGGAAGCACAACCCCTTGGTTTGATGGACGATGGTTTCATGCATGCATTGCAGGCGTTGTTGCGGGCGCATTGATTTGGGCGTTTGCGATTGACCACATTAAGAAGCTCTACGACATTCAAAATGAATTAAGAAAAGATCAAACGAAGCTTGAACTTGAAATTCAGAACCATGAAAAAGAGAACGCCCAACTTCAGTTGTCGTTGAGTACGGCAGAAGACACCATTAATCAGCTTTGGGCGCAGGCAAACAAACCTTGTGTTCGCCCCGATGATGACAGCCTCTCCGGACCAAAACCGACCGATGATGCCGCCATTGTTGAACTGTCAAAGTCACTGGTGAGCATCAGTGAAATAGCCCAAGCACCCGCCGTCATCGATACTTGGTTTCCTGTTATCGCGTCCGCGTATCGCAAAATAGATCTCACCAACAAACTCGAAGAACTGGGTAAGCTGGATTTAGAACACAATGTGGCTGTCTATAAAACAACGGACAAAAAGGGAACGATTGTCTGGGCGATTACCCTAGGCGGGTACATGAGCAAAAGCGATGCACAAGTGAGGGTAGATTATGCAAGAAAAGCCCAAATTGCGCCTGATGCTTACGTATGGAAGTCAGAAAAATGGGGCAAAAACATCATCGGTGATTTTCGTTAAGTCCCCGCTATTGCTAAGTGCGTTTCAGATATCTGTCGAAAAATAGGGTGCTGCTTTTCGTTGATTGTGGCCCGTTTGTTACGGTGATGAAGAAACCTGGCGAAGAGGGACGGAGACGGAAATGGAAAACATGGGGTTGGTTTACTTTCACTTAATGACGGCAGTTGCATCGTTTTGTATTGGGTCGTTTTTGCTTATCAGGCGAAAGGGGAGCCGAATACACAAGCAGTTAGGGAAGTTATACCTGATTTCAGATAATAAGTGCGACATTCATGGAAAGGTGTAGAAGAGGA
>JBELME010000268.1:0-5778 GCA_042096095.1 Enterovibrio sp.
ATAATGCACCTTATGAAATCCAAACCTCAGCAGGCATCAAGATGATTAACATTGTCGATAAAGCAAAAGAAGATCGTATACCCCCCATTCTTCGATTGGGGTTCAGACCTTTCTTCTTTCTGGCCGCAAGCTATGCAGTATTTACCGTGAGTGTTTGGCTGTGGTTGTTCACGTCAGGGCAGGCTTCGCCGCTGAACGTTCCGCCGATTTGGTGGCATGCGCATGAAATGCTGTTTGGGGTCGCGATGGCTGTGGTCGCGGGTTTTTTGCTGACTGCCGTACAAACGTGGACAGGCGTAAAAGGGACGAGTGGTTTCCGCCTTGCGGTCATTGTTGGGCTGTGGTTGTTGGCACGAGTTCTATTTTGGACAAACACACCGCTGTCAGTGATTGCCATTGTTGATGCGGCTTTTCTTCTCGTGTCGGGGTGGGAAGTGGGTTATCGCGTTGTGATCACCAAGAAATGGCGAAACCTTTTTTTCATTCCTATGTTGCTGGTTGCTGTCATCGCGAATTTGGCGAGTTATACAACCGTCCAAGGCATGCCCCCGTTTCCAGCCAGTGTGCTTTGGCAGGCGATGATTTGGTGGTTCATGATGCCGATTTCCATCATGGGCGGTCGCGTTATTCCTTTCTTTACTGCAAAACGTTTTCAGCTACAGCCGCCCACGCCCATTTGGTGGTTGGATGTTTGTGCCATCTTCCCTCTGCTGTTGCTGGCGATCATCAGCTTCTTCCCCATGGTGCCTGATGCCCTTGAAATAGCCCTATTGCTTGTCGTGGGTAGCGCTCAACTTGTGCGTTTGTATCGCTGGCAAGGATTGAAAACGTTCTCTGAGCCCTTGGTGTGGTCACTGCATGTGTCCTATCTGGCTTTGCCTGTGGGATTGATTGCCAAGGCATTCCTGTTAGGGAACACGTGGGCGTCACACACAATGCTACATATGTTCGCGATGGGGACCTTGGCTGGCGTTGTATTGGCAATGATTGCGCGTGTCACCATGGGACACACGGGACGAGAAATCTACAAAGGCCCTTCATTTCACTTGGCTTATATTTCACTGATTACTGCGACGCTGGTGCGCGTTATCGGCCCGATTATGTGGCCTCAGCACCTAATTTTGTCTGTAAGTATTGCGGCAATAGGCTGGGGAATTGCGTTTACCTTGTTTGTCTTAATCTTTGGTCCCATGCTTTGGAAACCGCGATTAGACGGTCATCCCGGCTAACATAATGAAAATATTACGCCTTCTTTGGTCAGTAGCACGGCAATTAACAGAAGTTACGTCATACTAGTAGTACGGTAGTTAAAGAGGGCAAAGGAATGTGCAGATGGTTGGCGTATCAGGGAACGCCGTGTTTTTTAGATGAAATGTTGCTTCAACCTGCTCATTCATTGGTTATGCAAAGTATGGAAGCGACCAAAGCGGTGACGGCGGTGAATGCGGACGGTTTTGGGCTAGCGTGGTATGGGTTATTGCCGACGCCTGCTGTGTATCATGAGGTGATGCCTGCATGGTCTGATGGTAACTTGAAATCCATCGCGGAGCATACGTTATCTCATCGATTCATGGCGCACGTAAGGGCGTCCACAGGGACAAACATCTCGCGCGAGAATTGCCACCCTTTCAATGTTGATAATTGGCTGTTCATGCACAACGGCCAAATTCCCGAGTTTGAATCTCTTCGCTATAACATGGAGCGTCAGCTCGATGAATCATTCTACCTCAAGCGTCGAGGCTCGACGGACAGCGAACTGATTTTCCTTCTCCTGCTGCAAAAAGGGCTTCTCGACTCTCCGCATGATGCACTTTGCAGCGTGATTGACGACATTGAAGCTGAAATGCGCGCGCGAAACATCAAAGAGCCGTTTAAGGCATCACTGTGCCTCAGTGATGGTAAGCAATTCTGGGGGCTTCGTTACGCAACCTCAGGGAAGCCGCCGACATTGTTCTACAAAGAAACGGAAGGGGGCGTTGTGCTAGCTTCAGAGCCATTTGATGAGAAACGCGAAGGATGGACAACGGTGCCTGCACAGTCGTTTGTTGATATTCAAGGAAAGGAAGTGTCGATCACGCCCTTTCGGTGTGACGACTAGCTGACGCCGTTCACATCCACGCAAGCGATGACAGATTGGAAGAGAAAAAGGGTGACTCATGCATAAGTCACCCTTTTTACGTGTCGGTTTCGTGCGCTTTGTTTATTTGACCATTCTCTTGATTAAACCGCCACGCTCAGGGGTTGGTATGTCTGCCATGCTTGGTCATACAAGGCGCGAGAGCTTTGACGCAAACGATTGATTTTCGCAAATTCATGCTCACTCAGTTCGCGCTTCTCAAGGGCTGCGGTGCGTTCTATCTTTTGGATTTCGCGATAAATTTCATGTTCCTGCCCGTTCTTGATGTCCGCGATTTTCTTCAAATGCAGCTGAACTTCGGCAACCATGTGTGTTTCTGGTAGTGCAACAAGCACTTTCAAATCGCGGTAGCCAGAAGGGCGAGGTGTATGGAAACGGTTAATCACTTCTTTGGTTTGTGTTGATGTTGCCAGTTCGGCATACGCCGCGGTCAATGCATCGACTGAATCAACCTCGACAGTGACTCGAACGATATCGGTTAGCTGGGAGGCATCACCGCCTAATTCGCCTTCTACCTTCTGCTTCGCGCGGGCTTCGCCTTTGATGCCAGCGGAGTAAACGGTGCCATCCACATGGTCAGCAATTTGATTGGCAAGGTCTTCCAATTCTTGCTGTGCGCTTGGGGCTACATCGTAAAGTGATTCTAGGGATTGGTGTGGCTGACGTACGTCAACAGCACGGAATGATGGAATGGAATACAAGTCGGAAAGGGTGTCAGTTTTCGTTGTTACGGGCTGTTGGTATGAAATGCATTCGCTCGATTTACATTCTTGAAACTCAATACCTTCTGCATGAGCCGGAATGCGAATCACAAGGATTGGTACGATGATCAACGCCTTAAACATTCTTCCCATTAAAGTTCCTCTTATCTGGCTTGGAGAGCGTCCACAACTCTATCCTAGCGTTGGAAATTGAATGTTAGCTGAACAGATTCCCGATGAAAGCGCGCTACCTCTCAAAGTGATTTGGTGTATTTGGTGAATTTTAAATTATTTGAAATAAGGCACTGCTTAGTCGGTCATTTGTGGAATATATGTTCAAATATTAACCTTTGGATGATTAATATGACTTTGCAGGTTTGGCAAATTTGTTGCCTTGGTTTTAACTGAATGTAAGGGTTGTCATCGGTGTTGATTTACCTAATCGAACCGATTCACGGAAATGATGGAGGACGTAACATGTATCATCCAGATTACCTCATGCAGCTATGTCATATCAGCGACCATGCTGTTAGGGAATTAGAACCAAGTTTTGCCGCTCTGCCTACTACCCCTTATGCAGATGGGCAATACCGACTCAGACGCTACTCGGTTGTGCGCTGCCAAGATGGCGATGTGCATCAAATGCAGCACCATACCTTTATGCAATCCCAAGACATCAACCACCATCAAGGTGGGGTGGTGCGCACCTTCGAAGAACTGACCTCAGACGTGATTCATTCCCAGGGCTTATTTGAGCTTTGTCAATTGTTCAAAGACAACAATGAGCTGGATGATGAACAAGACATTGAGATTCACCAGATGCGGGTGATCACTGTTGATGACATCACGCCGGTTTCGCCTGAAGGGATCCATCAAGATGGGTTTGATCATATTGCCATTGCGGCAATCCACAGGGAGAACGTGCAAGGTGGCGAGATTCTTGTCTACAAAGACAAAACGGAGCGTCCGTTTTTTTCGCTCGCGATGAACGATGGCGATGTCGCTTTGCTTGATGACCACGCTGTGTGGCACAACGCGAACCCGATTCGGCCGATTAATCCTCGTCACCAAGGTCATGTCGATCTCTTTGTGCTCACGGCAAGAGAGCACTAGGACTCGCAAGTCGTGCCGATGCATTGACTGAGGAGAGAAAGGGGACAGTCGCTAACGTGAGTCTGTGCCCTTTCTCTCTGTTCCTTTCTCTTTGAGCCTGCCACGTGGGCATACAGTCTACGCGGGTGGGAGAGCGCCGAGCAGGGAGCTTGGCACAACGGATCTTCCCCTCCGTTCTAAGCCGCTGTATTCATGCCTTTTTCCGCTGAAAAATCTCAAGGTTCGCGTACACTATATCGATGTCACTTTCATCAATGCAGACAATGTCATGGTTTTACGCAACATCCTTACGCTTCCTTCTTTCGTCGCCAGTGCCGCTATTTTTACCAGTATGGGGGCGTTTGCTACGTCTGAACCTTTACCCCAAGACGCTATCGTTACTCAAGAAGCACATGCCGATGTAGAAACCTTGCGCTCGAAACGCAGTGAAAACTGGGGGATTGCTGCCACCATGCGAAGCGCTGGCATCCCTTTCAAAGATACTGGTAGCGATTATGTGTCGAGCTTTGTGCCAATGATGTTTTACCAAGATGAGGCGTTCTTCATTAATGGCACGGAAGGGGGGATTCGTCTTTGGGAGAAAGACGAGTGGCGACTCAATGCCATTATGCGCATGCGCTTTATCGACTTGCCACGTGATGTGCAAAACGACATCGGCGGCGACACGAGTGATTACGGCTTTCAACTCAAGCGTGATTTTGGCGATGGCTGGTATTCCGACCTCGAGTTTCTCTCCGATAAAAGTCAGCGTTTTCATGGTATCGCGACCCTGTGGAAAACGTTTGAAAGCGATGACTACTTCTTGGATGCCACGGCGTCGGTGCGCTATAAAGATGCTGACTTCAACAGTGACTACTACGGACTGTCGGAATTCAGTGATCGCGGTGAACGCTTGGGCGCCGGCGCAGACATCAAAGTTGGTGTAAGAGGGCGCTACCATGTTTATTCCAACCTTTATCTCGTGGGAGCGACCTACGCGACGCATTTTGACAGCAATGTTCGCAATGCGTCGTCTATCGATGCGGATTGGCAAGGTGAAGTCTTTGCTGGTTTTGGTTTCTTCAATGATAACCGCCGTCACGGAGAGCGAGATCTCTCAACGCGCCCATACTGGCGCTAGGCTCACGGCTGGGCAACGCCATCAAACATCGGTGACATCATCGCCGGTGATAGCGAGAAAGATCCGTTCAATAACCAACTTACTTCGTTGTTCTACGGTCATCCGCTTACAGATTCTTTGTTCGGTATCCCGCTTGATATCTACCTGACGCCGGGCGTGGTGTGGCATTGGAACTCTGAGGTTCAAGCATCTTCCTCTGAATTCGTTATGGCGATAAAAGCCTTCTATGAAGTGGATTGGCCGACGAAATGGCGCATCGGTGTTGCGGAAGGCTTGTCTTATGTGAACAACATTACCTACATCGAACAAACCGAGTTGGACGAAAAAGGGTATGAGCCAAGTAATCTATTGAATTACATCGACCTGTCGTTAGACGTCAATCTGGGTGATCTCTTTAATGTTCGTGCGCTCGACCGCGCGTGGTTTGGTTACTCGATTCATCACCGCTCCGCTATCTTTGAAAAAGCGAGTCAGTTTGGACGCATAAAAGGTGGGAGTAACTACAACACCTTGTATGTTCAGATTGAGTTTTGAGGGCGAAGACGCGAGATAACGAAACGTGAATTGCTAGAGATGAGATTGCGAGATCCGAGAGACGAGATTGCTAGAGACGAGAAAAGTGCCGAGAGGAAGGTAACAGGTCTTGAATGACGTATGTCATCACATAGCATACTACCGAACCTCGAACCTCGAACCTCGAACCTCGA
>JBELME010000269.1:0-5749 GCA_042096095.1 Enterovibrio sp.
CGACCAAATGGTGTTGTTCAGTCCAATGACAGGTGATGTGTTGGTGTGCGACAGTGCAACCAGTGTGTTTCTCTCCCTTATCGAAAAAAACCTCCCTCTTGGCGCGGCGCTTTCAGCGCTGTCTGTGTGCCACCCCGATTATGCACAAAAGTTGCTACGTGAACTTGAGCGTATGGAAATCATTCGATTGGCGGGTGTGAACTGGAGCTGATTGCGCGTTTCTTGTTTGTTACTCGAAGTCTCTGGGCGTCGCTGACGTGCTCTTCTTAGTGTTTTCTGATTACACGGTAACTCGGCTGGATAGTCGCTCAATTAACTGTCTGATTTCTGGCGAGACGAAAGCTGTTTTCTTCCGTTTGCTGAGGTATGCTTCAAGCATGACTTTTAATGGTTCAGTGTGAATGCTGGACGACTGAGCAGGCTTGCTTTGCAGTACATCAAAATCAAAGACACCATTGTTGAACAAATCCAAAGTGGCCTTCTGGCGGCGGGCACCAAACTGCCTTCTGAACGAAAGCTCGCGGAATCTTTCAAAACCACACGTGTGACGCTGCGTGAGGCGCTCTCATTATTGGAAGCTGAAGGGGTGATTTTCCGTGAGGATCGCCGTGGATGGTTCATTGCTGAGCATCCTTTGCAGCTTGATCTAACGTCTGCTTATCACATTCACGCCGTGGCTCAGGCGCAAGGTAAATCAGCCTCTACGGAAGTGGTGGTTGCTAAGACCTTGATGGCCAATAAAGAGGCGGCGGAGAAAATGGCATTGCCGCCGTTTTCGGATATTCACCATATTGAGCGAACGCATCTGGTTGATGGCCGCCCTGTAATGTACGCGATTCATTATGTCCGTGCTGACAGTACACCGTCTTTGCTGGATCACGACCTGTCTCAAGATCTTTCTGTGATTTTCAATACCACTTTCCAACTGCGTTTTGCTCAGTGCACGTATGGTGTTTCTTCAACGTCTTTCGATAAGGAGATTGCGCAAGCATTGCGTGCGACAGCAGGCGCGCCAGCGCTGTTAATCGCGAGAACACATACAGACATAGATGGTGTGGTTCAAGAAGTGGTGTTAGAGCATTGGCGGCATAACGCGGTAGCGCTAAACGTGTCGGCGGGTTTTTCGTTATAATCTTCGTTCCAAACGCATCACGCGTCGCGATTGGACGTTATTGACAGTCTTTCTTGGTCGTATCTTCGCGCTTCCTTTCCTAACTTATCCCCATGCGCCAACACATAAAGCGCTTCACAACGCTGTTGGTGAATGCGTTCGTCATGATGCTGTTGAATGTGCAAGCGGGCTAAGCGGCCCAATTGCATGCGCTGTGACACATTGCTAAAAAGCTGAAGCAAACGATCGAACGTCTGTTGCCCTTGCTCCGTGCTTGAGGAGAGTACGGGTGGCGCTGTGCTTTGATTCAAAGGGTGAACGTTTGGGTTGGCGAACAAAATCGCTAGCCCCATCGACATGGCTTCCAAGGTTTTCAATGGGAAGGCGTATTTGCGGTGCAAGCTGGCATAGCAATCTATGTGTGTATTGAATTGGTAGCTATCCGTGAGCAAGCCACAAAAGCGAATGGTGTTGTCTGGCAGCGATAAACGGTCAACGCATTGGCGATAGGTGTGTAAGTGTCGGCTGTTTCCTGACACCAAGAGCATGGCGTGTTTCGCAAATTCCTCGTTAAGATCTCGCGCTTTCGCAAACGCTTCAAAGAAGGCTTCTACGTCCTGCGGCTCGGCATCGCAGATTGATGTGCCAATGACAAATTTGTCATTCGGTACGGGCGCTGTGCCAATCATGTGCTCCTTTGCATTGACCTCTAGCTGCCTCAGGGGTGGGCACAAGCGCTGGCTATTTATGCCAAAGCGGATCAGCTTCACCTTGCTTTCCTCCACGTGCGTGTGTTGAAGAAGCCATTGCTCGCTTTCGTCTGAGATTGTAACAATAAAATGCGTTGAAGGAGAAAGCAGACGGTAGCGCCATTGCTCAACAAGGTGTGAAAATCCTCCTGATGTGCTTTGGGCGGCGAGCAGTGTATGTGGGCGCAGCGGTGTGGCGTGTTGATAAGCAAACCATTGGATCGCCATGGTGTTGTGACCATAGGTGTGGCAAATGTCAGGTCGAAGCAACGCAATCACGCGGCGACATTCTTTGAGACCACCGAAGTTCAGCAAGCCTCTTGGGCTGAGTTCAATGCAGCTGGTGTTAGGAGGAAAACGCACGTTGAGCCCCGACTGCTTCTTGAGCACCACCAAGGTATGCTCATACGCATCGCTGCTGAATTGGCTAATGAGGTTAAACACCTGACGGTTCTGTTCTGCATCTGCGAGGTTATCGACGAAATGGCAGATATGCAGGGGAGCCGTTCGGTTTATCATCTTGTGCTCAACACTTTCAAAGACGCTATCGCCATGAAACCACCTTCAAGACATGATCTTATAGAACCTATGCGTATACTGGCATAGCCAATACGTAAGAAGTTTCTGATTTAAGAGACAAACCAACAGAAAATTAGGGGGATTGGGTAGGGGCTTGTTTGCGGATCGGGGGAGGCGAAAGGCAGCCTTGAAAGAGGCGTTTTTCTGCTCAATACCGACATGCAGTCTCTTGATGCGTGAAGGCAAGTTGAATCAGCCGTTTAAAACGAGAAAAGCGACGAAGTTCGTCGCTTTTAGAGAGGTGATGCCACTAAGGCGACGTTCAAGACTCGAACGCTTCTGAAGGAATGGGGGCCAAATCGAGCACTTTCACTTCCGCGCGATTGCGGCCAGCACGCTTGGCTTTATAAAGCCGTTGGTCAGCGGTTTCTAGCAATTGATTCGGTTGGGTTGCACTATCTGGCGTGCAGATAACACCGCCAATACTGACCGTGATGATCCCGCTATTCTTGCTGCCTTGGTGTAAAATGCTTAAATCACGCACGGATTGGCAAAGTTGCCATGCCACTTTCTTCGACTGTTCAAGATCCGCTCCTCGCAGAAGAAACGCAAACTCTTCACCGCCAAATCGCGCAATTGTTGCATTGCTTGCCGTTGCCACCTGGTTCATGGCGCGCGCCACGTAGGTCAAGACACGGTCACCTTGCAGGTGTCCATAAATGTCGTTGTACGCTTTAAAGTGGTCGATATCGATCATCATGATGGTGATCGATGCGTTGTCATCGACGGCATCATACAAGGCGGTATTCATGATTCGGCGGAACGGACGACGATTTAACAGACGTGTTAGTTCGTCGGTTTCGGCCTCAACGCGCAATCTTTCATTGGCGAGAATCAGTTCTTCTTGCAGCTCGGTCATGGCCACATGGTCTCGCTCACGGATCGTTAATTCACTCAACATAGTGGCGAAACGTTTTAGCAGCAGATCTTTATTTTCATTCCAACGCAGCGAACAGTGATTGTTGGTGGCGACCAACAAACCAAAACTCTTACGGCCATCGGTTAATGGGAACATCGCCAAACTGTGTATGCCAACGCTTTCAAGGAACAGACGTTCCGTCATGGCGTTATCTGACATGGCATTGGTGTCGATGATGGCGGTGTCATGCACGTCCATTAACCAACGCTTGAGCTTATACATGTCGGTAAAATCAAGTTCGGGTTCATCGCTCGACTCTGGGTATGAGGCGCGATACTGTACTTTGTCGTAATCAAACGCGAGCCAAAAGATATGGTCAGTTTCAAGCAAGGCCGCCATGCGTGACATGCTCGCACGCACATCGTTCTCGACATCAGTTTTGTGGCCTTTGAGCAAGCGTAGCGATAAATCAGCCAGCAGTTTGTAGGCTTGGTTCTGCCAATCTAACTCTAATGTTCTTGCATTTACTTCCTCAGCAAGTAAGGTCTTGTGCTGTTTTAACGTGCGTTCTTCTAACTTCTTCTCAATGAAATCGCCACGAACACGTTGATAAAGTGCCTGCACGGAATTAGACACTTGGCCGATCTCATCTTCACTTTTGATCAGCGCGTCAGGCAGAACGAACTTACCGACCTTGGTTAAGTCTATTTTATCGACGTGCTCCGCCAGCGATTTCATTCGGCTTGTGAAGGTGCGCTGCACAATGAACAACAGCAACAACGCGATCACGAAGGCTTCGAGCAGGTAGACCATGGCGACAGAGCTTGCGCTTGTTATGGGCGATGACTCGATGGCATCCAGATCTAAATACACTTCAATAAAGCCCGCGTTCTTTGTGCCATCACTGATACTGAAACGCGAAAAATAGGCTTGAGCGAGCGGTGCATCCTCTGGGTAAGCCCAGCGCTGTGTGCCGGTTGAACTGACCAGAAGGGCATTTTTCACGTATGGCATACCCGCGAGGCCTTTTAGCTGTTGGGTTAACAGTTCATTGTCTTGTTTGCTGATGGCATAGTTCAGCACGGAGATGGTGCTGCCAATGCGTTTTTCTAGCGAAGATTTTGTCCAATCGACCGTGTGCGAGTAGTTAATACCTACTTGAACACTCATTGAAAGCACCGCAAAAATGAGGCTCAGGCCCAACACGAGAATGGTCAGTTGTGTTTGTATGCTTCGGCGCAATTTGAATAACTTTTTCAGCATGCAAGGCTCTTAACGTATAGAGCAATGGCAGCTTGGTGCTTTGTCTGCATCGCAATGGCTTTTTGGATGTTCTGTTGGTGGTCATACTGAGGCTGGTGTGGCCTTGCGTTCGCACATACTGTCGCAAGAGTCACCACGGAATCTAAGCCGTGGGTGAAGCATCTGAGAATACTGAAAGAGCCGCGTGTTAACTCCAGGGTGTGTTTGGATAAAAGAAAGGGGCGTTGAAACACGCCTTGGCGAGAACATTCATTCCCATCAAGTGTTGTCCGACGACGATCAGATAGATGTTGATTGCTTCGCTGATGTAACCCGGGGTGCATTGCGCTTTGCCAATGCCTGACGTCAAATACAATCGGCGGGCCGATTCTATAACTCATTCCCCTGGAAAATGGTTTCGCCATCTTTTACTCCAAAGTACCGACAAATCTTTCATTAATTTACAGTCAGTCTTCAAAGTCTACTGCATTTTTAAGGCAGATCTTGTCTATAAAATCATTTAAAACGTGTCATGTGTATCGTTTGAGTAAATAAAACGCATTTGCGGCGTAAATGTTATTCTTATGTTGGCATATGTTTGGCGTGGACTTTCGCGACTGTTTCGAAGATGAATTAGTCGTGATCAGTAGAGATGCATATTTGATGACTGCTAATGCTCTTATCACCGCCCATATCAAGGCAGGAATCAGGCTCAGTAAATTTTTGGAATTCGATGCCGAGTACAAACGCACCAATCACAAACACAACAACGATAATCCATCGGAATATCTTTAATTTCATGTAGAATGCCGCTTCCCTGTCAATCCGACCCATAATAACAGGTCGTGTTAATGTGCACGCTGATGTCGTGTTGCTGTGATGGCCATGCCTTGTTTTGTCAAAACGTTTGGTTTTAAGGCGTTAAAATGCAAGCCTCACGCGTGCGAGAAAAGATTCAGACCAGAGTAGTATCAACGCAATAAGTATATCTGACCAACAACATACCGTGTTTTTAATTTGTCAGTGTATTAATTGGACAGACGAACGCATCATTTTCGATGTTTATTCCCGTTATTGAGAATTCCTCTGTGCTTAGCGCAGTCAATTCTGCTGGTTCGATAGACCCAAATTAACCAAATGGAAAGGATTGATACTGTCCACTTCCCCTTTAGCGAGACAATGCATAGCTAGAGGTTTCCAATTTCCTCC
>JBELME010000270.1:0-5745 GCA_042096095.1 Enterovibrio sp.
CGCGAAACGATAAGAGCGTATTGACTTGACGTTCGGGTAGCGTCCATATATGTCCTTATCACACCCAAGCTGTTGCCGAGCACTCGCGCCCATGTAAATCAGGCGGCAAACAACACGCCACATCACACAGCAAGCAACGCCAAAATCGAGGCGTATCAAAACCCAGTGTTACGCGCGTATCACCAATCACTGTGCCATTTCGCGGAAAGCCGCGTGATGCGTTCTTTAACTGCAGTGATCATCATGGGTGTGTTAGTCGCGGGGTTCTTTTCATGGCAAAACAGCGACGGCGAAGTCGCGCCACCGGAAGACAAACGTTTGTTGTTGGTACTGAGTGAAGTCAGCCCGAATGCAACGTCATCAGACGTTCAGGCGCAAGCCAGCAAACTGACGCAACGCATTCTGGCGCTCGATTGGGTGGATTCCACCAACTATGTCACTGGCCTGCCAGACAGCAACATGATCACCCATTATGTCCGCCTGAACGAGCCTGTTTCTGGCTCGCAGGAAAACAGCGACAATCTGGCGTGGTGGAAACACATCACCCTGCCGATCCAAAACACGCTGCAGCAGTTCGTCAATAACCCGCAAAAGAATAACCTTCTGGTGGATCAGTCTGAGCGCTTGGCGTCTTTGCTCGCCCAAGAAACCTTGAGCCGTTCTTTTGTAATTTTGCAGACAGACATTCCAGGCGCGTCCACCTTCCCTATCGACATGGCGATCATGGGCAGCGACACGGAACAAGTGTTGGATAAGGTGGAAGCTGCTTTGCAAGAAGCCCGTGCGACAGGGCTTTATGAGTTTTTGGTGCACGATGCGAAATACGTATCGAACCAGTTCAATATCGATACTTTGGTGGATACCACAACCTACGGCAGCGCTGAACGTCGCTACTTTGCTTCATTGATCGCAGCGTTCTCCCAACCGAACTATATCGGCAAAACACCTCACGCGAACGACAACGTAAAAGTGTATCTCGGCGTCAACCCGTCAGATCGTCAAAGCATGGTAGAAGGCACAACCACCATCGATGACTACGCCTTGTATGACGATGGCGACCGTAAAATCATGAAAAGCGCTGTTCAGCACGTTGAGCCTTCTTTCGAGCCGTTGAACATCAACAAAACTAACGGTTTGCCAAGCGTGCAAATTCGCGGCATTACGCTGTCAGGCGTCAACAAATACGATGCGATACACACCCTGAAAGACATTCTGATGTCGAAAGGCATTGCCGAGCACAACATCACCTTTATTGGCTCAAGCCGTTCGATTTCATCGTCAGTGACCGAGCACATGAACATTACGCTGTTCTCGTTACTGCTGATCTTCTTACTGCTGACTGTGCTGTTTGATTCTGTGGTCGCGCCGCTGATTATCGTGATTTCCACGGTGCCAGTGACCTATTTTTCGGGGTATATCGCGCTGGATCTGTTTGGTCTGTCCGACAACATCTATATGCGCCTGTCGATTCTCACTGCGGTGGGTTTGTCGTCGAAGCAAGCGGTTATCATGGTGTATGAAGTGATTCGCATCGCGCGTGAGCATGCAGACCCAGCTAAGCTGAAAGACGCCATTATTGAAGGCTGTTCTCAGCGCTTTAATGCAGTGTTCATGACCTCGTTTTCGCTGATCCTTGGTGTGCTGCCGTTGGTGTTTCAATTTAACTTTGGTGCCGTCGCGAAATACAACATCGCGGTGGTGATTGTGTTCTGTATGACCACGTCGTTCTTCACCGTATTGTACCTCGTGCCTCTGGTAATGATGAGCTTGCCAAAACGCGCATACTGCAAATTGCTAGGCTATGTAAACACCGCCAATGAACACCTAACTCCAGGCCAGAAAGCACGACCTGTTTAAATACGCACAAAAACGGCAAGCTGAGCTTGCCGTTTACTGGGTAAATACAAATACATGACACCTTGATTGATCTGGAACATCAGAGACAATAAATTCATTATTTTATAAATATTTATAACCGTATTTAGAAGAAAACAGATTAGACAAATATAGATGTTGAACTATGCTTTATGCATTAACTTTCATACACATAAAGCATATGGTTTATCGTCGAGTTTTGCTTATCGGATTACTGACCCTCATTATCGCAATAGGTGTAGGGGTTCTCTTTGCACCTGTTAGTTCGCTGACAGACAGACAGACAAGAGCATGATTCACACAGTCACGGAGCACATGCAGACATAAACTCCCTCTATCAAAACGCACTCATTTTTCCTATTCCAAGTCACTTTGATTATGACCTCCCGCTGATCAGAGTAGGCTGGACCTTGTTCAGAGACGAGGGTCTCTCATCAAACAACAGCGTAAGCTGTAACAGCTGCCACAATCTTCAAACAAACGGCGCTGAAATCACGCCCGTCTCTGTTGGCGTGGGCGGCGCAGGCTCACGAAATTCATTGACGGTTTTCAATGCCGCGCTGAACTACCGATTCTTTTGGGATGGAAGAACAAATAGTTTGAAGAAACAAATGGACGGTCCTGTCCATGCGCCGTTAGAAATGGCGTCGTCTTGGGCTGCCATTGTTGACTATGTTTCTTCTAAGCCCGAATACAGAACCCTGTTCGATGAGGCAAACATTTTACCCATCAGCGCTGATTCCATTCAGCATGCGCTGGTTGCCTTTCAAGAATCACTTCTGACACCAAACTCTCCTTTTGACCGCTATCTTAACGGTGAGCAATACGCCATTGACTCATCGGCCAAACAAGGTTGGATAGCCTTTCAAGAGTTAGGGTGCATTAACTGCCATCAGGGACAAAATATCGGTGGAAGCTTGATGCAACGTTTTGGCTATTATGACAGCGCCACTTCAGACGGGAAAAGAGCCAATGAAAAAGACATGGGCCGTTATCTCATCACCCAACAAAATGCAGATAAATACCTGTTTCGCGTTGCCAGCTTGAGAAATGTTGCCGATACACCGCCCTACTTTCATGACGGCAGAACAAGCAATTTAGAAGAAGCCATAGAGATCATGGCTAGAATCCAAACAGGACACGCCATAGAACCAACGGTAATAAACGATTTATCTGCTTTTCTGCATTCACTCAGTGCGCCAAGGCCACAGGTTCTGGAGATACTAGAACGTGAATAAACTTGCTCATCTCAGGTATGGTTTTCTCGTTTTGTCTGCCGTTTTATTGCTGATAGCGACAAACGGTTACACCCTGAAGAAACAATTGACGCACCTCAACATGGAGGTAACGTCCCTAGGCCATGAAATCTTGTATTTGCGGGATGAAGCCATCGCATTCAATTCTGGTCATTCTGTCACGCCTCATGTCATCACACGTGGCGTAGTTAACACAGAACGAAGGCTGGAGAACTTTGTATCAAATGCTCACGCGTCTCACGTCGATGTTTTTGACCAAAACATGCAACGTATCAACAGTGCCATCGATGGTTTCTCCAAAGAATTTCAACACCTTACACAGTCTATCGACAACCTTGTGGCATTAATCATTACTCGAAACAGTGCCCTTCATACCCTCTCAGATCGCGATAAATCTATTAATACTTTACCCGCAGAAATTGCTGCCAGTTTGCGCCTTTCAAACGAACAAAACTTACGCTTTGTTGAGCGATACAATGCATTGAACAAAGAAATCTCGCTCCTGATTAGCGACATGGTACTTGGTCATCGCGGAGAGTTTGTCGAGGCGACAGAAAATGCGTTAAAAGAAATGGAATTTCACACTTTTCAGATGTCTGTGGTGTTATTCAGCCTTTCACTTTTAAGCCTCATTGGTTTCATTCTCTTATCTTCGTGGCATCGTGTTGATAAATTGAGTGAGTTAAACCTAAAACTGACCGAAATGACGAAAAATGCTGAGCGCGCAAATCAAGCCAAAACACTTTTCCTAGCCACAATGAGCCATGAACTCAGAACCCCCATGAATGGAGTACTCGGCATGGCACAGCTTATCGCGGATGAAACTCAGGAATTATCAACGAAGAAAAACATTCAGATCATCAACGATTCTGGCGAGCATTTGGTCACCATCCTCAATGATATTTTGGATTTTTCTAAAGTTGAGCAAGGGCTTATCGAACTTGAACGTCACCCTTTCAAGATCCATCAACTCATTGATCCCGTGACCAATGCACTGCGTCCTATTGCCAGTGAAAAGGACATTATTCTAGAAGTAGAAAGTAACATTTCCGAAGACATCACCTTTGCCGGTGACAGCTCTCGCTTGCGCCAAGTGCTTTTTAACCTCGTTGGCAATGCCATCAAGTTCACCAACAAAGGCAGTGTGAAAATCATCTGCGATTATAAAGTAAGTGAAAACCAACTGGGAATGTGGATACAAGACACTGGCTTGGGAATACCGAAGGACAAGCTCACCAATATCTTTGAACCTTTCCGTCAGGCAGAATCATCAACCTCCCGGAAATTTGGAGGGACAGGTTTGGGGCTGTCGATCGTGAAAAATATCATCGAAACCATGAAAGGCGCCATTAGTGTGGTGAGTGATGAAGGCAAAGGCAGTACCTTCGTCATCACTGTGCCACTGGATGTTATTGACGAATGTGTAGAAGACGTCGAAGTACTTGCGGCAAAGCCTCGTATTTCTGCCATTGAATCGCTTGATATCCTAATTACAGATGACAACGCTGTGAATGCCATGGTCGCTAAACGTTTATGTGAAAAAATGGGGCACCAAGTAGATATCGCTGTGGACGGGCAAAAATCCATTGAGGCACTAGAAGCAAAACCCTATGACCTGATTCTTATGGACAAACACATGCCTGAGCTCGACGGCATTGGCGCCATTCATTATATCCGTCAGAAAATGCGCTCTCCCGTTATCATTTTTGCCTGCACGGCTGATGTGTTTAGAGAAGCCCACAACGAATTCTTGTACATTGGTGCTAATCATGTCCTCACTAAACCGATCCAAAAAAGCAGCATTGAAAGCGCCATTCAGCATTTTATGAATGATTTCGAACGTCTGCGAAATGCTCGTGTTATCGCCACACAAGGTGTCGAAACCTCGAATGTCGTTTGTTTATCGAGAATGCCGAAAAGCGCCCTGCCCATGACGGAAGAAGAGCTATCATCGAGTTCTACGCTCGCGGTTTTCGATGATGATGAAGAAGAGCAACGCTGCTTAATTTCACTCATGATAGAGGAATTTGAAAAAGCCTCGGACAACCTCATCAACGCCTTTAGTCGCGGTGATCTTGATATGCTCTTCAATACCTTGCATGTGGTAAAAGGGACTGCATTGAATTTGGATATGCCAAGCCTGGCTAAACTCGCTAAAGAGAACGAAGAAAAGGCCAGGATGAACATTTCACCAGAATCGATAACCTTACAGAAGATCCTCAACCTGATGTCGGTAAACATCCACCAAGCGAACCGTATATTAGACTTGCATACCGCGGATAAAGCGGATGAAGCGGACGAACAAATGAAACTTGGTTGAGATAAGGGACGACGAAAAACTCGCCTCTGTGACTTGCCTTGAATCTGTTGACACAGAACCGAAGAGAACCGCAACGATCTCTGGCATCAATGCCAATCCCCCAACCTAACCCTCTCCTGAATAGATCCGTCACATAAACAATACAATAAAGCCTAAATGTATTTTATTGGCCATTTTTGGTGCCAATGAGAACCATAACAGCCCTCTAGTTCATCAAGATGACTTTATCTAAGCTTCACTCTCACCCCAGGGCGCGAGCATACTTTGTTCAATTTATAAGCCAAAGAATACACG
>JBELME010000271.1:0-5686 GCA_042096095.1 Enterovibrio sp.
AGCAGCGCACCGCGCATAACCTCATGAGCACATCACGTACTTTACTGGGTACCTACTACAACGATTTGAAGGACCAACTGGCGACAATTCACATGGCGGGGGCGCGGGGTGACTTCATTGCTGATGACACCATTGTTCCCTTGGCTGCACATGCGGAGTATTCAGGCATGTTGGTCAACGATGTGTTGCCGCCAACGTATGACCGTCACTTCTTCGGGGGTGATGCGACGACATTTGAAACCCTCGATCAGGCGGATGTGTTCAGCATGAGCGTGGTGGACAGTTTGTCGTTGTTTCTTGATGAGATGGCGCATCCTATTCAGCCGATTCGATTCAACGAAGACAAGCTTGCTGGTGACGAGCCGTTTTACATTTTGAATGTCACGCCGCGTCAGTGGAATGACTTCAAACAGACGTCTTCTTACAAAGATTGGCAGCAACTTGCAGCGACTGCGATGAAGCGAAAAGGGGATTTCTCTCACCAAGTTTTTCGTGGTGAGTGCGTTATGCATGAAAACATCCTGGTGCGAAAGTACATGGGTATGCCGATCCGCTTTAACACCGGCTCGACAGTCAGCATTTCAGGTAACAGCAACGACGCGCCAGTATCGCAAGTGACAGCGGGAACCACGATTGACCGTGCCATGTTGATTGGCGCTCAGGCCATCGCGGATGCATGGGGCTCAACATCCAAAGGCAGCCAGTTCAGTGTTCACACGGAGAAAACCGACTCGGGTAACCGTGATGAGGTAACAATCGCCTGGATGAATGGCCTCAAGAAAATCCGCTTTGCGGATAAGAATGGGCGCATGAACGATCATGGTGTCGTGGCGGTAGATACCGCGATTTCTATGGGCTAACGATAAAGGCTGGGCATGTCCCAGCCTTTGTCTTTTCTATTGGTTGGAGAATCACAATGGCAAATACCATTAAAGCGCCGTCGATGCATGACCGTATGTATGTCGGTGCCCACGGCAACATGTCGCTTGCCTTTACGGGCGTTGAACTCAATGACGCCGAGGTCGATACCGTGGTTGAAATGATCCAGGTCGAGATCGGGATTAGTTTGATTGGGCTTCGCGTCAATACATCGGGATTAGGCGCTGGGGTTGTTGCGGATATCAAGCTCGGTGATGACGTTCTCGCTGAGGACGTCGACCTCGCGGAGGCTGGCACGCATGCGCTGTTTATCAATACGGCTTACACGATGAGCAAAAAAGTACTGACCGCCACGCTTAAGGGGGCGCAAGCCAGTGGCAAGTTAGACATCAATCCTGAGTACGTCGTCAAAGGCTACTGAGATAACAAGGCGCGCATTGCGCCTTTTTCCTATAAGGAGGTTGCCAATGGGCATGCAAAGTATCGTGTATGTAGGACCAAAGGAATTTAAGCGTGACACGGTAACGGGCTCACGTCAGATATTCCCAAGGCTCAAACCCATCGAAGTGAAAGACGAGTGTGCCGCCATGCTACTGCGGTTCGATAATGTCTTTATCGAGCAAAACCATCTTAAAGACTTTCTGGCGCAGGAAAAAGAGCGAGAGGAAGCCATGGCGGAAGAAGCCGTCAAGAACGAAGCATTGGCAAAAGCCGAGCAAGTGGCCATGGACATGACGGTGACCATCAGCGGTGAGACGGTTGATCTCTCGAAGATGACAGGACCGAAGGTAGCGACATTGGTGGAAAGTTTGGATTTGGCAGACCTTGCACCGAAAGGGCCACAAGAATCAATGCCGGACTACCGAAAGCGCGTGCGTGATGCCATTCGAGAAATGGCCGAGAGTACCGAATGAGAGAGGTGCCGGTCTCAGCCTTCTTGCCCATGCTCCGCACCATGGTGAATGTACCTCTTGAGCCGCTAATGGAAAGTGCGGTCGTCGAGGCTGCAATTGAGTTTTGCCGCAAAAGTAGTGTGCTGCTTCATCAGCGTGAGATGGCGCATGTCTACAAAGGACAAACAATAAGCCTACTCGCTAAATCCGGTGTGAATCGCAGGACAAGGGGCTTATTGAAGTCTGCAAAGCTCCTTTCTGTCTTTTCGATGCGTGACGGTGTCACGCTTGAGTCTGGCAAAGATTTTCGTCAGCTGTCATTGGATGAGGTGTATTTCTTGAAGGCGTTTGATGATGTCGTGATCAACTGTGTGATGGAGCCTTTGACCGGCACATCGTACTTACCGGCGTTGTTACTCGATGACTGGGGGGCAGGGATTTGCTCGGGTGCGGCCAAGACGCTGCTGCTTCAACCTGACAAGGATTGGTCTGATCCATCTCTTGCCGTTTATTACGAACGCGAGTTCAAAGAGGCAATGCGGGATGCGGCACGTTGGCGCTTGGAGGCAAGCCCAAATGTCATGTTTACCCTGAATGCCAACCGCAAACGGGAATTTTTCTGATGACACTTTCTGATCTTATCGACCGACTTGGTGAAGAGCTCGTTGACCCGCGTTACACGCATTGGTCTCGTGAAAGTCTGTTGAACTATATCAACCAAGCGCTGGGCATCATGGCCATCAACTTGCCTCATGAGTTTCGGGTTGAACAAACGGTTGATACCGATATGGGTACCGTGTTCTTGCCTGGTGATGCGTTGTCCTTGTTGAGCGTCATCTCTGCGGGCAATCGCAGCGTCAATTACATCGACATCGCCAAGCTTAACCAACTCGATCCTGATTGGCGGACGCGACAGGGTGAGCCTTCTTCATGGACGCAAGCGCATCGCGATGTGCGGGCATATTCCCTGTATCCGACACCGACAGGAACGATTTCAGTGACGCATGCTTATTCAGCGTTTAAAGACCTGTCTGAGGTTGATGCATTCCCAATACACGCTGCGTATGTGGCGGCGGTGACGGATTACGTCTTATACCGCGCTTATGGGAAAGACGGTCAAAACGCCAGTGAGCAAAACAAAGCACTCACACATTTGCAGGCGTTTAACGCAGCGATAGGTAACGACGTACGTGTCATGGGCCAGCGTAAACAGGTCCGAGAACAAAGTGAGAACAAACGATGATCACGGTAAAAGGCTGCCTTACTGACGCAACGGGTGAACACGTGCTTGAACACGCCTTCATTGAATTCGTGGCAAGACGTTCTGCCGGTGAAGTGCTGGCCTATGCCGGTGCGTTTGAGCAAACCGATATGGAGGGGAATTATCACTTTTCCCTCAAGAGTGGCGAATACGACGTCTACGCCCAAGTGAATCGACGGAGTGATGTCGAGCCTTTGGGGCCTTGCACCGTGTTGCCAGGCATGACGGGTGAGTATGACATCGAAGCACTACTGGAAATATCTGCCCCGATTTTGCCTGAAACGGTGATTGCTGCGAATCAGATAAGGGATCAGGTCTTCGAGAAGCACGAAGAGGTAACGGGGTTTCATCAAACCGTGCTGCAAAAAGCGGCTGAGGTGGATGCGCATGCATCGCAAACCGCGCAAGACCGAACTCAAGTCAGAAGTGATCGCGAGCAGGTAGCCAGTGATAAAGAAGATACGCTTGAGGCTAATATCTTTGCACAATCGGCCAAAGCGCAGATTGCCACTGACAAAGCCGATGTCGAGCAAGCATTAGAAGATACCCAAGCCCTTGCACAAACTGTCAACACTCAGCATGACGTCGTGTCTGATAACGCCGCGGCAGTTGCTCAAGATGCGGATGAAGTATCGAGCATGCATGAAGAAGCTAATGGGTTTAAAAACAGCGCGTCAAATTCAGCCAATACCGCAACACAACAAGCAGCGCTCGCAAAAGACTGGGCCGAAAAGCCGGTAGATAACGCCGTTGAGCTTAATGCATATTCATCCAAGCACTGGGCAATTAAGAGCGCGAACTTTGCAAGCTCAGCCAGCAATGCGTTCTCGAGTGCGGCGCAAGCAAAAAATGACGTTGAGACGCTGAAGAGTGAAACGGAAGACATCAGAGATGAAGCGCTACAGGCACGGGAAGAAATTCAAGTTTTGTCTACGTATGAAAATACGATGTGGAGGCTTATTCATGTCGTGGCAGACCAAGCTCTGCGGCAGTTTAACTTTAGCGAAAGATTGAACGATTTGGAGGGGTCATGAGTATAGCCTCTGAAGCAATAGAAGCACTTCATGAAGCCGCCGATGCTTACAACAATAAAATAGCCGAAATCAATTCGAGAATGGAAGAAGCCGAGGCTGACTATCAAAGTAAGTTGGTATCACTTACCACGTTGAAATATGCGCATAGAGACACAGCAGATAGAAGTTATGGCGCAGATTGGGGGGATGGGTTAACCACCGATTGGTGGAGTATGCGTGGCGGTGTTTCGTTGGAATTGACGCTTTCGATCCTATTTAGAAATGATTCCTCATCGTGGGGCGGAGCATATACCGAAGTCCTCTATGATCTTGGTGATGGGTGGGTCTCGCTAGGTCAATCAGGGTTTGACGGACCAATGATAAATGGAGCATCAGCCATTCCAACTTATACCAGGTGCATGCTCATTCCTGCCTTAAGCGAAGACAACTATGACGTGCGTTTTTTACTTCGGCACAAATCCTACGATGGCACGCTCCAAGTCAATGCTAGCCGCAATTTTTCGGGTGAACACTTTGGCTCTTTACTCCAAGTTATTTGTTAGAGAGGTCGTATGACTGTTGCAGAAGATACTATCAGCGCGCTACAAGAAGCAGCTGCCGCTTACCATGGAAAAATTGATGACATAAACGATCAGCTCGATGCTAAAAAACAGGAAATGGATGATGCTATTTCTGCACTAGGGGCAAGGTTGGTATGGGCAGGTGGCCCTTCAGGGCATCAACTTGGCGCGGGTCTCGCTATTTTGGACATGAGTATTTCTCATATCATGCCAAATCCAGAGTATGTCGCTGTGAGTGGTGGCGATATCACGATTAAAAAAAGTGGACTGTATATGCTCCATGGGTTTGTGATGCAACACAGTAATAGTGGGCAACGGTATCTAGTGATCGATGTTAATGGAGAGAGTTACCAATTCAGTCACTCGGGAGCGGTTGGTGGTTGGTCAACAGGTTATCCTTCTTTCGTCGGTAGTCTAGAAGAAGATGATGTAATTCATGTTAAAGGTGAGGTGACTGGCACAAACCTGTATCGGGCGCATTACCACAGTAGGCATACTCGTATTCATTTGCTGTATTTGGGAGACCTAGCATGATTGAACTCTCAAGCGGGTTAACGTTAACCCACCTCCCAGACGGCTCGTTAGATTTTCAGAGTAAAGCGAGTGAACTCCTCGGTGACGATGCTACTTATTCGGAATTGTCAGAAAAGATCGCAGAACTTGAGGCGCAGTACCTCCAAGAGCGCAGCTATCTTGAAATGTCTGAGGCGATAGAAGAGCAGGTCTATCTTCATTACAGCCAGAAGCAGCAGTCTCAAGATGAGAAATGGAATAGCCGTTTCTCAGCAAAGTTTCGAGCAGTGGGCGTGACGGACATTGACACCACAACGGTAGTGGTGGGCAGTAACGTTTATGCCTCATTGTCATCGTTTAATGAGGAAGTAAGTGCCGCGTTTGATGCGTTACCCACTGACGTTAAAAACAATGATCCCGACTATCTTCGCTACATGCTCGAAAAACTCATCATGATTGCGGTCAGAACGGAATGGGCAGAAAACATCATTGTGGAAGGTAAAGCGGCCTGGGCCGAAAACCGACCTCCTGTCTGGCCTGACTTTC
>JBELME010000272.1:0-5656 GCA_042096095.1 Enterovibrio sp.
ATTGAACACTCTGATGGCCTCTGAAATCGCGCATCTTCAGGTTGTTTGGGTATATAGAAAAGCATATTCATTAAATCGTTTAGATAATCCCGTTCTTAAACAAGGTAGTTCTATTCGATGAAGCGTATTCTTTTCCGATTTCGATTTTTTTAAACCCCTAAAAATGCAATCTAGCATTGCAAAAATGCGTTTGTTACCGTGTTCTAAATCACTATTCAATGTGTAAAGATCGAAGTGCAAGGGAAAATCTCAACGAAAAACATTCGTCACACACATCATATCTAGTTTCAAATTCAATCACTTAACATCGTTTACGGCGCGTTTTACTGCTTTAAATCTACCAACATTGGCGCTGACTCCGAGACGACTCAGCAAATAATTATTCACTAAATGCGTGACTTTACTTGTCCTGATTTTTCTTTTTTCAGCAGGTACTTATGAAAAAAGAAGCTCAAGTTGGTGCGCATAAGTGTAAGCACCATGACGGTTCAACGCGGGCATTCGTCATTTCTTTATGGTGCTTAGCACCTCTTAATCGTGTTGATGCGTTCGCCATGCAAAAAATGCATGACCTTTTTGCATCTAATTCATTTGCTTCATGCCATTGATAACTCTACTCTACGCGCCTTTCTCACCCTGAGGTCGCTATGTTTCCACCCTTTTTGCAATCACAATCTTTGGCGTCTCAGCTCTGTCGCTGGGCAGTCGTCCTTATGTTAACGCTCGTCGCAGTGCATCACTGCGCGCCATTTCAACGCGCATTAACCGAATACGCCGTCGACGGAGGTTGCCATCAACAACAGAGAGACGCGCCCCACCACTGAACAAGACATATACAGCACGTCACTGCAAAGCGGTGCGTAAAACATCGTCAAGTACACGCGATTTTCGAATTTATAAGCAATAAGTGAACACGATTCACTCTCAACGTTAAGGTAGTTCAATGAGTATTTTCCGGTTCCCGCTCGTCGTTTGGATGGGAATAGGGATATTGATCATCAGCCTAGGGATCAGGCAATCATTTGGTATCTTCATGATGCCTATCAGCGACGCGTTCCAAACAGGACGTGAATTTTTCAGCCTCGCTATTGCCGTGCAAAACCTCATGTTTGGCGCGTTCCAACCTTTTATTGGTATGGCAGCTGACAGATTCGGCGCAAAACGCATCATCGCAATGGGTGGTATTGCGTACGCTCTAGGTCTTTACCTCACGGCCATCGCGACCAGCGCCGGCATGCTCTATGTGTCCCTCGGTATTTTGGTGGGCTTGGGTCTCAGTGCCACAAGCTATGTGATCATTTTGGGTGCGGTTGCCAAGGTGGTTCCGGCTGAACACACAGCAAAAGCATTCGGTTTAACCACCGCTGCGGGTTCATTCGGTATGTTTGCCGTTATTCCAGGTGCCCAGTCACTCTTGGCTAACTTTGACTGGCAAACGGCCATGCAGGTTTTCGCTGTGCTTTGCACCATCATGATCGCCTTCTCGGTGTTCATCAAAACATCACAAGGTGAAGGCATGACGAACCCTGCTGATGATTCCCAAACGCTAAAAGAAGCGCTGAAAGAAGCATTCAAGCACAAAGGTTACTGGTTCATTCACGCGGGTTTCTTTGTGTGTGGTTTCCAAGTGATGTTCATTGCCACTCACCTGCCAAGCTACATTGCAGATAAAGGGCTACCCGGCAATACGGCGGCGATGGCGTTGGCCTACGTGGGTATCTTTAATATTTTCGGATCGTATTTCTGGGGATTGATGGGCGACCGATTCAACAAGCGTTATGTCATGTCTTCTTTGTATATGATGCGTTCTGTGGTGCTGGCTCTGTTCGTGACGTTGTCATTGACCACAGAAACCGCCACCCTCTTTGGTGCAGCCATTGGTTTTTGTTGGTTAGGCACAGTGCCATTAACATCAGGATTGGTTCGCCAAATCTTCGGTGCACGTTACATGTCGACCTTGTACGGTTTGGTCTTCTTCACCCACCAAATTGGCAGCTTCATGGGAGCATGGGTCGGTGGCCGCGTCTTCGACCATTATGGTTCGTATGAACCGATTTGGTGGGCCACAGTTGTTCTCGCGCTTACAGCCGCTATTTTGCACTTACCGATCAACGATAAACCCATCGTCCGTGTAATGGCACAGCCAGCGTAAACGACGACCGACTAGCATCTATGTTTGCTTAATATATACCGAATGCGAAAATGGGTCGTTCCACGACCCATTTTCGCATTCGCTCTCTATGATTTTCACGTCTACCCCTGATAAAAACACTCATAAAGCAATGCGCGTTTCATCGCTCACGTAATACACGAACACTTGTCATCAATTGCATTTTTTATTGAACAATGTAACGTAAATGTTAACGGGTTATTGATTTTGTTATCATTTCTTAATTCTAGATATGCATCCACCTCACCTCCCTGCTAATTTGGAAAAATATGCACTCAATACACCATTCATTAGGAGGCTAAAAGATGGGGAAACTCACGACACATGTTCTTGATACTGCAAATGGTGTGCCTGCCGCGGGTGTAAAAATATCGCTTTATCGCATTGATGATGACGGACTTAAACCGCTTCTTTCCACATCAACAAATCAAGATGGCAGAACCAATGAGCCTTTATTAGAAGGCGATGCATTTCGCTCGGGTCAGTATCAGCTTGTGTTTGCAACGGCAGCGTATTTTCGCAATCGCAACACACCTTTAGACCCCATCCCCTTTCTTGACGAAATTGTTATTCGGTTTGGCATATCAGATCACAATCAGCACTTTCACGTCCCATTGCTTGTTTCCCCCTATAGCTACTCGACATACCGAGGAAGCTAGCGCTTCTCACTCACTGATTTAATTCCTGAAGCATTATCAACAAGACGGGTTGTCGCGTCCTAGAACGAAAGAAGCCAGCTTGGCGAGCTGGCTTGCCTTACTAAGGAATGTTCATGAAGCACATTTATTCCGCTAAGATTGGGTACGCTTCTGTGTAGATCCAATCCTTGTCTTTCGCTGGAATATGGCAACCTAAACAATCTGTTTTGTAGTCCGAGGAAAGGTTGATACTCAGGTCATCAGGTTTAAACAATGCCCACCCCCATCCGTCACCCCATGAACCCGTGTCTTGGAAACGACCTTCAGTGTCTTTTACCATGACAAACCATTGTCTAAGGTTTCCGGTTTCATAATTCACGCCAGCGCCCGTCGTGAAATCCCCGCTCGCGTGCGCGCGAAGTTCCTTAACAAGCGCCGCGCCATCGGGGAATTTACCGGTTTTACGAAACGCCTCTACGGTTTCTTTTTCCGTATAAACGCCGTGAAAACCGCTCGCGCCACCATCAGGGACAAACCAAGAACCCAGGTGAACCATTGATGTTCTGAACCCTTCAGGAAAAGCAATGTTGCCATCTGCATCGATAAGCCCTGAAAACGAAGTCTTATCTGATGCAATCGAAGTTGTAACAACCCCCGCACTGGCCAGCAAAGCGAACGCTATGATGCCTTTTTTCATTCTTGCCTCCCTTATTTTAATGATGAAGACACACCACCGATGGCGATCTTGCCGGTGCCTTTGCCTGCGCGCAGTACTGGGTAGTACTGGGTAAATACGAAATCATCCGCTGCAGCAGCAGCGTGGCAAGCATAACAAGCAGCTGCTGGAAATGCGGTTGCTGTTTCCGTTAATGAAGCATGATCCGGTGTAGAAAAGCTGTAGTAAGACCAATTACCCGGCTCGTTAGGGTTCACTTTTTTGCTCTTGATCGTGGCTTCCAACCCAATGAAATCCCCTTGGAAATAACCGGCACCGCTGACTGCAGCCTTTGAGCCAACATCGACAAGCTCTTTGATGATAATGGTGCCATCACGGAACTCGCCCGTATCTTTCCAGTGCGCCCAGCTTTCAGGGTCAATGTAAACATTGTGGTGCTCTGGAAAAGCCGCTTTGCCATTGTTCATATCATTAGGGGTAACAGGTGTTCCAACATACACCCACTCACGATAACCGGTAGGACGTTCCAATGCGCCGTCTACAATGGTGAAGTATTCGTTTGCAGAGACACTGGTTGATGCCAAGGTTAACGCGCTCAATAAAGCAGCCACCCCCAACCCTTTAGCCAGAATTGAAGATGGAGTTTTTTTTGTTGCGAATGCTTTGTGTGCTTCCATTTATGATTACTCCTTTCTAGTGACAAAATGCTCAGTAGACAAGCATTTGGTCAGAGCTTAGGCTATATAAGAAATGGGTGTAATCATCGGGAGACTCACATTGGCGCTTAGAAGAATCAAAAACGACGAAAACTTCAATTTGCTGACCGATATTCTTGAAACACTTAGGTTTAGAGGATCTATCTTCTAAGTTCCGACCTATCTGCACCATGGGGCATATCACTCGAGAAGAAGGGATATCCTCGCTTTCACATCACCATGAAAGGCAAATGTTACGTCGGTATAAAGGGTGATCCAGAACTGCAAGCGGATGAAATGGAACTCGTTTTTCTACCGAATGGCGATAAACATTGGTTGGCCGATGACCCCAGTAACCCTCGCACACCGAGCGAGAGCATGGAAGAAGCTTGTGAACTCAATAACCCCCTGTTTCAAAAAGGAATGACTACTCACAGACTCATGTGTGGCATGGTAAAGTTTGATGAAGGACTCAGCCATCCAGTATTGGATGCTTTGCCTAATATTCTCCACTTCAAGAACATCTCACATGACGACCCAATATGGACATTGATCACTCTCATTGACCATCAAATTCGAGAGTCGGGGTATCAAGATAACCTGATCGTCGACAAACTTACGGAAGTGTTGTTTATAACGCTTTTAAGGCACTATCTGGATGAAAAAGACAATATACTGGATTTCATCTCAAATACCCGAGACAAAAGAGTCCTGAAAGCCTTGTCCCTCATGCATGAAGACCCAGCTAAGGAGTGGACGCTTGACGAACTAGGAAAACAAATTGGTATGTCTCGTGCAACCTTGGTGCGCCACTTCCAAGATGCCATCGGCATGGCCCCTATTGCCTATCTAAATCACTGGCGTCGTCTTAAAGCTTACCAAGCTATTCGGTACACCGGTGAATCAATTGATAAGATAGCGGTTTCATTGGGATTCACGTCAGGTCAAACACTCAGCCGCGCCATGATCCGTGAAATGAGCATTAGCCCAGGCGAGTTACGAAAATAGAAAAAAACCTAGCCCACGTGCTCTTCCCCAAAAGCCTCAATCAGGCCTAAATAGAGACATGAGGACAAAAAAAACCGCATTGGATAATGCGGTTTTTTCTATTGTCATGGTGATGGGTTAGAAAAGCCACCCTGTTGGGTTTTCAACCGCTTTTTTAGCATCCAATTGCTTCATCCCTTTGACCATGCGCACCACAGTCCACACCAGCCAAAACAGTAACACCAGATAGCCAACAAGTACGATTGAGGTAATCGCACCAATGATCAGATATAGCGCACCAATCCAAAACGTTCGAATCTGATATTGGTAGTGCGTTTTCAGCCACTCAGGCGCATCACCGCGATTCACGTAAGCCATAACAACGCCAATAAGTGTCGTTAGACCAAATAAAATACCCACCAAATACAACACATAAACGATTTTTGCAGTGCCTTCTGTTGAAGATCCGTTTTCTACCACGGTATCACTC
>JBELME010000273.1:0-5649 GCA_042096095.1 Enterovibrio sp.
TGAACGCTAATGGATAAGTATAGGCACAAAAAAGCCCGTAAGTCACTAGAACTTAAGGGATTTTTAAGCTTCATGAAGATTCATGAACCAATCGATTGGTGGAGCTGTAACCAACCCAACTGACTAGCGCGATTGTAGGAATAACGAGAATGGCAGATTTGACTTTAGACATGATGTTTATCCCTGTTGCGATGTGTGGAGAGTAAGGGTTGGCGACGTTGAACGTTGCAGTGCGGCAGCTTGGTAGTTGGTGAAATCGTTCATATCACCACTGATCGCAAGAAGGCGAGACAGCGATAAGACGTATTGGTACGCCGCTGCGAGTTGTTGGGTTTTGATGCTGGCGAGATAAAGCTCGGCATCTACTACATCCAGCGACGTTGATAAGCCTTGCGCGAAGGCTTTTTCACGTAGGCGTAGGTTTTCATCCGCCAGTGAAATGCTGGACGACAAGCCTTGGTATTCTTCGAGCGCTTGCCCTGCTTCACGCCATGTTTTTTCAACCAACAGCGATAAATCTTGCTCGGCTTGAGCGCGAAGGTGATTCACTTGTAGTGCAGTGCTGTGAGCGGCTTTGAGTTGATCTGAGCGGCCACTGTTGTCAACAAGCGGGATGCTTACACCGACACCAACGGCCCAATCTGGTGTCAGTTCTGCGGTTAATGAATCGTCTTCGTACAGGTTGTAGTTTCCGTAAAGGAAGACTTGCGGGTAGTACTTGCCTTTTTCGAGGTCGACCAGGCCATCAGCTTGTTGGCGCTTTGCATCCAACACTTTTAAACCGGGATACGTCGCGAGGGTTTTGTTAAGAAACGGTGACATGGCAGGCACGGCATCTTGGGTAAATAGGCCGTTTGAAGGTGTTACAGGCGCGTTGCTTTTCACCAAGGTTTGTAGTGCTGCATGGGCGATGTCTAAATCACGTTGCGCTTTCTTACGTTCCGTTTTTGCTTTGTCGTAAGACACTTTTGCTTGCAGGCGTTCAACGCGGGCTATTTGCCCTTGCGCTTCCATTTTTTTCGCGTGGTCGAGGTGTTTGGCAAGACCTTGCTCAACCTCTAAGCGGGTTTCTACCACTTGTTCCGCTAACACGGTAGAGAAGTAGACCTTGGCGAGATCTTCAAATTTGGCTTGCTGCGCCATTTGCATCAAATAGGTCGCTTCGTCTTTCTGTGCATTGGCAATGTCACCCGCAGCCAGAATGCGACCTCCTGTGAAAATGGGCCACACTGCGCGAATGGAACTCGTGTATACATCGCGGTCAGCTAAGGTTGTCGTCAACAAGTTATCAAGGTTGCCTAAGCCGGATGGCAGCAGTCCCGCGAGGTTGCTAATCGCCTCACCCCCGTTCATATGATGAGCGAGTTGAGAAGGCGACACCTCAACACTCTGATCGAGCCGTGTGTAGTTACCACCAATAGAGATGCTCGGTAAGTGGTGCTCAGAAGAGGCATTTGCCATGTGTTCGGCGCGTTGTACATTTGCACTTTCTGCGGCGATGGCATCATTGCGGGTCAGAACGGCTTGCCATGCTTCGGCAAATGACATGGATTCAGCATGGGCGCTTTGCGATACAAAAGTGACGGGGACAAGCATTGTCACGAGGGCAAGCGCGCGCAGAGAAAAAGGAATTCTGGCAAACATCAAAGTGTCCACATTGGGAGTGATTGAAACAGATTAGAGCTATTACTCTAAAAACACCAGCAAGTTAACAATAGAGTGACGAATTTGCCGACATTCACGCAGGCTAAATGTATCCCTCCGCGCGATTAGCGCCTCAGTGGTTATGTATTTTCAACATGGGCACTACCAGCCGTATTTTGCATGTTTGTTTGCCAATAAAGGTAGAGACCTTTGATGTCTTTTGAACATATCAAAGGCATACAAACTTTGATTGATTCTTCAGGCCAGTGCCACCATGTCATCTCAAGCAGCATGTCGATTTCATCTTGCTCGAAGCGAAAACGAATGTGTTTCGCGGGGTTAGATCCCACAATCTCATAAGGTTTCACATCTTTGGTTACCACAGCGCGGCTTGCGATGACTGCACCGTCGCCAATGGTCACACCTGCCAGGATCATGGCTTCTGTACCTATCCAGACGTCATGACCGACCACAGTGTTCCCCGCGCGTTCGAACCCATCATGAGCCCCTGAAAATGCGTCATTACCCGAATAGAAAAATGGGAAGGTACTGGCCCAATCCAAGCGATGTCCTTGGTTGCCCGCCATCATAAACACCGCGCCAGAACCAATGGAGCAGTAACTGCCGATGATCAGTTTATCGACATCATCCCTGTCTCGCGCGAGGTAGCGAGCGCAGTCGTCAAAGCTGTGCTGGTGGTAGTAGCCTGAATAATAGCTGTGTTTGCCCACGATGATGTTTGGGTTCGTCACTTGCTCTTGAAGGGATTTGCCCGCAAAAGGGCTTTCAAAATAATTTGCCACGATGGTGTGTTCTCTGACGGGGTCGCGCGTTGAAGAATGCGTGCGCTGAACTGAAATTCGTCCCTATTTTATACCCAAACAACCGCGAGTGGCAGGGGTGTTTGGGTATCTATCAACATACCAGTCATTGAGGCGGCGTTTAGCTAACTTTCTTGTCTGGTTTGGTGTAATCCATAAGGGCATTCTCAATGGCGGCAATGGCCATTTTAACGCCGATAGGCACGTTGCCATGAAACGGGTGAATGGCATACACGTTCACCCGTGGCATCTGAAAATCTGGCAGCATGGGTTTCAGTGTTGGGTTTGCGGCCACAATGAAGTTGGGCAAAATGCCCATGCCATAGCCTGACTCAATCAGCGCGAGCGTTGTTTGCATCGCGTTCGTTCTGTGTTGCGGCGAAAACGTTAACGACAGGGTTTCATCGGTCTGGGGGTTATGGAGTTCATGCACCACGGGACGTGGTTGCCACTGATGGACAACATAGGGCGCTTCATCGATCGACAAATCATTGCCTAAAGCACAACACAAGACGTCGCGAAATTCCCCAATACGGCGCTGCTTGTAATTGCTGTGTGCCGAATTACCCGCCCGAATGGCGAGATCGATATTGTTCTCCATCAAATCGAGTTGGCTATCATCGTTGATCAGATCGAGCTCAACATCCGGGAACGTCGCAAACGCGTCCAGCAGCGCAGGAACAACCAATGAAGACATCAATGCATTGGGTGCGGTGAGAGTGAGCTTCCCCTTCGGCAAAGTCTGCTGAATCTTCATGTCTTCCCATGCTTGTTCCGCCAACCTATGCATTTCACAGCAGTACTTGTAGAACTGCTCACCGGTTTGGGTCAGCGATTGGCGACGTGTTGTTCTTTTGAGTAGGGTGGTTGCCAACTCTAATTCGAGTTGTTTTAAGGACTGGCTGACGACGGACTTCGAAATATCGAGTTTGTCCGCGGCCTTTGTGATGGAACCTGCTTCGACCACGTTCATGAACAAGGTCATTTTTCTCAGTTTATTCATATTGTTTTGTATAGACGAACAATGCGTTTGTTTTACTTTATTTATCTTATCTAATCATGTTTCTACACTAAGTCCTTTCACATATTTAAGACAAGGCTAAATTAATGAATAGTAAAGAAGCGCTCTCTATCTACGAAGCAGGCATCAAAGCATGGCAAGATGCGTTCAATAATCAAGACGCAGCGGGCTGCGCAGCGCAATATGCAGATCACACGACCTTGATGGTGGCGCGACCATTTGGTGAGTTTACCGGGCATGAAGAAATCCAAGCGTTTTGGCAGCAAATCATGGATCAGGGCTTTGCCGATGTTGAGTACACGAATGTGACATGGAAACCCGCAGAAAATGATGAAGGGTATATTCTTTGTGCGGATTGGACCATGAACAAAGCATTCGGAGTGGTTCACCATGAGCATTGGAAAATCCAAGAAGACGGTAAAGCGCGCTTGGTCTTTGATGAGTTCGAAGTGCAGGGCGAACGTTAATTGTCTCTAATGATCCTCTGTGCCTAAATAATCCAAAGATGCCCGTATTAGAGGCCATCAATGCGTTCAATTCGAGGCGAATTTCGCGAGGAACAGCATCCTATTTTCGTGTAATTTAACAAAGAATTGAGCGGATTGAGGGCCTCGTTTCAGGTTATAGACCTCGCTGCGTTTAATACGCCTTTCACCGGCACACATTTAACCACTAAAGGTGAACAGTCCCTGGGCTGGTCAAAGGTGTTTTACCAAATCTCTGATGGCATCGATCACGATTTTAGGTTCTTCTGCGGGAATGAAATGGCCGCTGTTTGCCGTAAAAATGTGGTGATTTAACGGTGATAAGTTTGTCATTTCTTTGTGCAGTTTTGTTTTATCTCTAAGCAGCGATGGGCGTTGTAACCAAGATGGAGCATCAGGCTTTGTGCTTGTCAGTATTTTTATGGGGATGTGAGGAAAAGCACCTTCATGCTCAACCATATTCGCGGTGTTGTCTAAATGATTCAACTCTGAAAGCGGGAACAGTTTCTTCATTGTCCATAGAAGACTTTTTTGTAGTGCGTTGAGGTGACCACTGAGCATGCTTAACTGTTTAGGGTGTGTGGGATGGACAAAAACGATCCCAGAGACGTTTTCTGGGTATCTTCTTGCATAGAGATTGGCAAGCAGTCCGCCGCTTGAATGACCTATTAGAATGTAACGAGGAGCGAGCTTCAGAGCACTCAACAGATGATTCAGTGTTTCGATAATTTCGTCACCTGCTTGGGCCCGAACAGGTTTACTGCTTTTTCCTCTGCCGGGGCGATTGAACAGCAATACGTTACCTAGCATAGAGATACTAGAGGTAACGTCATTCCACGAGCGTTGGAAGTCTACGCCATCTCCGTTTAAGAAGATAAACACGGGTGATTCAATCCCCAAGAGACGGTATTCAATGTGCTGTTCATTGAGTGAAATGATATCACTCATCATTGGTCGTGATCCCCTCGTTTGCTCCTGGGGTGCTCACTGCTTTGATGTGAACACAGACTCGCCAAAAAAGAGCAATCGACCAACCTTGAAAGAGGAAAACCTCAAGTGGGGTTGTGACTATCTCTCCATGCGCACCAAAGGTAAACGCGTAGTAAACAGCAAGGATGACGATAATGGGAATCAACAGCACTAAAAACCGGATCGTGACAACAAAGCTAATGCTCAAAAATCGGCCAAGGAAGTCAGTGCCTTTATGCCCACCATTACTTTTGTAAGCAAACAAGCAGCCCAAGAAAGTGATCAATATGCTCATGAGAGAGAATATGTAATCCCAACCTTGGTATTGTTCAGCAGGCAACATGTAGGATGCTTCTGACACCAGAGCAAAGGTTGTAAAGCAAATGATCGCATACAGGAATCGGTCCTTTTCTGAAAACGAACCTGACTTAATATCTTCTTTTAAACGTTCAATTTTCCACACGCTCATTTTGGTTGTTGGCCCTATTTTACTTGGCTAATAGGGTCAAAAAACTAGCAAAGGATGTATTCTTTTGGGAATGAGCAAGCGCGTTGTGCGAAGCGGTATTAATAATTTTTGTCACGTTCACTGAAAGGAGTGCGCTAGATCGATTATTTTTTTTAGCGTTTTTGAGGTGAAAGAAGCCACCTCTTTTTCCGTTAAATCTCGCCACCGATTTTCTTCCACATCCAGCCACACCTCACCAAT
>JBELME010000274.1:0-5636 GCA_042096095.1 Enterovibrio sp.
GGCATGAGTTTGGATGAAGCAAATGGGAAGAGTCTCCCGCCGTACCTTTAACAACATTCTTATCATTGGCACCTTGGTGTTCATTGCGATGATGCATCTGCCGGACTACATCCGCGCAAAGCTCGCCGAAAACAACGCATCACAAGAGGGGACTCAAGTGCTCCCTGATGGTGTGATTGCCTTGGTGCCAGAAAGTGCTGCTGTTAAGGCGCTCCGATTTACGCAATTTACGCTTACTCAAGGTTTGCCGTGGCAAACAGATCGCCCTTTAGATGTGTCAGCCACAGAATTAGCGAATCGCTGGCTTAACCTCTCTGGCACTGAAATCAGCGGCGAGATGTATGAGCAACTTAAACCCGGCCTTACTTCTCCATCGACCTTGGTGTTGGATTTGGGCAATGAACTTGAACCTTATCGCCTGACATATTATGAATTGCCTCAGTTTTGGCTCATCCAAAATTGGGAAAAGCGTTGGCTTGCGGTGTCGGTTGAGCCAAACTACTTGTTTCCACTTTCCAACTAGTTCAATGGATCATGCCAGAATTACCTGAAGTCGAAGTGAGTCGTATGGGAATTAAACCCCATGCGAAAGGTCAAACCGTTACCAAAATCGAGGTGCGACAGCCCAAATTACGCTGGCTAGTACCAGAAGAATTACACGATATGGAAGGTCAGGTTATTCGGGGGGTGAAGCGTCGCGCGAAATACCTGATCATTGAAACCGATGTGGGTTATGCCTTGGTGCACTTGGGGATGTCTGGCAGCTTACGTGTGATTCCTGAAGGATCGCCACCCGCTAAGCACGATCATGTTGATCTGCATTTAAGTTCGGGCGAGATGATCCGCTATAACGATCCACGTCGCTTTGGTGCGTGGTTATGGCAACCCAATGATGGTTTAGACCATCCTGTATTGGGCAAGTTGGGGCCTGAACCGTTAACGGATGATTTCACGGGCGAATATTTGTTTGAGCGAAGCCGCAACAAGCGCACGCCAATCAAACAGTTCATCATGGATAACGCGGTAGTGGTTGGGGTGGGTAATATTTATGCCAATGAATCACTGTTTATGTCCCGCATTCACCCTAAGCGCCAAGCGGGCCAGTTGAGCCTAGAGGACGCGAATCGCTTTGTGGCTGACATTAAATCTGTGTTGGCGACAGCGATTGAGCAAGGCGGTACCACGCTAAAAGACTTCAAGCAGGCGGACGGTAAGCCAGGTTATTTTGCGCAAGAGCTTCAAGTGTATGGCAACCAGGGAAAACCTTGTCCTGCATGCGGCACTGAACTTGAGAGCGTGAAGATAGGGCAACGAAATACGGTATTTTGCCCAGACTGTCAGAGTTAACCTGACAGCACAGAAAGTAGAACGTAAAAAAGCCCGCAGTGAGAGCGGGCTTTTTTGTGTTCGTCGCTTACTCTGGCTTCTTGAGCGCCGTTTTCATGGCCTCTAACACCGATGGATGGACAAAGCCGCTGGTGTCGCCACCGTGTAAGGCAACTTCTTTCACCAATGTGGAAGAGATAAACGAATTCTCTTCTGAAGGCGTGAGGAAAACGCTTTCTAACTCAGGCATTAAACGTCGGTTCATGTTGGCGAGTTGGAATTCGTATTCAAAGTCTGACACTGCGCGCAGACCACGCACCAAAATGTTCGCTTGATACTGTTTTGCAAAGTCGACAAGCAGGCCAGAGAAACCCACAACAGAAACGTTGTCGAGGTGTTTTGTTACCTCTTGGGCGAAGCCGACACGCGCATCAAGCTCGAACAAGGGTTTTTTGCTTGGGCTGGCTGCAATACCCACGATGACTTCATCAAACATGGATGCGGCACGGCTAACGATTTCGGTGTGGCCGTTGGTGATTGGATCAAAAGTGCCTGGGTATATAACCCGAGTCAGGGCTTTCTTGCTCACTGATTATTCCTGCCATCTTTTAAACTGGCGACATGCTACCAAAATATCATGGTTTTTTGGCGAACTTAATACGCACGCGCATCGAAAGTAAGGTTCAGACCTCTAGCCTACTACCTCGCTATGGCTTAATCAGTACTATTCGGTATGATCGGGACTAAGAACCGTAAACTAGGACACAAAATGAAAAAAATCCTTGTCATTCGCAACGATAAAATCGGTGATTTCATGTTGGCGTGGCCTGCTTTTGCCATGTTGAAGCAATCTCAGCCCGATGCTGAAATTACGGCGTTGGTGCCGTCATACACCAAAGCACTTGCGGAGTTGTGTCCATCGATTGATAAGGTATTAGTAGATTGTGGGAAAAATGCGGATAAGTTAAGCAAGAAAGCATTGATTGCCGAGATTAAGGCGCAACAGTTTGACGCGTCAATTTGTTTATTTTCTGACAGTTACAATGCGGGTTTAGTCTGGAAAGCAGGTATTCCGTTTCGTTTAGCGCCAGCAACGAAAATTTCTCAACTGCTATATAACCATCGTATTAAGCAGCGTCGCTCTCAATCAGCTAAACCTGAGTATGAATATAACCTCGATTTAGTGCGTGCTTTCTTGAAAAAACAGGGGACTAAAGTCGTTGAGCCCACCGCCCCCTATTTAGTCTTTGACACTGATAGGCTTCAACATCAGCGCCAAAAGCTGACGACCTCATTGTCGCTTGACTCAGAGAAACCTTGGCTATTTGTTCATGCTGGCAGCGGCGGATCGGCGAACAACCTATCACTTGAGCAATATACGAGGCTGGTGTCTGGTATCGTTAAGCAGGTTGCAATGGACGTGGTGTTAACGGCTGGGCCGGGCGAAGAGGAAAAAGCGGCGGAGCTGAAAGCACTATTGGCGAAAAATGGTGTGCCGTCGGTGATTTATGACAAGAACGACGGCTTGCAAGATTTTACGCGTTCAATTGCCTGTGCGAATGCTTTCATTGCTGGGTCAACAGGGCCATTGCATATCGCGGCGACAGTCGATGTGCCGACGATCGGTTTTTTCCCCGCAAAACGCAGTGCGACGCCGTTGAGATGGCAACCCATCAACAGTGAAGGGCGCCACCTTGCCTTTGCACCGCAGACAGACAAAGACAAAGATGTTGCGGCGGACATGTCGAGAATCGATGTTGATACTATTTTGCCAGATGCCTTAGCGTTTCTTCAGCGTGTAGTTTGAGGCTTATTGTGCGCGGCTGTCGCTTTCTCTGATCCAAAGATCAGCGTATTTCACGAACGTCGAGTGCGCCGAAAGTACGGCAATCAAGAAGCCTTGTTTGCCATCGAGAAAGCCACGTTTTAAGAGATACATTTTCAAAAAGCAGCCAATCGCGTGAGTGACACCTTGCCCGATGCTGCTTTTTTTCCCTCTTGCTTGACGGCCATCTGCCCATGACTTTGCATAGAACGCGGACTTCACGAGGTATTGGTGCAAGTCGCGGTATGAGTAGTGGAGCATGTCGCCGCTCAAGGTTTGCTTCTGGCTACCCTCTGGCTCGATGATTTTCTCGTGAACCAAGGCATCGTTGTAGCCAGTGAATTCACGAGGGTAGAAGCGAACGATTTTATCGTACCAGCCTGAGTGCTTAAGAAAACGCCCAAATACCCATGTGGTTCGACGGAGCACAAACAGGGTTTTCTCTGGCGGGTTTTCTAATACTGCCAGAATGCTGGTTTTCAACGCATCAGTGATGACTTCATCTGCATCAATCGCAAGCACCCAATCTTTGGTTGCATGGCTTTGCGCCAATTGTTTTTGTTTACCAAAGCCTGGCCATTCAGCATTCACGAAGACTTTCGCGCCCGCTTGCTCGGCGATGGCGACGGTATTGTCTGTGCTGCCAGAATCCACCACGATGATTTCATCGACCCAATCCAGTGATGCTAAACACTCTGGCAGGATCTGTTCTTCGTTTTTGGTAATGATGATTGCGCTGATCGAGGCGCGAGTTTGATTCTGGCTCATGAGCCGATTTCCTCTTTTTGGATGACTTCATCAAAACGCGAGATCACCTCATCAATGGTTATTCTTTGCATGGCCGTATCATCTTTCACGCGCGTTCGCCAAGACACCTCATCAGCAGACTTGCCTGTTTCTGCTTCAATTGCTTCCGCATATGCGCTCACGACATAGTGCCGCCAGTTGTAAGGGCCAGTTCGCGCCGGATTGTGGTGCGCGTATAAACCAATGACGGGTGTGTTGACTGCATTGGCAAGGTGCGCTGGGCCGCTATCGGGCGCTAAAACCAAATCGGCTTGCTGCTCAAGTGCTAGCAACTGTAGAAGCGTTGTTTTGCCAATCAAATTGGTGATAGGGCAGGTAAGGTGATTTTCTATGGCTTGGCCTAGAGCCACTTCAATCTTGCCAGGGCCGCCCGCTAAGATGACATTGAACCCTTTGTCGAGTGCATGCTCAATCACACCCGCGTAACCTTCTGCGGTCCAGTTTTTAAAGGCTTTGCTCGCAGCAGGTGCAACCACCAAAGTCGGCTTCGTGGATAACTGATCTTTTGCCCAGACGACGTCGTTTTCGGATAGCGGCAGTGTCCATGTCGGCACTTGCGGCTTTAAGCCCAAGGTTTCGGTGAATGCCATGAAGCCGTCTAGCACATGAGGGGACGCTGGTGATGGCACTTTCACATTGGTAAACCACTGCTGCAAATCACTGGTTCGGGTCTTATCAAACCCCAGCGTGTACTTAGCCTTGATCCCGATAGACAACATGCTCGCTCTGATCGCGCTTTGCATATGAAGCAGCGCATCGAAGCGTTGGCCTTTCAGTGCTTTCCATACTGCTTGCATCCCTTTGAAACCTTGTTTCTTATCAAAGGCGATGACGGTGACGTCCGGTAACAGCGGTGTGAGAAGGGCAGCTTCGGCTTTGCCTGCGATCCACGTCAGCTTTGTGTCTGGCCATTGCTGGCGAATGGCTTGAACGGCAGCGATGGCATTGCAAACATCGCCAATCGCTGAAAGGCGCAAAATACAGAGAGACTGTGGTGGGGCAGAAAATAAGGCCATGAGAATGCTTATAGGGTTTTGATGGTTGAAATTATGCAGTTGCCGATCAGCAATGTAAAATGCAACTGTCAGTAAAGCTTGAGATACTGAGAAGATAAGACACCTCTGAGGAGCCCGTGTGGACCAGTTAGTCGATAACAACACCCGTATTTGGTTTGACGCGTCATTGTTACGTGAAGATCCTGCGCAATGCTTTGACGTTGAATTCTGGCAGCAGAAAGACGCGATCATCGGCTCTGCAACGGGGCGAGGTACGACGTGGTTTGTGCAAACTGAAGTGCTGCCAGCGGCGCTTCGTCATTATCGCCGTGGTGGTTTGTTTGGAAAATTGGTTCGTGACAGTTACGCGTTTATAGGCTGGGGGAACACCCGCTCGGCGCAAGAGTTTCAGCTACTCACTTACTTGCGTGAAAAGGGCATATCAGTGCCGCGTCCGATAGCTGCTCGAGCGATTCGGGATGGATTGACTTACCAAGCAGACTTGCTGGTGGAAAAAATCGATGACGCAAAAGATTTGGTCGATATCTTGATGGAAGCCCCGCTCGATGCTTCCCATTACCACCGGATTGGCGTCATGGTAAGAAAACTGCATGATGCTGGGGTGTGCCACACAGATTTAAATATCCACAATATTTTGCTTGATACCACAGGCAGGTGTTGGC
>JBELME010000275.1:0-5522 GCA_042096095.1 Enterovibrio sp.
GGTGAATTAGAGACCAATGGCACACCATGACGCGTACAGGGCTTTCTGCGGCATTAAACGCCCATACCGTCGAACCCATTATCGAGATCAACCCGCTCGATGCGACAGACAGGGGCATCAAAGAAGGCCAGTTGGTTAATGTGATGAGCCATGTCGGCGAGCAGGTTTTTAAAGCCCACGTGACCAATCGCGTGATTCCAGGACAAAGCTTCGCGCCGATCCACTGGAACAAGATGAATTGCTCCGGTGGAAAGGTAACGGCGGTGATCCCCGCACACACCGACCCCATTTCGGGTCAACCCGAATTTAAAGCAACACCTGTGTTTATCAAACCTTTGATGATGCAAAGCGCGGCCAGCTTGGTGACGAAAACACGGCTTACCAAGCAACAGCTCAACACTTTCGATGCAGACTATTGGGTGCTTCAAGCTATCGAGGGGGGTTACCTCTACCACTTTCAATTCAAAGAAAGCTGTGCGTCCGTGCCCGCAAAGATCATGACATTGGCGCCTGTTGAAAGTGCCGCCCTCATTCATGGCAACGCAGAGCATGGGCGTCGTGTTGTGACTTATCAGGACAAAACGCCGTTGTTTGCATTTTCAGTCTTTCCGCTCAAGCAAGAAAGTGAACAGCCAGACATATCACAGCTTCTCGCCAGTCAATTTGATAGCCAAGACATTCACGCCTTTCTATCAGGTTCGCTGGCCGCCCGCTCCCCGATTGTTTGTGCCTGTAAACAGGTGTCGTTGGATACCATTGAAGTGGCATTAATTGATGGTAATGCGAAAAGTGTTCAAGACGTCAGCAACCAAACGCTCGCAGGCACCGGTTGTGGCAGTTGTACCGCAGAGATAGGCAACATTGTCGATCGCGTCTGTGCACGCAAGTTGGCGCAACGAAAAGCAGGATAGAGCGAGAAGCGAGAAGCGAGAAGCGAGAAGCGAGAAGCGAGAAGCGAGAAAAAGATAGAGGGGTTTAGTGCTGCATTCCTTCTTTTTGCTGCTAACACCACAGGTATAAAAAAGGCAGCCTTCAGGCTGCCTTTTCAACGTTTACGCCGAAGAATTACTTCTTCTTACGCTTATCTGTGATTTCCCATTTACCGTCAATAAACAGGCCAGTCCAACCTGATGGCTTGCCATCATCTTCGGTACGCACGTAGTTTTCTTTGCTCTTACGGCTAAAGCGAACCACAGCTTTGCGACCATCTGGGTCTTGTGCTGGTGCATCTGCCAGATATTGGTATTTTTCTGGAATGCGATCTTTAAAGCGAACCAGCTCTTCAACCAAAGGCGCACGGGTTTCGCGCGATTTAGGGAAGTTACTTGCCGCCATGAACAGACCGGATGCACCATCGCGAAGCACAAAGTACGCATCTGAGTTTTCACAAGGAAGCTCAGGGAAATGCACAGGGTCTTCTTTAGGTGGCGCAACTTCGCCATTCTTTAGGATCTTGCGCGTGTTCTTACAGGTTTCAGAGGTGCAATCCATGTACTTACCGAAACGGCCATTTTTCAGCACCATGTCAGAACCACATTTGTCACACTCAACCACAGGGCCATCATAACCCTTGAGTTTGAACTCGCCTTTCTCAACCAAGTAACCATCACAGCTTGGGTTATTACCACAAACGTGCAGTTTACGATCTTGGTCAATCAGATACGCATCCATCGCCGTTTCGCACTTAGGACAACGTTTCTTCGCACGCAATGCGGCGGTTTCAACGTCTTCTTCCAGTACGTTAACGATGCCTTCTTCATCCATCAAGTTGATGGTCGTTTTACAGCGCTCTTTTGGTGGCAATGCATAACCCGAACAGCCGAGGAATACGCCCGTTGATGCGGTACGAATACCCATCTTACGGCCACACGTCGGACAATCGATGTCAGTCAAAACGATGCTGTTAGGCTTCATACCGCCTTCAAGCTCATCCAACTCCGCTTTGCTCAGATCATCGGTAAACGCTTTGAAGAAGTTGTTCAGTACGTTTTTCCAATCTTCACTGCCCATCGCGATTTTATCGAGGTTACCCTCCATACGCGCAGTGAAGTCGTAATCCATCAGGTCAGCAAAGCTGCCATCAAGACGACCCGTCACAATCTCACCCATCTTCTCAGCGTAGAAACGACGCTGCTCTACACGCACATAACCACGATCTTGAATCGTCGAAATGATCGATGCGTAGGTTGATGGACGACCAATGCCGCGCTTCTCAAGCTCTTTAACAAGCGCCGCTTCGGTAAAGCGTGCTGGTGGCTTGGTGAAGTGTTGCTTCGGAGCGACATTTTCAAGTGCTAGCGTCTCGCCCACATCCACATGCGGCAAGGTAGTATCTTCGTTCTTGCCCATTGGGCGTTGAACACGAGTCCAACCATCGAAACGTAGCGTGCGGCCTTTAGCCTTCAGGGTAAACTCGCCCGCTTTTACCGTAATGGTGCTTGAATCGTATTTCGCAGGTGTCATTTGACACGCAACAAATTGACGCCAAATCAGGTCGTACAGACGATGCGCATCTGGGTCCATGCCCTGAAGATCATCGGCTTTCACGTCAATGCTTGAAGGACGAATCGCTTCGTGTGCTTCTTGGGCATTGCCTTTCGAACCGTATTTAATTGGTGCTGACGGCAGGTAATTTTCACCGTATTCGCTACCGATAAACTCACGTGCAGATTCAACCGCTTCTTGGCTCAAGTTGGTCGAGTCGGTACGCATATAGGTGATGTAACCGCCTTCGTACAAACGCTGAGCCAGCATCATGGTCTTCTTCACGCCAAAGCCCATGCGGGTACTCGCCGCTTGTTGCAGCGTTGACGTAATAAAAGGTGCTGATGGCTTGCTCGATGTCGGGCGGTCTTCGCGGTCGGCGACCTTATACGTTGCTTTCTTCAACGCATCCGTCGCTGACATCGCTTGCTCTTGGTTTAGCGGTTTAAACGCTTCGCCATTTTGCTGAGCGACCACCAAACGCAGTGCGTTCTGGCTCGCGGTCGTCGTGTCAGTGTGAATATCCCAATATTCTTGTGGGATAAACGCTTTGATTTCATGCTCACGCTCAACAAGTAGCTTAACCGCCACCGATTGAACACGACCTGCAGACAAACCACGTGCAACTTTCTTCCACAGCAGTGGAGATACCATGAAACCTACAACGCGATCTAGGAAGCGGCGTGCTTGCTGTGCATTCACGCCATCCATGTTCAATTCGCCAGGCGCTTGGAACGCTTGCTGGATTGCATTTTTGGTGATTTCGTTAAACACAACGCGCTTGAAGCGACTGTCGTCGCCGCCAATGATTTCCCGCAAGTGCCAGGCAATCGCCTCACCCTCACGGTCCAAATCCGTTGCGAGATAAATAACGTCTGCTTTCTCAGCAAGCGTTTGTAGTTCAGAAACGACCTTTTCCTTACCCGGTAAGATCTGATAGTTCGCTTTCCAATCACGGTATGGGTCGACACCCATCTTGTTGATCAGCGAGTTCTTGTCCTTTTCTTTTTTAATGCGTTCTTTTTCTTCTACGCTCAGCCCTTTGGTAGAGGTAGGTGCAGCTTTTTTACCGCCTTGTGAAGCGCCGGTAGGCAGATCGCGAACATGGCCAACACTCGATTTAACGATGAAGTCCTTGCCCAGATATTTATTTATCGTTTTTGCCTTTGCCGGGGACTCCACGATAACGAGAGATTTACCCATAGTGACCAGTACGCCCTTGCGTTTAAAATTCAATCTATTAATTCAAATCACGTGCATTATGGTGGCACGCTGACGCTATTTACAATATTGAGCGACTAGATCTGAATATCAACCTGTTTCTTTCGAAATCCCCCCGATTGGTTGCTGCTTCCACAGTTGTTGTTCTTTTGTGAACAGCCAATCGGACATATTGGGGGTTTAGCGTATTCTCACATCTGCAAGCGCGCTAATCATTACCATTGACGCATGCAGAAAGGCCATTTCACCATTAATTTTTCTGGCTTGGCTCACAATAACATTGCTTTTGGCGATGTTTTCGCCAGCTTGAACCGATTGCCTTACACATATGCAATGGGATTATAATAGACACTCATTTTTCATCATCATGCAGAAAAGTATGTCAGACAAGACTCCTATCTCCGCCACTGAGCTTCTAAACATCGCCAACGCAATGATCCGCGATCATGACGCTTACATCGAAGGCATGAACGCCGATTCTGTAGAGGAAAAAGCTGGTGTGATGGTATTCAAAGGCGAATATTTCCTCGACAGCAATGGACTACCCACACCAAAAACAACCGCTGTTTTTAATATGTTTAAGTTCCTTGCTCACCAACTTTCGAAACAATACACATTAATCATGTGATCGGTTGTGTCCCCCTAACGCTGGCCACCACTTCCTTACAAAACTAGCTGTACATTGCAACAGTTTGATCAAGAGCCCGAACAGTCGGGCTCTTGAATTTTGTCTAGCTTGCGAACAACCTCTTCATCACTTGTGACGCGTCAGTTAGCATGTAAGCTTCGTAAAATGCTTTTGCACCGACTGAATTGATATGGTTGTTGTCGTTGTAAAGCGGTTTACCGTTCAACTCACTGACACATGATTTTCCATCACAAACCAGTTCTGGGATATCAATTATCACTGTTTCAGGGTACTTGTGCTGAAGCTCAAGCAGTAAGTGATTCGCATAGGAATATCTTTCAAAAAACTGTGCAGAAGCAGTGTCACAGCTTTCCTTCGCCGCCCAACTATAATTGGCTTTCTTCACTAAACAATTACTTGATTTGAACGGAAATGACGGTACCTGTCCAAACACTACAGGGGTTTTCCCATGTTCAATAAGAGTCGAAATTGTTTTTTCTAACCCTGAAGAGAATACACGGCGATTATTGTCGATGCTCTCTGAACGATCAGTGACATCCCCTAGATAGATATTTCGACCATCTTCATTGTCAGCAAGCGTTGTTTCCGAATACGTTGCCCAACGACCACCCAAAAAAACCACATCGACGTCAGACGCGAGAATCTGTTCCAATAGTCTTTCATTACTTTGGTAACAGTGTGCTTCTAGTTCTCCATGACGTACACGTCCTCCCTCAGCAATAGGAGGACAACCCCCTTGCCCACCGTATAGTGCACCAAAGTGATATTTCTTGCCTAATTCATCTACAAACGACTGGAAGTGTTCTGCATGTGAATCCCCCCAAAGAAAAGCACTCGGAGATAAAACAGATTGATCGCCCAATAACATCGGGCGGAAAGGTCCGAAACCTTCGAATTGCTTTCGACTCTGCCCATCGAACTCAATTTTAGACACAGAATCATAGTATAGCGCCATTGCCTCAGCACTAAACCGTTCAGGAAAACCTTCCTGTTTATCAATATGCTTAGCAATTAGAACAAAAGAAAGAACAGGAATAATGAAATATCCAAAAAACACATATTTTCTTTTTAAATTAAAATATCGAGCAGGATTCTCCACGAGCTTCATACTTAAATAAGAGAGTACGAAAGTTAATATTGAGCAAAAGACGAAACCTTTAACACCAAA
>JBELME010000276.1:0-5521 GCA_042096095.1 Enterovibrio sp.
TGATACGTGGGTGAAAGCGAACGTGGAAAGTGCTTATCACCCATCCTGCACCTGCAAGATGGGCGCAGATAGCGATCCGCTTGCTGTTTTGGACGAAAAACTCCGCGTGCGCGGTATTGAAAACCTTCGCGTCGTGGACTCTTCAGTTTTCCCGACCATCACGAACGGCAACCTTAATGGCCCAACCATTATGGTGGCAGAACGTGCATCAGACATCATTTTGAATGATGACACCTTGTCACCAGCAGATGTGTCGGTGTGGCAAGACCCGAATTGGCAAACCAAGCAGCGCCTTTTTCCGCTCGATGAGCGAGAAGAGAATTGAGCCTGATTGAGTTAATGACTCACTGAGTCGATGTAAATCCCGATGAACGAAGCATAAGAATAAGAGAACACCTGTAAACGTCAGTAAAAGGAGTGGGTGCAGCAATGATGCTGCATCCTCACACTCAAAAAAGGAAAAGGAACGTAATGATGGATAACAAACAGACCAAACGACTCACAGGGCTGAGCCTTGCACTGGCCGCCACTATGGCTGCGGCACCTGCCATGGCGAACCAATGCGATGTTGTGCGTTTTTCTGATGTAGGTTGGACTGACATTACTGCTACCACAGCGGCGACAACGTTTGTACTGCAAGGTATGGGATACAAGACCGACATTCAGTTGCTCTCAGTCCCTGTTACCTATACCTCGCTGGCAAACGGTGACATCGACGTTTTTCTTGGCAACTGGATGCCAACCATGGAAGGCGACATTGCGAAATACCGCGATGCGGGCACGGTTGAAACCGTGAACATGAACCTTGAAGGCGCAAAATACACCCTCGCGGTTCCTAAGTATGCGTTTGAAGGGGGCGTGCAAAGCTTTGACGATATCTCCAAGCATGAAGACAAATTCAAAGGCCGTATTTATGGTATTGAGCCGGGTAACGACGGTAACCGTCTGATCCAAGACATGATCGATTCCGATGCCTTTGGCTTGAAAGGGTTCGATCTGGTTGAGTCGAGTGAAGCGGGCATGTTATCGCAAGTGAAACGCGCTGTGCGTCGTGACCAATGGATTGTATTTCTTGGCTGGGCACCACACCCAATGAACAGTAATTTCGAGTTGGAATATCTGGCGGGTGGTGATGATTACTTTGGCCCGAACTATGGCGGTGCCAATGTCTTTACCAATGTGCGTAAAAACTACCTCAGTGAATGTCCGAATATCGGCAAACTGCTCACCAATCAAAAGTTCTCGTTGGCGATGGAAAACGACATCATGAACGGCATTTTGAATGATGGGGACAAGCCTGAAGTTGCTGCGCAAGAATGGCTACAAGCGAATCCAGACGTGCTGAATGCATGGCTAGACGGTGTTAAAACTGCAGATGGCAAAGACGCGCTAGCTGTCGTTAAAGCACATTTAGATATCCAGTAATCATCGTTGTGTGTCCCGTCCGCAGTGAGTGACGGGAACCTAGGGTGGGCGGCGCATTGGCCTTTGGTTGCGTCGTCTCCCACACCATGATGGATTTTGGAGTACACATGAACTGGATTACAGATAATAAAATTCCACTCGGCGATTACATGGAAACCGGTGTGGATTGGCTAACGTACAACGCCTCTGGCTTTTTCGACGCACTCTCTGTGTCGCTAGAATGGTTGATTCTTTCCCTTGTCGACGTCATGCAGTGGTTTCCCCCTTATGTGCCGATTGCACTGACCGCCGCCATTGCGTGGTTACTTCACCGCAGCGTGCCATTGGTCGCTTTCGTTGTGGTCGCACTCCTGTTGATTTTGAATCTAGGCTATTGGCAGGAAATGATAGAAACGTTCGTGCTGGTTCTGACCGCCACGTCACTCTCTGTCGCTGTGGGTGTGCCCCTTGGCATATTGGCTGCGCACCGTCCTTGGCTGTATACCTTCATGCGGCCCGTGTTGGATTTGATGCAAACCATCCCAACGTTTGTTTATCTGATCCCGACCTTGGTGTTATTCGGTCTCGGCGTCGTGCCGGGGTTGATTTCGACGATCATTTTTGCGATTGCCGCGCCGATTCGCCTGACGTACTTAGGCATTCGCAGCGTACCTGAAGAATTGATTGAAGCGGGGAAAGCGTTCGGTGCCACCCCGTCAAAATTGCTTTATAAAGTGGAACTTCCTGCCGCCATGCCAAGCATCATGGCGGGGATCACCCAGTGCATCATGCTGTCACTGTCCATGGTAGTTATCGCCGCACTTGTGGGGGCCGATGGTTTAGGTAAGCCCGTGATTCGCGCGCTTAACACGGTGAACATTTCACAAGGTTTTGAAGCGGGTCTGGCGATTGTCTTGGTGGCGATTATCCTCGACCGTTTGTGTAAAGCACCGGCATCTCAAAACAAGGAAGGCTAACCATGAATGCACTTACGATTAAAAACCTCGATGTGGTTTTCGGGCAATCTTTGGAGAAAAGTCTCGCCTTGTTGGATGAGGGGAAAACCCGTCAGGAAATCCAAGAGGCCACGGGCGATGTTGTCGGCGTTCACAATGCCTCGCTCACCGTTGAAAAGGGCGAGATCTGCGTGTTGATGGGCTTGTCCGGTTCGGGGAAATCGAGCTTGTTACGTGCCGTGAACGGGCTTAACCCCGTAACGCGTGGCTCGCTTGGAGTGAACCTCGGTGATGAAGTCGTGAACCTTGCAGGCATTGATGAGAAATCGTTGCGTGATTTGCGTTCACACCGTATCTCCATGGTGTTTCAGAAGTTCGCGCTAATGCCGTGGTTAAGCGTGGTAGATAACGTCGCCTTTGGCCTTGAAATGCAAGGCATGGGGAAAGCAGAACGACGCAAACACGCAGAAGACAAGCTGGAACTGGTTGGACTGAGTGAGTGGAAAGACAAATTCCCGCATGAGCTTTCTGGTGGCATGCAGCAGCGAGTGGGTTTGGCGCGTGCCTTCACCATGGACAGCGATATTCTGCTGATGGATGAACCGTTTTCGGCGCTGGACCCTCTGATTCGAAATCAGCTCCAAGATGAGCTGATTGAGCTTCAACGCAAGCTCAACAAAACCATTGTTTTCGTCAGCCACGATTTAGACGAAGCGCTGAAAATTGGGACAAACATTGCCATCATGGAATCGGGCAAGATCATTCAACATGGTAAGCCGGAAGACATCGTGCTTCGTCCTGAAAATCAGTATGTGGAAGATTTCGTCGCACACACTAATCCACTAAACGTGCTTCGTGGTCGCTCACTCATGACATCGTTCAGCGACCTTACCCGCGTTGGTGACACCTTAGTGTTAAAGCGTCATGAACAGACAGTGTTGATCACAGATGAGCAAGGACTGGTGGTTCGTGCCCAACGCCAAGAGCAAGCATTGCCGATGGTGAAGTGGAGCAAAGGCGACAGCATCGAGGCTTTGGCAGTGGATTCGGTAGTGACCGTGTCAGCGGATATCTCGATGCGCCATGCGCTCGAAATTCGCTATCAAACGGGTCAGCCAGTGTTGTTGAGTGAAAATGAGAAGGTTATTGGCGTGCTGTGTGATAATGACTTTTATCATGCGTTGCTGGGGAAACACTTCTCGCAAGCAGCATAGATATTGACGATTGAATGCGCTTTTTCGAAAAACGCACAAAAAAGGCACCTTTTCGGTGCCTTTGTCAGTTGTTACTTACCGCAACATTTCTTGTATTTCTTTTCGCTTCCGCACGAACATGGGTCGTTACGGTTTGGCGTTTTCTCAAACGTGGTGGTTTGCGGTTTCGCCATGTAGGTTTCAAGCTCAGTGATGTCTTCTGATTTTTCAGCATCAACAACAATGTTGGCAAATAGCTTGTTTTCAAGCGCAATCGCTTCAAGTTCGGCTTTACGTTCTTCTGTTTGAACGTTTAGCGAAAGAGGATGTTCTTCTGAACCCGGTTTTGCGCTGCGCTTGGTGTTGTAACCAAAACTTTCGTATTTTGGTTTCTTTTCAATTCTGCCTTTATAGAAAAACTTAGACATGGTTTTTTTCCGGGTTAGTTAAATGCGGAGTGAGGTTATACAGCAAAACGCCCATCTAATAAACGGAATCTATTGCTTAGACGGGCATTAGCTGTGTTTATCTTTGTCCAATTGCCTGTTTAAGCGCGTGAAAACGGGCGCTATCTCGATCCTCTTCTGTACATATGCTCAGCAAATCATCAATAAAGAAGTCTAACGCGCGTTGCTCGATCTGTTCGATTTTCGCTTGCTGCTCGTCGCTTAGCATGTGGTACATGCTTGCCGCACCAAAGTCACCAAAAATGATGTTGGCATCTTCGTCATACAGGGTGTTGTGGGCATACAAATCACCGTGACACACTTGGTTGGCATGCAGGTGCTCAAACACGTCGCGCATTTGTTTAACTATGGTATCGATGTGTCCAATTGTCAGCGTGAAGCCTGCAGGGAAGGTGTCGCGTGTGCAGGTATCAAAATTCGGTGGCAAACCGAGGTTCTTATAATGCGACGGGATCAGGTTCATGATCAGCGCAAGGAAACCCGGCTCATTAACTTGTGCCAATGATTGAACCAGGTTCGGGTGATTCCCCACTTTCAAACAGGCGTTGAGCTCATCCTGTGGGTAGCCGTCGCTGGTGACTTCACCTTTGAAGACTTTCACCGCAATGTCATTTTGGAAGTCTTGCTGGGCTTCGTTCCACACCGCTTTAGAGATTCCCCCTGATGCGCCTTGGCCTAATACGTTCTGTAGCGTGAAGCGAGAAGATGCCACATGGGGAACTGAGTCAATGCTGATGTCTGTGCGGCAGAAAGGGTTTCCAGCAAACGCAAACCACGCCAGTTTTGGCAAATCCAACAGTTGATTTGGGCATTCGGTCAGTTGATTCGCGGAAATGCGCAGAAGCTCCAGGTTTTCAAGGTGGCGCATTGTCTGCGGCAATGAGGTTAAGCGGTTACCCGCCAGCGCGAGCTTTTGCATGCGAGGACGAAGGCCGAGTGAGTCCGGTAAGGTTTCAATACAGTTATCTGTCAGGATAAGCCAACGCAGTTTGGGGGGTAATGCATTCTCAGGAACATGCACAATCTGGTTGGCCTTAAAGCCAATCATTTCAAGTTCAGGGCAACGGCCGAGCGCTTCGGGCATGGTGTCAAAGCGGTTGTTTGAGGCAAAGAAGATTTTCAGTTTATGCAGATGTGCAATTTCAGCGGGAAGCGTGGATAACTGGTTATTTGACAGATCCAGTATCTCCAAACTGTCGGCAAGAGACAGGATTTCGAGGGGAAACTCGGTAAGGTTTTCTGACAGTGTAAGGCGCGTCACGCCTACAAGTTCGCCGGCACGCAGCTGAGAAAGAGAATGCAAAATGAAAATCCATAGTAGCGGTAAAACAATCGGCGCTTAGTCTACAAGAAAGTCATTCAAATCGTTAGAGGTTCTGTGTGGGTTCTCGCAAGGTTCTTATGCGCCCGTTTTTTTGCTATGTGCTGAATTGCTCTTGCAAAAGCCGAGCCTGTAACAGATTCTGTGTAACTGCCATTTAGTTAATATGCTTTTCGAGGC
>JBELME010000277.1:0-5447 GCA_042096095.1 Enterovibrio sp.
TCATTGGCGACATCAATAGAGTCTGAGTAGCGTTCATAGGCTTTAGAAATTTTTGGCCTTTCCGCCTCAAGCCAACTTTGCACGGCCAGATCGAAGTAATACTCATCGCCCACAATCTTCGGTTTGCGGTTGCCCTTGGCATGATTTCTAACGATTAGAGATTTCAAATCGCCGTCGCTTCTCTCGTAGCGTTCCCTCCAGCGCAACACTGTTCTTGGACTGGGAGTAGAAATCGTGATGTCATCTTTATGCTTTTCGATTAGCGCTTTTACTTGGTCTAACGGCCAAGGCCCGTTGAGTTCCTTTCCAATAAGTGACAGGAGCTTAAATCTTTCTAAGGCCTCATTTTTTCGTTCTTCTGGGAAACTGTCTAAATCTCGTTCATAAACCGTTACTGCATTTAGGGGGCGGTAACAAAGCTCCGAGTCTTCCTTAGAAACATCATCAGGATGATTCTCGTTGTTACTTACCAGTTCACGTTTAGATTCGTCATCGAATGGGCCGATATCGCTCATTCTTTCACCCACAGTTCCGTGTCTTCATTAAACAGGGAGTTTTCAAGATGGGCTTTAACTAAGCCAAGGCTCATGAGTTCCAATAACTCTCTGTTCATAAAACCAATGGACTTACCGAATACGCTGGCAAGCTTGCCAGAGGTAGACAGCCCCTGATTATGGATAACTTCAATCACTGACTTTTTGAAATCACAAACATGTTTTGAGCCTGCATATCGATGAATCAATTTCAGGTTGTCTAAGATGAATCCTTTACGAATTTGTTGCTCGGTGACTAGGTGCAAAGGAAGCCCAATAGCCTCGCTACCTTTTTGCATGGCTTCGAAAGTATTGAGGTATTCAGGTGTTAGGCCGAATCTGGATCTTTTGATTTCTTGCAGCGACTTTTTGCCATTTTTCATGGTGACAACAAAGTCGGGTGTGTAACTGTGGACACCATCCTCAAGTTGGTATTCAAAACAGAAGGGCTGGCTTTCGAAAGACTGAACATCTGGATGATATTCAAGATGGTAGCAGGCATCAAATTCGATCGGTGACTAGCACGGGATGATGTCGTTACACTTCACGCTTATAAATTTAAAATTGTGGTTTTTAGCGTGCGGCTTTTTGATGGTATGTGGATACATGGCCTACCCCAAGTTGTAAATTTACAACCTAAAAGTAGACCATGACAACTTAGCTGTCCAAAATGACACTTACTATGTCCCAAATGTCATCTTATGGTTCTAGCCACACGGTGGTTTTGTCTTTTCTCTGCCTTCTCGGCGGTATTAACCAAACACTTCTTCAACATCGACAACTTTGGAACGGTTCACTGTGATCTTCCAGCGTTGTAGGGTGATGGTGCCGTCTGGGCTTTTCTGTTTTGAGATCAGGTTGAACTGGTGACGTTTATCGATCGATTCACGCGTGACTTGCCCGTCGCTCAATGCGTAGTAGCGTTCTTTACCGCGCGCCATGAGGCGTGAAAAAGGACGGAAATCCATGCGCCACACTTCTCGTGTCATGTCATAGCCACTGAGGAACTTGGTGGTGGACATGTTGGTGAGCATCTTCATGCGAACCACAGATTCTTCACGCTGGCGTAATTTGCCTTTACGCATTTTGCGCACGTCATCAGGGATCTTGTCGAAGGCGATGTAATCCAGCCATTCTAACTGGCTGCCGATACGCTGGCCGGATGTGGGATCTGTGAATAATTTGCGCCATTTCGGACGGCCACGGCGAATGAAACGCCAAAGCACATCACGCAAATCATCTTTAAAGATCTCCCTGAGCGCATACAAACCCGCCATTGCGAGGGCGAACGACAGGGTAATCTCACCCAAGAAGCTGCGCATACGGATGATTGCCACGGTGACAAATATCATCACGAGACCTGCCGCAGCGCCTTTCGCTAACTTGTTCAGGTTTTGCCCCAGCACCACGTCTTTCTGACGGATGGTAACGGGGTATTCAATCAAACGGCGAGCAAGACGCATCTTGTTCACCATGCGCGTAGAATCAACCTGAGCTTTGTCCGAGTTGTAGTTTTGCTGAATGCGGTAGGCCGACTCTGACTCTACAAAGGCTATCAACTGTTCTCTGATCGGTTTAAAGGCGGCGCTACGTGGCATGTGCGCCACCAGCGATAAGAAGCGCTGCTCTGTCAGCCAAGATAGGTAGTTATCAATGTTGTTGTAGTACTTAATCAGGCTGTCTTCTTTAGGCACATAACGGCGCAAACGACGCAAGATCTCAACCGCCATGTCCGTGATGTATTCAAGCTGTTCAACCGCTTCTTCTTCTTCAACATCGGCTACCGTGTCGAAGAATCGGTGCGTGGTTTTTTCCAGCGACAGCGCATATTGGTAAGCATACAAGCTCAAGCTGACGCGGTATTTGTCCGAGGGGAGTTTGTCCCGGCTAGCAAGGCGAGAATGCACCAAAGGAAGGTGGTGTTGAGATGTAAAATAGGTACGCGTGTTTGAAAGGACAGTGTTGTAAAACGCGTCCTCGCTTAACACTTTATTGGAGAAATTCAGCTCTCCGGGCACGAAAAGGTAGAATTCGACGTCCTGTCGTTTTACTTCTTCATTAATCAGCGCTATCCGTGCGGTTAACCCCTCATATTTCTCTACAGAGATCAATGTGTACTCCAAACATTCGTCATCTCAAAGCAAGCATGCAAACCGCATTTTTTCGCTGTTGTCATCCTATGCGGCGGCTTAGTGTAACGAATTTATCCATTAAGTCAGAAACAAAAAATGCCATTATCTTCAGACATAAAGCGCACTGAACAATTTATGACCAATCTTTGATGATCCGGCTGCATCGCCCATATTCTCAAGTTTGAGATGGACACAGCCTCACAACATCAACTGGGTTATCCACAGAAAAAGTGAATAAGTTTTTAGTGACGTCGAGATGATTCAAGCACCACGCTTTCAGACTTGATCGTCCACAAAACGCGCATCACACAAACTCAACAAACAGACATCTCGTCGTAGGATGGTAAATAACTGCGAAGGTGTTGCCCTAGCGCCGTTAGCCTAGGGCACAAACATGATAGAAAAGTGACGGGAACGCGCGTTATTTCCCCGTTTCTAACGCTTGGCGCATACGGGTTTGCACCACATCAACCAAGAGATCGGGCTGGAACTTGGATACAAACCGATCACACCCTACTTTCTCAACCATGGCTTCGTTAAAACTGCCACTGAGCGAAGTGTTCAGTGCCACGTATAAGTGACTCATTCGCGCGTCTGCACGTACTTCAGAGGTCAGTTTATAGCCGTCCATTTCCGGCATCTCGGCATCCGTGATCATCATTAGAATCTCATCGGTGACGTTCTTGCCTTCATCACACCACGCTTTCAATGTGGCCAACGCCTGAGCGCCGTTTTTCTTTTCAATACATTCTATGCCGAGTTGTGCCAGCGTTTCTCGAACCTGGGTACGCGCTGTTGAGGAATCATCCACGATCAATACTTTCTGGCCCGACAGATGCGATGACAAATCACCGTCTAGTACGTCTTCCGATATACCAATGTCATAGGACACGATTTCGGCCAATACCTTTTCAACATCAATGATTTCAATGAGCCTGGTTTCACCTTCATGCTCAAGCTTGCTGATTGCCGTGAGATAGTTCCCGTGCCCCGTACTTGGCGGCTCCATGATTTCATCCCACCCCATGTTCTTGATGTACACCACTTCACCCACAAGGAATGCCTGAATCGAACGGTTGTATTCCGTCACTATCAGATTTGCTTGCTGATCTTTGTCCAAGGGGCGAAACCCGATGGACTGGCGCATATCAATCACTGGAATCGACTTGCCACGAATGGTTGCGACACCGCTGATCTTTGGGTGAGCCCCCGGCATTTGGTTGAGGTGTGGCACTTTGAGTACTTCACGCACTTTGAAAACGTTGATGGCAAAAAGCTGCCGAGTGCCTAGCTGAAAAATAAGCAACTCAAGTCTGTTTTCCCCGACAAGACGGGTGCGTGAATCTACAGAATCTAAAATACTCGTCATCTTACATTTTGCCGTTTTCAATCACTGTCGTGATGTTTCGTTATGCCCATAGTTTCAACCAGTAAAACACATTCATACGCCACTGGCATCAGGTGTTGACGTAATTAGCGTGCTATTTATCATTTCAACAATAATAGTAGGAAAAGTCTGAGAATAATGCGAAGCATCGGCGCGCAAAGCCTTACTATATTCAACAGGGAGTGTTATTGGTTGTTTTTTGTACCATGTGCATGTTTTCGTCACCCACGGTGAAAGGGCATGCCCATAAACAGGAACAACCGAGGTGTTATCCTCCTAATCTAACGCTACAATTAGAAAAGTATTAGAACGGTTCAATTGTCGACTACAGGCGCTGAAATGAAAAGCAAAGCCAATGAATCTCAGGGAATGTTGCTCTTTAGATTGTCTGCCACGCAGACGTTTGCAATCGGCACATTAAAAGTGCGCGAGATCGTCCCTTTTTGTCCGCTTACCGCATTACCCGGCTCTCACCATACGGTTGTGGGTACCGCCAATATTAGAGGGATCACAACGCCCGTTATCGATATGGCGAAAGCCATCGGCTATCAACCAATTGAAAAAGATGAATACAAAAACTGCTTCATCATTATCACGGATTGCCAACGTCGCGTGGTGGGCTTTTTGGTGCGTGGCATCGAAAAGATCAGTGAGTGTGACTGGCGAAACATCACCCCGCCGCCAGAGTCTCTGGGCTCACGCGCATTTCTCACAGGAGTGATGAACGTTGATAAGAAGCTTGTACAACTGCTCGATGTTGAGTTGGTGATGTCGAAGATTTTTCCAACGTCAGCCGATAAACTCCACCCTATTCTTGCAGATGTGGAGCGTGAAAAGCTCAAGCCTATGCACATCATTTTGATTGATGACAGTAGCTTAGCAAGACGCCAACTCTCCGAAGCGCTCGACAGTATCAACATTCCCTATGAAGTCAGTTCAAATGGGCTCGATGCGTTAGAAAAGATGAAAGCCTCAGCCCAAAACGGTCGGCCTTTCGACATTGTGGTGAGCGATATCGAGATGCCTGGCATCGATGGGTACGAGTTGGCGTTCGAAATTCGGAGCAATGAACCGCTAGCAGAAGCCTATTTGATTCTGCATACCTCGCTTTCAAGCGAGATTAGCGTTGACCGCGCCCATCAAGTTGGCGCTCATGAAGCCTTAACCAAGTTTGATGCGACGGAATTGGTCAATGCCATGCTGCGCGGTGCGAGGTTGAAAACGGAAAGTGATTCCGTGCGCTTAGAAGGCACGGTGGAGTAATTTACTTTCATTTGTACCCCTAAATGTAAACCGTACGTTTAGGGGTAAATTCATTGATACAACTATCATCACTCTCGCCATTCTCCATTTGCTATGTGTTGACCTGTGCTACAAACCCAAACCACCAATGAA
>JBELME010000278.1:0-5415 GCA_042096095.1 Enterovibrio sp.
ATAACCTAACGCGTTCATGGCGCTTTTGACCAATTCAACGGTATCGGGGCGTGTTTGTGGTGACTGGTTGATCACCCGTGAGACCGTAGCGACGGAAACGCCGGCGCGCTTTGCGACATCTTTAATGGTAGCCATTGCGATACGTCCTCACTGATGGGTTGATCTCCACGTTGAATCCCTCTCGGCATTACGCCAAGGCTAGTTTTGCTCAAGCGATGTCACGGACACTTCTTCGTTGGTTTGCTCGCGATAGGTGAGGGCTTGTTCGTTGCTGTCGAACACGTGGATATCGCTTGGTGAACAGCGCAATGGAACGGTTTGGAACGCTTTCACTGCGTTGTCGCCTGGGATGTGAACTTTGAATCCATCAACGCCCGCATACTGACCAAACAGGTAAGTGCCGTTACCCAAACGCTCAACCACTTCACTGTGGAATTCGAAGTTGAAGCCATCACCTTGACCGATTTGAATGTGCTCTGGGCGAATACCGACCGTCACCTCTGCACCTTCGCTGACCGGTTTTGCCAGTGTCATTGTCAGTGTTTGTCCGTCAGGCATGGTAATCATGGCGTCTGAACCACTCACGGCTGATACACGCCCAGAGATGAAATTCATTCTTGGAGAACCGATAAAACCGGCCACAAAAAGGTTGTCGGGGTTGTGATATAGCGCCAAAGGAGAACCGACTTGCTCAACGTTACCTGCACGTAAAACAACAATCTTGTCTGCCAGAGTCATGGCTTCCACCTGATCATGCGTTACATAGATCATGGTGTTCTTCAATTCTTGATGCAGCTTGGCGATTTGCAGGCGCATTTCTACGCGAAGTTCGGCATCCAAGTTCGACAGTGGCTCATCAAACAAAAACACTTTCGGGTCTCGAACAATGGCACGACCAATAGCAACGCGCTGGCGTTGACCGCCAGAAAGGGCTTTGGGTTTGCGATCGAGCAATGGTTCGAGCTGTAGCGTTTTTGCCGCACGATCGACGTGACGCTTAATTTCCGCAGGGTCAACGCCATTCATCTTCAAGCCAAATCCCATGTTCTCGCGCACCGTCATGTGCGGATACAGCGCATAGGATTGGAACACCATTGCCACGCCGCGATCTGCAGGGTCGACGTTGTTCACTTCTGTGCCATCGATGCTAATGGCACCATCACTGATGGTTTCTAATCCCGCGACTAAGCGAAGCAAGGTTGACTTACCGCACCCTGAAGGTCCGACGAAAACAACGAACTCTCCCCCAGTGATGTCTAAATCGATGCCATGAATGGTCTCAACTTTGCCAAAGCGTTTGATAACGTTTCTTAACGTGATATTTGCCATAACGCATGTCCTATGCCGTGCTGTTCTCGACACCGCGCATTTTTATGCTCGGGTCGTCCTTTTTTAAAAATAGTGTGTTTTTTGCTTTATGGAAACGTTTACATTCATAATTTTGTGAACTAGTTTTAAATAAAGCCAACTTCGCCGTAACAACATCGTCACATGTTCACGGGTTGAACATTGCAAATTAAGGACAGGACGTAATATGACTAGGCTTTCTTTAACCGCAACGTCAGGCAGCTCGCCGAGCAGAAGTAGTCTGACTTTGGCCCCTTGGCTATTCCTTGCGCCGGCTATTGCGATTTTTTCGCTTTATGTGATGTATCCCATCTTACAAAGTGTTTGGTTAAGTTTTTTTGAATGGGATGGTCTTGGGGAGAAAACCTGGGTCGGCTTTGATAACTATGTTGAACTGTTTGATTCAGATACGTTTTACACCTCATTGTTCAACAACTTCCTTTGGATGGTGCTCTTCATGTTAGCGCCACCAATTGGCTTGATGATCGCGCTCTTTCTGAATCAGAAAGTCGCGGGTATTCGCCTGATTAAAGCCCTGTTCTTCTTCCCTTTTGTCATTTCTCAGGTTGTCGTTGGTCTCGTGTTTGCGTGGTTTTATGACCCGTCATTTGGCTTACTGACGCAAATCATGGTGGGCATGGGCTTTGACCCTGTGTCCATTCTTGCTGATGAAGATTTGGTGACGTACGGCATCATCGCGGCGGGGCTTTGGCCGCAAGTGGCCTATTGCATGATTTTGTACCTCACAGGGTTGAATAACCTTGACCCTGAACAGCTTGAAGCGGCGCGTTTAGATGGTGCACGCAGTTGGAAGATGATGTGGTACGTGGTGGTGCCACAGCTCAAACCTGCCACCTTTATCGCGGTGGTAGTGACTGTCATTGGCGCATTGAGGTCTTTCGACTTAGTGGCAACCATGACAGCAGGGGGGCCATGGGGCAGCTCAACCGTGCTTGCGTACATGATGTATGAAGAGTCGATCTTCAATTACCGCATGGGGTATGGCGCAGCGGTGGCTGTGGTGCTGTTCCTCATTATGGATATCTATATCGCTTACTTCTTGTGGCGCATGCTGAAAGGAGAGCGCTAATGTTTCCAAGACCGATTGAACACCAAGGCAAATTCATCAATGTCGGCTATCGCGTAGCGCTTTATATTGCGGTCATTCTGTGGCTCATCCCACTTGCCGCGGTACTGATGACCTCGATTCGCTCCATTGTTGATATCAATGCAGGTAACTATTGGGGCTGGCCGGATGAATTGCAGTTCATTGAGAACTACACGCAGGTTTTCATCGCAACGCCGATGGCGCGCTACTTACTGAACAGTTTGTTGATCAGCTTGCCTGCTGTTGCGGGGGCTGTGGCACTTTCTACGTTGGCGGGGTTTGCGCTCGCGAAATACAAATTCAAAGGCAACGTATTGCTTTTCGCCATGTTCATCGGCGGTAACTTCGTGCCTTTCCAAATTCTAATGATTCCTGTGCGTGATTTGACCATTGATTTAGGGTTGTACGACACACACTGGGCGCTGATTTTCTTCCATGTGGCGTTCCAAGCAGGCTTTTGTACGCTGTTTATGCGCAACTTTATGGTGGGCATTCCGGACGCGTTGATCGAAGCAGCACGGGTTGAAGGTGTGAGCGAATGGCGCATCTTCTGGTACGTGGTGCTTCCTTTGGTGAGGCCTGCCCTGGCGGCATTGTCTGTTTTGGTCTTTACCTTTATTTGGAATGACTTTTTCTGGGCGTTAGTACTGGTTCAAAGCGATGAAGTTCGTCCTGTTACGGCAGGTCTGAATGCATTGCAGGGTCAGTGGCTCGCGTCTTGGCAATACATGTCAGCGGGGGCGGTGATTGCCGCGCTGCCTCCAGTGGCACTGTTCTTTACGATGCAACGACACTTTATTGCTGGTTTAACCCTGGGAGCGACAAAAGGGTAACGCTGGTTTTACTGAATGACGGATATTTTCGAACAACAGAAAGGATGAAGAGAATGAGAACGCTTGCAAAAAAAAGCTTTGGCGTACTGTGCAGTCTGTTTCTTCTGCTAAGTGGCTCAGTCAACGCAGGGGAGTTGGTGATCAACTCGGATGCTTCAGACCCAGCACCGAAAAAAGCATGGGCTGAGGTGATTGCGAAATTTGAAGAAGCAAACCCAGACATCACGGTAAAATATAATCTGTATGACCATGAAGCGTACAAAACGACGATCCGTAACTGGTTGGTAACGTCACCACCAGACGTTGTGTTCTGGTATGCGGGTAACCGTATGAAAACCTTCGTTGATCGTGGTTTGTTCGAAGATGTCAGTGATATTTGGTCAGCAAACAACATGGCAGAAGACTTCTCAAGCGCCATGCCTGCAATGACAGCAAACGGTAAGCAATATGGCGTGCCGTACACCTATTACCAATGGGGCATTTATTACCGCAAAGACTTGTTTGAGAAATATGATATCGCCGTACCAAAAACATGGGACGAGTTTGTCGCGGCATCAAAAACGTTGAAAGACAATGGCGTTACACCTTTCACCATCGGTACGAAATACCTGTGGACGGCAGCAGGTTGGTTCGATTACATGAACTTGCGTATAAATGGTTTGGATTTTCACATCGACTTGATGGACGGCAAAGTGGCCTACACAGATCCGCGTGTGAAAGCCGTATTTGCGAAGTGGGATGAGTTGGTGAAGCCGGGTTATTACTTGGATAACCATGCATCATACTCTTGGCAGGAAGCACAACCATTCTTGTACAACGGTGAAGCGGCGATGTACTTGATGGGTAACTTCTTGGCGGCAAACTTTACTGACGAAGTACGTCCGAAAATGGGCTTCTTCCAGTTCCCTGCGATAGACCCGTCCGTGCCTAAAGCAGAAGATGCTCCAATGGATACGATCCACATTCCAGCGAAAGCAAAGAACAAGGAAGACGCGCGTAAGTTCCTTGCGTTTGTGGCTCAGCCTGACATTCAGACCATGATCAATGAATCGCTGTTGCAAATCCCAACCAACAACAAAGCGACACCAAAAGATGATGAGTATCTGAATGCCGGTGTTCTGATGTTAAGTGAAGCGGCAGGTACTGCGCAGTTTTATGACCGCGACACAGATCCTTCAATGGCAAAAGAAGGCATGAAGGGCTTCCAGCAATACATGGTTCACCCTGATCGCATCGACAAGATCCTGAAAAAATTAGAGAAAACGCGTCAGCGTACCTTTAAATAATAACGATAAGAAACCTTGCTAGCATTTGCGGAGGCCCCCTCGACGGCCTCCGCTTTTTTATTTCCGCATTGCACGCCGCTACACCCTAGATGTTCTCTCGGATTGGCTCGATTTTCATACACAAAATCACACCAGCACCCCTTGCGATTGACGCGATATCTGTCACAAAACGGTTGTTGATGTACTAGTGTTAAGGGACTGGTCTCATCACGTCAGTGTGTTGTTTCAACGCGCTGTGCATTTTGCTTGGACGGTGCCATGCCCAACCTGATTAACGATAGCTATATGAATTCGACATACATGAATTCTCGCTCAAAAGAGCGGGATGATCTGGCTGCTGGCAGTGTCAACAATTCCAATTTGTCAGCGACTGAACGCGCAGAGTTACTGAGGAAAGAGCGTGAAGAGAAGAAACAAGCAGAAGCGGCACAAGAAGAAGCGCCACAAAAGCGCGATTTTCGTGGCTTAATTGACCGCGTCGCCGAGCAAGAGGCGCAAAAATCCAAGTTTTCTGCTTACACGACACAACAACAAGAACTGCTCAAACAGGTGGAAAACACCATCACCCCGCAAAGTAACGCACGTAGCTATGACTTTAAGATCTATCCTGGATATTGAGATCCGATAACGCGTTATCGCCACGTGCGTAAAGTAAACGTCATCAACACACATGCCATACACGCTTTGATCAGCAAACAGCACCACGTTCTCGTTCGCGTTACCGTTTCTTGTGGCGAACTAAGCTAGAGTGGATGTGTATCCTCTCATCACGCAAAGGAGTGTGTATGATGAGATGGACGCTCCCAAATACGGCGTCATGCACCAAACTGAGATTGCGAAA
>JBELME010000279.1:0-5408 GCA_042096095.1 Enterovibrio sp.
ACTGGGTTTACTGGTTTTTCATTAATCTGGCTTCTGCCTATTTATATCTGCAAGCCATTCAACCCCAATTTATGTGCGAGTTCAGGGGAACGGTTCGCAATGATCGCTGCAGCATAGCCCGGCACAGCGGATTCGCCCGCTTCAATCGCAGGCTCTGTGTCACTGCCTTTAGCCAATTTTCGCATTGCTTGAGGAATGGCTTCTTCGCTGATGGTCATGAAATCATCCGCACCATTGGAGAGAATCGTCCACGCCAGGCTAGAAACTTCTCCGCAGGCGAGTCCGGCCATCAAGGTATCTAAATCCCCCAAAACGGTGACGGGTTTTCCGGCTTGCGCACTCAACTGAAGGCAATTCGCTTCTTCAGGTTCAACAATGATGAACCGAGGACGTTGTTCACCCCAGACATCCCAGAAGTAACCACAAACTGCTGACGCCAAGCCCCCCACCCCGCCTTGAACAAAGACGTGCGTTGGGATATCACCATCAAGCTGCTCAACAATTTCGGACAACATAACAGTGTAACCGAGTGCCACGTCTTTCGGGATCTCCATATACCCTTCATAGGACGTATCCGACACGATAACGCGACCGTGTTTCTTCGCTTCAGTATCGGCGGTTCGCACCGACTCATCATAGTTACCGGTAATGCGAATGACCTTGGCACCAAATGCTTCCATCGCGTGTTTGCGCCCTTCCGACACATCACGATGAATATAAATAATGCATTGGCAACCAAACATTTGCGCACCCCAAGAAACAGAGCGCCCGTGGTTACCATCCGTCGCACAACTTACCACGACATCCGCCGCTTCTTTTTGCCATTTTCCCGCGAGCAAATCATCAATGGAGGGCATATCACCATGACGTGCTTGCAGCACAAGTTGAAGCTGACGCGCCACCGCATATGCACCGCCTAGGGCCTTAAAGCTTTTTAAGCCAAAACGCTGAGATTCATCTTTGTACCAGAGTTTTCCAAGCCCCGCCGATGCCGCCGTGGTGTGCAAATCAAACAGTGGTGTCACCGCATAACCCGGCCAGCGGGTAATATCTTGAATCGCTGTTTGCGCATGCTCAACACATAACACCGAGCGCTGCTCTGCACTGTAGACGTGCTTCGCGGACGCAAGTGGGTTTGAAAAATGGGTAAGAGACCCTGATAGTTTCAGCATGCTTATAAAATCCTTTTCCTATCTGTAATGCGCAGGTTTGTTTGCCTCAATAAGCCACAAGACGTTGCGCTTGATACTAAAAAGTTTACCGAGAGAATGCGCATAGATTCTCTATTCTTGCGCAAGGTCGTGAGGATTATGTGCAATTTAAAAGGTATTCACGCGGAATTCTTGCACCAAGATGATTCAGCAACACCCGTTCGTCATAAAGTAAAAAGCCCATCGTGTTCAAAAACGAATGGGCTCTCGGCAACTGTTTGTGTTTTTTTCCCGCTAAAGGCTTAGAACAAACGGCGTTTCAACCCTGTTTTCTCAAGCACACGCGTCGTGATTTCTTCAACAGACAGCGCGGTAGTATTGATGTAAGGAATGGCTTCACGGCGGAACAGTGATTCAATGGTGTTAACTTCCTGCTCACACTGCTCAGAGCTGGCGTATTCGCTGCCAGACAAGCGGTTTTCACGGATTTGGGTTAATCGTTCTGCATCAATGGTTAAACCAAACAACTTGTGTCGGTGAAACTCAAACTCCGGCAACAAACGAATCATCTTCATGTCTTCGGCAATAAACGGATAGTTCACCACGCGCAAACCAAACTGCATCGCCATGTACAAACTGGTAGGTGTTTTTCCGCTACGCGATACGCCCAGCAAAATGATATCTGCATGCTCTAAGCCTTTTAGCGAAACACCATCATCATGCGCCAAGGTGTATTCAATGGCCGAAATACGGTCAAAGTAGGTATCGGAATCTTTCCCCACACTGCGGGAACGCTGCAGTTTGGGTTTGGGCTCAATCTGGGTATCTTGAGCAACCCGTTGCACCACACTTTCCAGCACATCATAGAAAAATGCCGGCGCTTCCAACAAACGCTCGCGAATCCCAGGCACCACCATCGAAAAGAAAACCAACGGCTTCACACCATCGCGATCGTACGCGTGCTGAATGTGTTTTATCAGCTCGCCAACTTTGTCTTCGGTTTCGACGAACGGAAACGTTTTCTCATTTACGTCGAACGCAAATTGCCCCAGTACGACATGCCCTAACGTTTCGCATGTGATGGCTGTCCCATCCGAAACATAGAAGACGTCTCGTCTTTGAATATCTTTATGCATAGATGGTTAATCTTCTCGCAAAATTTTCATAGGATATAAACATAACAATAACAATGCCCGGTAAGCCATGTGTCTTTCTACAGCTTTTGAAACTCATTGTAGTTTTATTCGCCCAAGACCAAGGTTGCCACCAAAATCCCAATTGCTGCACTATTTCTGGAGAAAGAAATGCAAAAGAACACCCTGTGGTTCGATTCCCTATCAATGGATGATGTCGACAAAGTCGGCGGCAAGAATGCGTCCCTCGGCGAAATGGTCTCAAACCTCGCCAATGCAGGCGTATCCGTGCCAAACGGGTATGCAACCACCTCGTATGCGTTTAACCAATTCCTTGATTTTGAAGGACTGGACGAGCGTATTCATCAGGTACTTGATGACCTCGACATTGAAGATGTTGATGCGCTACGCCAAGCAGGTTCTACGATCCGCCAATGGGTTTTAGATGCCCCATTCCCCGCTGATCTCGAGCAGGATATTCGAGATAACTATGACACGCTGGTTGATGGAAATTCTGAGCTTTCCGTCGCGGTACGTTCCTCTGCGACCGCGGAAGATTTACCAGACGCCTCTTTCGCTGGGCAACAAGAAACCTTCCTCAATGTAAAAGGCATTGATGCGGTACTTGAAGCGACCAAACACGTTTTCGCGTCACTCTTTAACGACCGTGCGATTTCCTACCGCGTCCACCAAGGATTTGACCACCGTGGAATCTCGCTGTCTGCGGGTATCCAGCGCATGGTGCGTTCAGACAAAGCGTCATCAGGCGTCATGTTCACGCTGGATACCGAATCAGGCTTCGACCAAGTGGTGTTCATTACCTCTTCTTGGGGTCTCGGTGAAATGGTCGTGCAGGGCGCGGTTAACCCTGATGAGTTTTACGTGCACAAACCGCTGCTTGAAGCGGGCACGCCAGCGGTGGTGAAACGCACTTTTGGCTCGAAACTCATCAAGATGATTTATGCCGACAGCCAAGTCATTGGCAAACAGGTCGACATTGTTGATACATCTCCAGAAGAACAAAACCAGTTCTCGCTCACTGACGATGAAATCGCGGAACTTGCCAAACAAGCCATGATCATCGAAAAGCACTACCAACGTGCGATGGACATTGAGTGGGCGAAAGACGGCATCGACGGCAAGCTTTACATCGTACAAGCACGCCCAGAAACCGTGTGTTCGCGAAAGAACACCAATGTGATTGAACGCTATGAACTGAACGACAAAGCCGGCGTGCTGGTTGAAGGCCGTGCCATTGGTCAACGCATTGGCAGCGGTGGTGTGCGCGTTGTTGCCTCGCTGGATGAAATGTCGTTAGTGCAAGAAGGCGATGTGCTAGTGACTGACATGACAGACCCCGATTGGGAGCCCGTCATGAAAAAAGCGGCGGCGATTGTCACCAATCGCGGCGGTAGAACATGTCACGCCGCCATCATTGCCCGTGAGCTTGGCATCCCAGCCATCGTAGGGTGTGGCGATGCCACCAGCAAACTGAGCGACGGCGCAGACGTCACCATTTCGTGTGCGGAAGGCGAAACCGGCTATGTCTACGACGGCAAACTCGATTTCGTGGTACGCCAGTCTGCGGTTGATGAACTGCCATTGTTGCCGACCAAAGTGATGATGAATGTCGGCAACCCTGACCGTGCCTTCGACTTTGCACAAATTCCAAACGAAGGCGTTGGCCTTGCACGCTTAGAGTTCATCATCAACAAGATGATCGGCATTCACCCGAAAGCCCTGTTGAACTTTGACGCACAGAGCGATGAGCTGAAAGCACAAATCAATGAACGCATTCGCGGCTATAAAGACCCTGTCGATTTCTACGTGAGCAAGTTGACAGAAGGGATCGCCACCATCGCAGCCGCGTTCTGGCCGAAGCGCGTTATCGTGCGTATGTCAGACTTCAAATCGAACGAATACAGCAACCTGATTGGTGGCAGCGAGTTTGAACCACACGAAGAAAACCCAATGCTGGGCTTCCGCGGTGCGTCGCGTTACATCTCCCCCGTATTTGAAGATTGCTTTGCGTTGGAAACACAAGCCATTAAGCGTGTGCGCAATGACATGGGGCTCAAGAACGTTGAAATCATGATCCCATTCGTTCGCACCACAGGTGAGGCAGCAGAAGTGAATGACTTGCTCGCGAAGTTCGATCTGCGCCGTGGCGAACAAGGCCTGAAAGTCATCATGATGTGCGAATTGCCTTCGAACGCCGTGCTTGCTGATGATTTCTTGAAGTACTTTGATGGCTTCTCGATTGGTTCGAACGACATGACGCAGCTAACACTGGGACTAGACCGAGATTCAGGCGATGTCGCTCACCTGTTTGATGAGCGTAACCCTGCGGTAAAAGCCATGTTGAAAATGGCCATTGATGCAGCAACACGCGCTGGTAAGTACGTCGGGATTTGTGGCCAAGGCCCATCAGATCATGATGATTTGGCAGAATGGTTGATGGCACAAGGCATTAGCTCAGTGTCCTTGAACCCAGATACTGTGGTGGATACCTGGACGAAACTCGGGAAAGTCGCCAAGTAAAGGAATGTCATAGCCTGTTCAGTAGAACAGGCTTTTTTACCAGTTTAAAACAACCTATTCCACACGTTTCATAAGAATATTATAAATTATTAAAGCACAGATACGTGGAGCTGTATCAATATTAAGACCTAAACAATGCAAATATTACACCCAACAAAACACTCTGTTTTAATTGAAAAAATCCCACCAATATAAAACCCATTATTCAAACCCGGTCATTGAAAATAACAACATCGATCTAAAAAATAGATTTAATCCCAATTATTGATATGTTTATTATTTATAAAAAATAAGAAGTAATTATGATACATAGATAGCGATTAGTTATTATTTCTGCGCTTCAATAATTAGGACCATAATATGAAACACTGTCATTCATTTTATCTCATATTACCTCTGGCTTTTGTCAGTACGCAAAGTGCGTCCGAATCCATTGCCAGTTACCCTGAAGGCTGGGAAAACTGGCCCGTCGTCAAAGAAACGGTAAGCTTACCTTCAAATACCACTCTGCCTTCCGACACAACATTGTTCCCGAATTCAACTGCGAAGTGCGACACTCTCCAATATCAAGCAGCCAATACCA
>JBELME010000280.1:0-5405 GCA_042096095.1 Enterovibrio sp.
ATTAAATTGTAGCCACTTTGTGCGGGATAATACGGATTTATAACGCTTTTTCTGACAGTAGCCCCAAATTTTTTGGGTTAATCCTAAGATTGGGTGAAGATGATAAGGGGATGACACGTCAAGGAGGGTATTACAACCAGAAACGCCGTAGCGACGTTTCTGGATTTGTTGCGACTAGCGCATTTTTAGAGGACGCGTAGTTTGCGGTCTATTTTGATGGTAGAACCACAGGCGTCTGCTTTTGTTGCTCATAAACACCTCTTTTTTTTATCAGGTTAAAATGCGCATTTCTGCTTTCACCATACTAAATAACAAAACGGCATTACATTCCTGAGTTGATAAACCTGCCTCCTAAAACACGGATGCCATTAGTTGGCTAACTTCCTCTTTTTTTGTAGAGGACTTCTTTCTCCATGTGCTTTAAAGAAGCAGCACAAGCGACAGCGTTAATTAGATTGGTTTTTAATCAACTGTCACGTTATGACCATTTTTCTTACATTAAGTTTCAACTTTCAAGTGATTCTCGCCGAATCTATGTTGTGCAGATGACAGATAATATGCACCAACGCACTTAGTGGTTGAAATTTAAACGATTTATTCTATTTCACCGTTTTTTGGCAAGCTCAGACGCCACTATTCGTAGTGTCAAAATGCTTGTTCAGTTACACTGCCCCGAAATAGTGATAGAGACATACAGACATGACACACGAAGAATTTGAAGTTGAAGCGATCGGCATCGAAGTGAGCTCTCAACCTGTCGAACTCTACAAAGTGCTAAAACTGGCGAACGCGGTGAGTGGTGGTGGCGAAGCAAAACATGCGATCGCTGAAGGCTACGTGATTGTAAATGGCGAGCTAGAAACCCGCAAACGTTGCAAGATATATGATGGCGATGTCATCGCGTTTAATGAAGAGTTCTATGTGCTGCTGTGTGATAACCCACCAGCGCCAACAGAGCCTCGCTTAGCGCGTGAAAACAAGCAAAAGCACGAAGAAGAAGCACCCCAACCTGCGCCTACTGCTAAAAAACAGAAACAGAAGCAGAAAAAGGGCAACGGATTAAGCGCCACAGCAACGAACAGCAAAGGTAAGAGCCAACAAAGCGAACAGCCTGCGAAAGAATCGGATAGTGACACCCAATCACGCTCAACATCTGGTCGACGTTCTATTTCGTTCTAACGCGCTATTTCTTTCTACAGAAAAAAGCCACCTCATCGGGTGGCTTTTTGATTATCTACATTGATTAAAAGAAATACTGTGTAAATTGCTTTATGTCGATATTTCGTGCCCTGCATTGCTCATTTCGTTGAGCATCCTTACCTCGCGAGTTTGCGAATCACGGGTCGTTAGAAAGCAAGGTCTTATCTCTATCTGTGGCGTATTCCTACGCTAGTGTAACGCTCCAAATTGTTATGCGACCCAAATCCACACCGGCTTTATGTTGCCCGGCGATGTGTAGCGATGTCGCTCAGTCCTCTGTTCGTCATAAGGTTCTCTTTGGGTGCATCTTGAGTATAGGCTGCCCTTTTATCCCTTCCATATCTCATTTCTATGAATGTGACCTAGTTTCCGTAAACAAAATTTTGTTAACATAATCACATAATGTCGGCAGGAATTATGCTTTGCGTTCGTTGCATATTGTGAGTTCTACGCATCGCTATCGTGTCTTCGTCACACATACGGTTTAAAATCATTCATTACGGTCGGATCGACTTTCTTAATTGTTCATAACCGCGCGTATAATAGCCGCTCGAAACACAGCATTAAATGAGTCATGGATACTGAACTTTCCGTTTTTCGCTCCCCTTTTCGATTTGTGCCAACTGCACAGTCTTCTCTCGCGATGGCATTTTTTGGCCTCGGCGTCGCATGGACGCTATATCATCCGCCGACGGGGGAACTTACGCGCCCGCTCTTATCGGTCATTGGCATTTTCTTGATCGCACCTGTGTGGCTGAAATACGCCTTCGAACCGAAACGCTTTTTTCAAGACCTTCGCGATCCACTTTACGGCAGCCTCATGGCCCCGATGACGATGTCATTACTCTTGATGGCTGACTTTTTGGCGGAATTTGATACCAAAGCCGCTGCCATGATTTGGTATCCCGCGATGACAATGCACATCTTCATGGCCGGCTACTTCTTCTTTCATCAGTTCAAATCGTTTGAGAAATGCAATATCTACCCAAGCTGGTTTCTCTACCCTGTCGGCCTTATTAGCAGTACGCTGGCCGCACCAAAGCTAGGGTTTGCCGATGAATCTGCCATGCTGGCGCACATTTGTATTGGCGCATACTTCTTCATGTTGCCATTTGTACTCTACCGCCTGTGCTTTTTAGAAAGTTTGCCAAAAAACAGCCGCCCCGTGCTGGCCATCATGGCGGCGCCAGTAAACCTGGCGCTTACCGCTTATTTGGTCAACTTACCCAACCCCGATCCAGTCTTGGCTGGCGCACTTGCCGGCGTAGGGATCATGATGACGCTCTTTGTTTACCTGTGTTATTTCGATTTATTGAAAGAGCCTTTTCAACCCACGCTCGCTGCTTTGACCTTCCCGTCAGTGATCAGCGCCGTTGCCATGGAACGACTCACAATATGGCTTGAGAAAGACCACGCGCATTGGGCATGGCTCGAGCGACTAGGTTTAGCAGAGTTAACCGTTGCAACGCTGCTCGTGGCATGGGTCAGCGTGGGTTACATACGGCACTATGGCTTCGGTAAATAACAAAAAAACCAAACCGTTACAAAAAAAGAAAAGCCCCTATATGGGGCTTTTCTTTTGGCATTTTTCTCGGTGTTTTGAGAAAACGGAACACTTCACGCTCTATTCAACATCCATGGCATCAATGAGGAAATCAATGAAACAACGTACCTTTGACGACATATGTTTACGGCTTGGATAGACAATAAACACGTCAATGTTGGTGCGCGGAAAATCGGAGAACAACGCCACCAACTCGCCAGATTCAATCTCGCCATTCAAGTTAAACAGCGGCATACGCGTTATGCCCTCGCCAGCGAGGCACAATAAAAGCTCTAACTGCGAACTGTTACTCACCACAAAGCTTTCAAGTTCCACATCAATCGCACTGCCATCATGATCTTTATAACGCCATGTGTTGTAAGACGGGATGTTGCTGTAGCTGATGACCTTGTGATTAACGAGCTCTTTGGGATGCGTCGGGAATCCATGCTTTTCAAGATAAGCCGGTGAAGCAATCGTCACCGCGTGGGACGAGTGGATTTTACGGCTAATCAAGCTTGAATCATCGAGTGCCTGTGAAGCACGCACCGCGATATCAAACCCCTCGGCCACCAAATCTACTTTTCGATCATTGAGTTCAATGTTTAGCGTGATGTCAGGGTATGCATCGGCAAAGCCCCGTAAAAGTGGCGCTAAGCGCGTCAAACCAAAGCTGGTTGGACAGCTTATTTTCAGGTTTCCCTTCGGCGTAACCTGGCGGCCCAACATGGCGTTTTCGAGTTCTTCTGCATCCTGAACAATCTGTCGGCACTGCTCATAATACAACTCTCCTTCCGGCGTTAGGCTCAATGAACGTGTTGTTCGGTGTAAAAGGCGCACACCTAAACGCTCTTCCAATTTATTGATTTCTTTACTGATGTAGGACGTTGAATGCCCCATGCGATCAGCGGCTTTGGTAAAGCTGCCGTACTTCATCACCTCTCGAAATATCACCATTCCATCAAGTAATTGTGTGTTCATGTCTAACGTCTCAAGCCGTACGAGTAATGAAGCATAATTAATTACATGTCATATGGAAACAATCATTATTCAAAAACACTATTAATCTTCGTATGGAATATATTTATAGTGACCTCAAGACATAAAACGTCAACCAAACATACAGGCTGATGACCTGACGCCACTCGGCGAAAACAACACGAATTCTTAGAGGAAAACACAATGAAAGTATTAGCATTTGGCGCAACCAGCAGTTCTCAGTCAATCAACACACAACTGGCGGTTTATGCAGCAAATCTTATTGAGGGTTCAGAAGTTGAAACCCTCGATTTGAACGATTTTGAAATGCCAATCTACAGCTCAGACCGCGAAGCAGAATTGGGGCAGCCAGAGCAAGCAAAGGCATTCTTTGCAAAAATTGGCGAAGCGGATGCCGTCATTATTTCTTTTGCTGAACACAATGGTTCTTACACTGCAGCGTATAAAAACGTGTTCGACTGGGCATCACGCATGGACATGAAAGTGTTCCAAGGTAAGCCCGTGGTATTTCTTGCCACATCACCTGGCCCAGGCGGCGCAAGTTCTGTACTTCAAGGCGCCGTCGGTTCTGCCCCTTACTTTGCGGCAGAGGTGAAAGGCTCACTTTCTGTGCCAAGTTTCTATGATAACTTCGACATGGAAACGCAAACAATGCGCAATGACGCGCTAAAGGCACAGCTTCAAGATGCGGTAAATGCCTTGGCTAAATAGTCGACATCTTCAAGAAAAGCGCGGGCGATTAGCCCGCTTTCTTTAACATCCCCGCCGTCTCGATAAACGCGATAATGTCACTCAACCCCTGCTTCTCTTTGAGATTGGTAAACACGTACGGTTTGTCTTTACGCATCCGCTTTGTGTCAGCTTCCATCACGTTAAGATCGGCGCCAACATACGGGGCTAAATCTATCTTGTTGATGACCAACAGATCTGAGCGGGTAATGCCGGGGCCACCTTTGCGCGGGATCTTCTCCCCTTCGGCCACATCTATCACATAGATAGTCAGGTCAGCGAGTTCCGGGCTAAACGTTGCACCAAGTTGTCGCCGCCACTTTCAACAAACACCACATCCAGATCTTTATGATGACGCGCCAAACTGTCCACCGCTTCAAGGTTCATTGAAGCATCTTCCCTGATGGCGGTATGCGGACAGCCGCCGGTTTCGACGCCCACAATACGGTCAGCATCCAAGGCTTGTGCTTCGGTAAGGATGCGCTGATCTTCGCGGGTATAAATGTCATTCGTGACCACGGCAATGCTGTAAGTGGTACGAATCGTTTTACACAAGACTTCGAGCAATGCGGTCTTTCCTGACCCAACAGGACCACCCACCCCGACACGTAAAGGTTGTTTGTAGCTCATAATCATTCTCCTTAGCGCCTTAACCCTTGCGAGTTAAGACCGAAATAGTCGCGAATATTGTGTTTCATGCTGGCTAGAGGCAATCGCTTGTGCTGGCGCAAAGCCACCGATTTGATCATCCATCACATCATGTGAGGCAGCCACCACGTCACCCAGTACAGGCGTCAGTGCCAGCAGGACTTCCTGACCCGCTGTTTGTCCTAATGGAATCAGCTTTACGCCAGCCATCACGGTATTTTCTAACCAACTCCAGATATAACCTTCACACAGCGTTTCTTCGTCAATACCCCAACGAACGCCCGCG
>JBELME010000281.1:0-5347 GCA_042096095.1 Enterovibrio sp.
TAGCATGATCCTCATACTGATGAAAATCAAGCACCTTCAATGATCACGGGTATATTCACTGAATGCGGGTCGCGGACACGTGGGCTTTATTCTCGACTTACAAGAGGACAAGAAACTCACTGGCGCCTACATTGGAAAAGAGCGAGCGGTGAAAGCGTCTAAAGCATTGTTCAGTGCTTCCGCGATAGCCTACGACAAGCTCAACAACCGCACTTATTACGTTAGCGTTCCCAGACCAGCCTCTTATCATATTGAGGATCTTGCCAGTGACGTGACCACAGATGAATTTAAAAGTCTGGATATGCACGCGTCGAAAAGTCTCACCAATCAACTGGCGTACTATGATCACGACACACAGCAAAATGTCATTGTTGACGATGTTTCTAAAAACGTTTATCGCATGGCATTCGATCCCAGCACAAATACATTGATCGCCGCTGATCAACTCGGCGTTTTTACGATTAACACGAACGACGGTTCAACATCCCTGCTGGGTAAGTTTGAAAATGGCTTAAAGTTCGGAGGATTCACAAGTTGGGGGGACTTTGTCTTCCATGATAATAAGCTTCTTTTTATCACGAACAATCGTACTTATATTCTCGACACGACTACTGACCCTATCAAGGCATCGTTGCTCGCTTTTCACTACCTTGACTTCGTTACAGCCGCGACACTTGATCAGAACAGCCAGATACTCATCGCGGCCAAAAACCAGAATGTCACTGGGAACACAAATAGCACTTGGCTATGGCGACTCAATCCGACAACCGGAGAAAAAGTGTCTGCTGGACTTTTTCCAAACCGCATCAGTGCCATGGCCACGAATACGCAAGAAGCGCATAACTGTTATGGCTCAACGGTATTCCCCAGCGAAACGGTTGTGAAAGTCTCGGGAGTTTCGGGGGACACGGTCACTGAGGGCGAGAAAGCAACCTTTACTGTGAACTTTGATAAGACATTGAAAGCAAGCAAAGATGTGACGCTAGCGTTAAAAAACGGCACCGCAAACGCTGGCTCAGATTAAAAATCGTCAGTCACCGTGAAATACGGGGACGATAGCCAAGACGTCACGCTAGACAGTACAGGCGTTAAAGTGACAGTCCCACCTGGCGTCAGCAGTATTCAAATTGTCGTCACCACCATTGACGATAGTGATGACGAAGAAGCCCAAACCTTTTCGCTTGATGCATGGATAAAAAAGGACAAATCTGATTAGCAATCGGGCACGGTCACCATTAATGATAACGATGATTCCTCCTTTAACTGTGGCGGCAAAAACAGGCTGTACGCTTATGTAGATAGCCCAGGTTTCGGTTACTTGGGTATTCGCTGCAAAAAAGCCGAGGCCTGGTTCTATGGGGCTGGCTACGGGCAAGGCGGCAGTCACGAAGCAGGGCAGCTCTCTTGGACATCGGAGCTAGGTGGGTCTAAACGAATCACGGGGGGCCCAAACGGGACAAACAATCGGAATGAGTACAAAGCTAACGTGGGTATCGCGGAAACCAAAACACTAAAAGAGGTGGCGTACACTGGATATGCAAACCTACGTGGTTATTGCTACCACGGCGCAACCTATGGCACACCACTTAGTTATTCCTTTAACGGTAAAATCACCATGAATGATAAAGGTCAAGCAAGTTGCCAATTATCCGTTACGTCAACATACTGCCTTGGCGATGGTTTGAAGACAAAAACCGAAACGATAAGCACTAACAAATGCAAGACAGACAACTGCTAACAAATGCAAAACAGACTGATCTTTGATCACTGTAAGCCAACGTCGCCCACTTTCAGGGCGCTTTGGCTTCAGTTAACGAACTGCGAAGGCGGTATGTCTATATTTATAGCACGCCGTCTTTCTTTAACTGAGCAAGAATCGCTTCTGCCCCCTCCTCCGGGGAAGCATTCGCCAACATAGCACCAACGCCGTCTGTGGCTGATCGAACATATATACCCAAAACATTGATGATATAATTATTGAAGGACAATGTAGACGCCTCTGAACAACAAAACATCAAGACTTCAACGCTTTCTCGACAGCGGCTGGATTAAACCCATGAAGAACGGTATCACCGATTTTAATCACAGGAATACCACGCGCCCCGAGCGATGCATGTTCTTTTTTCCCGCGAGGTGTGCCTACATCGCACTCTCTATAGGTGATTTTCTTGCTATCAAAAAATTGCTTTGCCGCCTTGCAGTGCGCGCATTGTCGGCTGGTATAGATGGTAATGCGCTTCACGCGACCTCCAGAGTTCATCGTATTCAGATTACCCCAAAATGGCTTTCACAAACGCTGATTGGGATAAACGGAAGTCTAATGAATTACCGTGGAGAACTCGACCGTTTCTTTAGTAGACGCCCTTCTCTTTGAGCAACTGCATAATCGCGTCAGCCGCCTCTTTGGGGCTGGGACTTTGTAGAACTTTACCCCCTGTTGAGGCAGGCGCTGCGGTTGCCGCACGGAAGCGATCTCGGCTCGATGACGATGCTGCGACGGTTTTAACGCGTTTCGCGCGCTTTTTCGCTAACTGCCAGTGCCATGTGATCAATTGAGTATCTTCAACGTCCGCCACGCTCAGTGGATGAATCACACCGTCTCTCGCTTTGGTAAAGGCACTTTGCCGAGCAACTGGGGCGGATGCGCTGGCGATTAACACAGCAGGAAGTCGAACGTGTAGCCGACGGCGTTGCCCGCCCGCTAGCGCTTGAAGCACTTCAACGGACTCTGCATCCTGCGCAAGAATATCCACCACGTCTGGCACCACAGCCGCGTTCAAGCGTTTTCCCACCAAATACGGCACCATGCCTGACGATTCGCCTTGTTCTGCGCGGTGGCCGCACAAAACTAAACGTGGTGATTTTTGATGGGCGTAACTGGCAAGCGCCACACTGACATCGGATTCAGCGGTTTGCGTGAGCACGTCAATATCACGCACACCCATTCCCAAATATTCACGCAATGCCGAGCATTCAGGATCACCCGCAAACACCACGTGGGGCGAAGCCGTATGTTGCAGCGCAATTTCGAGTGCTTGCGCATCACGATCAGCGCGACGCTCTCGGCCTGAAAGCGGATGATGCCCGCAAGAGACCAGCACCATGATGTCGCCTTTAACTTGCATCACTGAGCTCCTTGCCAGTTTTCGAACCTTGTACCGCATCCACCAAGGCTTGCATCACCTCAGCGCTATCCGCAATGATGCTAAGGTCAGCACGTTTCACCATGTCGCAAGCCGGGTCAGCATTTATTGCGATCACCGTGTCGCATTGCGTCATCCCTTGAAGGTGCTGGATCGCGCCGGAAATCCCCACTGCGATATACACTTTGGCGTTAACATAAGTGCCTGACGCACCCACTTGTGTCGTTCTGGGCATGTGCCCATTGTCCACCGCCACACGGCTTGCCCCTTCTGTCGCGCCTAATGCATCTGCACATTGATGGAACAGCGCCCAATTTCGCACGCCGTTTCCGCCAGACAAAATAAAGCCCGTTTCCGGCAATGGGATGTTTTTCGGGTCAACCGCCACGCTGCCGGCATCTTGAATGGCACACACGTCGTCGAAAGCTTGAGTAACATCTAGGAGGGATTCTTCCAATGGCGACGCGTCAGTAAGATAACCCGAAATCGGGTCTGCCACTTGTTCTTCCACCAGTAAGACACGCGCGAGTTGCCGCGTCACGGTTTTCCCCGCGTCACCGCTCGCGCATTCGATCCGCACATCTTCTGCTTGTCCATCGATCACGCCTCTTACTCTCGTTGCGGGTCTTTCATTGAGTTCAACACTGAGTTTTCGTGCCAAATCACCGCCCACCAAGCCCGAATCGGGGAACACCCAATGAACGGGCGAAAGAGATGATTCAAGTGAAAGTAAAGCAGAGAGCCATTGCTCAGGGGCATAAGACATTAACGCATTGAGCGCCAGCACACGATCAGCGCCTGCTGCCGCAAAATCATCCTGGCGCGTGAACACAGTGACCAAAAGCACGGCCGTGCTTTCACCCGCTCTTGCTGCCAATTGCTGTGCCAAGCCGAGCATGTCTTTATCGAGCGTTGATAGTTTTTCGCTGTCGCCATCCGAGACTACCACCACATAATCCGATGGCGATGCGATGTGTTTTCTTGGCAAGCTTTGTTCAACGGCTTTTGCCGCGATCCCTACTGCCGCAGAGGTTTCTCCGGATCGATCGATCCGCTTAATGCCATCGGGAGTGAGGAAACCAACACGGTGAGGGTCTTTTCGGTTAGTACCGCCAAGCATGATGTTTTGAGATGCCATTAACGCCGCGTGTTCAGGGTGCAGGCGATTTCGCGCTATGTATTCGAGCCGTCGATTCCGCCTCAGCGGTAAGCTTGGTTTGGTATCATCGCTCATCACAGCTACCCCGCTTTCTCAATGCGATCTAACAGCATTACGGCCACATCTTTGACATCAGGGCGCGGCATCACCACACCTTCCAACATCACCGCACACTGCGGACACGCGACCGCGACCAAATCCGCGCCCGTTTCTCGCGCATCATCCATACGCATGTCGGCAATGCGGTGCTCACCGGGAATATCCGTGATAGGCGCGCCGCCACCGCCGCCACAACAACGCGAACGAAAGCCTGAACGTTCCATTTCATTGAGCGTAAAGCCCATCGCTTGCAGCAAATATCTTGGCGCATCATAGCCACCGTTGTACCGCCCGAGATAACAGGGGTCGTGATAGGTCACGTCTTGTGTTTTGGTTTCGGATACAGTGAGTTTGTTGGTTTTTACTAGCTCAGCAAGGAACTCCGTGTGGTGCATCACCTGATAATTACCGCCGAAGTCGCTATATTCGTTTTTCAGCACATGAAAGGCATGAGGGTCGGGCGTCACTATGGTGTCGAAGCTGTATTTGTTGAGGGTTTTCACGTTGGCGCTGGCGAGACGTTGGAACGTTGCTTCGTCGCCTAATCGACGCGCAAGATCACCGCTGTCGAGCTCTTCGTTGCCTAAAATGGCGAAGTTCACTTCGGCTTGGCGAAGCAGTGCCACCACGGCGCGAAGTGTGCGTTGATAAGCCAAATCAAACGCGCCGTCACCCGCCCAGAGGAGTACGTCAGCGCGACCAACATCCGACATCGCATCGAGTTTCAAATCAATCGACCAGTTAGCGCGATTCGCAGGAGAAAACCCATTGGGGTTATCCGTCGCGATCAAGTTATCAAGCGAGTCCGACCCTTTCCCTGCGGTTTCGCCTTTCGCCAACGTCAAATGACGGCGCATGTCCACGATGGCATCCACATGCTCAATCATCATTGGGCACTCTTCTACGCAGGCACGACATGTGGTGCAAGACCACACGGTGTCAGCAT
>JBELME010000282.1:0-5287 GCA_042096095.1 Enterovibrio sp.
ATGACGACAAGGCGCGGGCGTTGAACCATGCCGCGAATCCGTCACTTGAGAAGTTCGTACCTCGTGCCGACCACGATGCGGCGCTTAACCGTGCTCAAACAGCAGAAGCCAAGCTGAAGGACGTGGAGAAAACAGCACTCAATAAACAAATTGATGAGGTCATTGATAAGGCATTAAAAGCCGGTTCGATTATCCCCGCTACCGTCGAGTATCACCGTGCTTGCTGCCACCAAGACGGCGGCTTAGCGCGCTTTGAAAAGTACATCGAAACTGCGCCCACCATTGGCGATGACAGCAACCTCGATAACAAAGCCCGAAACCACCAAACCCTGTGTGATGAAGACCTAACAGCCTGTCGCTTACTGGGGATTGAAGAAGATGCATTCACTGCCGCGAAGGAGGTTGATTAATGGCCATTATCACGCCGCAACTCATCAAAAGCCTGTTCACCGGCTTCAAGTCGTCCTATCAAGGCGGTCTTGGGATGGCGACGCCACAATACAATCAGGTCGCAACCGTCATCAAATCGACCACGGCCTCCAATACCTATGGTTGGCTCGGTCAATGGCCGGGATTCCGTGAGTGGATTGGTGACAGGGTCATCAAAGACATGGAAGCGCACGGCTACCAAATCTTCAACAAAGACTTTGAATCGACCGTCGGCGTTAAACGCACCGACATCGAAGATGACAACCTCGGTATTTACAGCCCGATGATGCAAGAAATGGGACGCGCGACATCGGCGTTCCCAGATGAAATGGTGTTTCCGCTTCTTCGTGAGGGCTTCGAAACGGCCTGTTATGACGGCCAGTATTTCTTTGATCCTGACCATCCTGTGAACGCGCAGACCGACGGTCAAGGGGCAGACATCAGCGTGTCGAACGTGCTGGTTGATGAAAACTACACCGGTGATGCTTGGTACCTGTTGGACACCACGCGCGCCATCAAGCCCATCATTTATCAAGAACGTAAGAAGCCCAAGTTCGTCGCCATGACCAAAGAAGACGATGAAGATGTCTTCATGCGCAAGCTGTACCGATACGGTGTCGACCTGCGTTGTAACGTGGGCTTTGGCTTCTGGCAGATGGCTTACGGCGTCAAAGCCGAGCTGAACCTCGACAACTTGTGGGCCGCTTACAGCAACATGCGCAGCTTCAAAGCTGATGGTGGCAGACCGCTCGGTATTAAACCCAACATGCTGGTTATTCCTGTGTCGCTTGAGAAAACCGCGACGCAGCTGTTGAATCGTGAACTTTTTGCTGACGGTGGCACATCTGTGTCGAACGAATTGCGTGGCAAATTCAAAACCGTCATTCCTGATTTCCTCTAACCGCTCGCCGCGACCCTTGCCCCCGAAAGGGGGCTTTTTTCTAAGGAGGCCGTATGACTGAACCCTGGTTTATTCGTGCCAAGCAACGTCCTGGTATGCGACGCGCCGGCGTCTACTTTCCCCATGAAGGCATCAGTGTGAACCCTGCGGATTTTGATGCGGCGCAGCTGGCGCTTCTTGAAACCGAAGCGGGATTACTCATCGCGGACCATGCCCCTGCACTGTCGCAAGACGAACCGCCTGAAGATTGGTTGGAAGAAGTGGTGGAAGTGCTCGGCATGATTGGTGGGGACAAGAAACCCAACGTGAAAGCCGTTGAAAGTGTGTTGGGCCATGACATTACTGCCGCGGAAAGAGACCGCGCTTGGGAAGTGTATCAGCAACGATTGGAGGGCGTATGAGCTATGCGACCGTCGATGACATGTTGGCACGTTATGGGGAAGACGTGGTGTATCCCTTAGTGGATAAAGACCATGATGACACCCTTGACGATGCTGCCGCGTCACGCAGTCTTCGCGATGCGTCGGGGCTCATTAATTCCTACATCGGTACCCGCTATCCCTTACCCCTGAACGAAATTCCCGATTTGTTGACTCGCTTGTGTGTCGACATTGCTTTGTATTGGCTATCCGAAGATGCTGGCGGGGCAACCGAAGAAAAACGCCAACGCTTCGAAGATGCGATTCAATGGCTTGAGAACATTGCCAAAGGCCGCGTGGCATTGGGCATGGAAGACACCACGGACCCCGATAGCGCTGAGGAAGAGTGCGGGGATGGTATGGCGTTTTCTTCCTCACCACGGTTGTTCTCTCGCAATGGCTTGAGGGCTTACTGATGGCGGTGGGTGCAGCCATTGAGCTGCGAGGTATCGACCGGTTAAACCGCGTATTGATGCGTCTTTCCAACGTCGACCCGCAAGATTTGATGGGTGCCATGGCTAACCTGGTTGAAAGCCAAACACGTCAACGCTTGGAAGAGGGGAAGATGAGCCCCGATTACGACGCATGGCCATCTTGGTCTGACGGGTACCGTAAAACCCGTCGCGGCAACCATGCCTTGCTCGAAAATGAAGGACATTTGGTGGACTCCATTGTGTCTATCGTGAGTGATGACGATGCCGAAGTGGGCAGTAACTTGGTCTACGCGGCAACACACCAATACGGTGACGATGCCCGCGGCATTGCCCAACGGGAGTATTTGGGGGTGAACCCAGATGATGTGGCGGATTTAGAAGCGGCTCTTGAAGCATGGGCAGATGATTTGTTGGGGTCGGCAGCATGAGGCTGCTTGCATTGCGTGATGCCATCCTTGCTCACATTCAAGCAGCAATGCCTGATTTGGCGGCCGTGGACAGTCACCCCGGACGCTTTAATCTGGATGAACTTCGCCGCATTGTTACCCGGCTGCCTGCCGTGAGGGTGGCCATGATGGCGTTACCCAAAACGACATTTGTCCAAACCGGCGAGCAAGAGATGACGGTGCGTCTGGCCGCGTTCGTGATAACGGCGGACAAACGACGTCTCCCGAAAGAGGAAGCCGCGTTGGCGTTGGTCGAAGCATTGCTTGCGTTGATTAATGGTCATCGTTGGGGACTGAGCGCCATAACTGCGGCGCAGAATGTGAAAGCAGAAAACCTCTTTTCAGGGCGTGTCGACAAACAGGGCGTAGCCTTGTGGGCCGTCACGTGGGACCAAGCTATACGTGTCGGCGAAGACATCTGGCAAGGCGGTGTGTTGCCGACGGCACTTTACGTGAATGATGACCCTGAACAAACGGGTCATGCGCCCGCGTATGAGCAGGTGACGCCATGAGTGAACTGATACTTCAACGATTAGCAGAGCTTGAACGTCGCCTATCGAACCTGTTGATGACAGGCGTGGTGGTTGAGGCGGACTATGAATTAGGCAAAGTGAAAGTCTCGGTCGGATTACTCACAACCAGTTGGCTACGCTGGCTGACGCTGCGAGCGGGAAACGATGTGGATTATTGGGCACCGGAGGTGGGCGAGCAAGTGATGTTGCTGTGTCCTTGCGGTGAGCCTGAGCTTGGGGTTGTCTTGCCTGCGATATATCAAGATGCCTATCCGCCCACTGACCAACGCGAAACCCTTCGCCGCGTTGTGTTTGCAGACGGCGCTGATTTTAGTTACGACCGCGCTCACCATGCGTTGACCCTTGTGTTACCCACTCAAGGGAAGACCACCTTGATAGCCAAAGGCGGCGTGTCAGTGGTCGGGGACGTCTCTATCATGGGGGATCTTCATGCTACAGGCAACATCAGTGATAACACCCGCTCAATGCAAGCGGACCGCGATATTTATAACGGCCATAAACACCGCTCACCCGAAACCCAAGCCAACACTTCTGAACCGGGCAGCCAGCAATGAGTGGGATGGATCGTCAAACCGGCAAGCCGCTCGCTCACTTGGCCCATGTTCGCCAAAGTGTGGCCGACATTCTTACGACCCCTATTGGTACACGTGTGATGCGAAGAGAATATGGTTCTCGCCTATTTGAGTTAGTGGATGCCCCGCTCAATGACGTCACCATGGCAGAAATCTATGTGGCGACCGCAGAAGCGATCGAACGCTGGGAGCCTCGACTAAAATTGCTCAGTATCGATGTCAGTGAGCTCACGCCGGGACATATCACACTCGATTTGGTGGGGGAGTATCGACCCAATGGACAGACCGTGACACTTAGGGGGATTGCCCTATGACGACAGCCATTAACTTGTCAGAGTTGGCGGCACCCAATGTGGTGGAGGCCCACGATTATGAAACCATTCTTGCGCACATGTTAGCGGATTTACGCGCGCGTTCTCCCGCGTATTCGGCGACAGTGGAATCCGACCCAGCCTATAAAATTTTGGAAGTGGCCGCGTATCGAGAAGTGTTACTTCGTCAACGTGTGAATGATGCGGCGCGCTCTGTGATGCTGGCCTTTGCACGCGATGCTGACTTAGAGCATTTGGGCGCATTGTTTAATGTTGGACGACGGACCATCGTGGAGGGCGACCCGGATGCCACCCCGCCTATTTCAGAGCAAAAAGAACATGATGATACTTTCCGATTGCGCATTCCTCTCTCCCTTGAAGGATTGAGCACGGCAGGCCCTGTGGGTGCTTATCAGTTTCATGCGCTGTCAGCGTCGGGAGAAGTTAAGGATGTGAACGTGCAAAGTCCATCGCCGGGCCGGGTCCTGGTGACCGTGCTTTCACATCAAGAGCAGGGAGAGGCGTCACAAGCTCTGTTGAATAATGTCTCGGCCGCGTTGAACGATGACGATGTCAGGCCGTTAACTGATTGGGTTGAAGTCCAAGGGGCAGAGATTGTGGAGTATAGCATCGATGCCAAACTCACCTTTTTCGACGGACCTGATGTCAATGTCGTGCTGGCAGCTGCCCGTGCGGCGATAGCGCGATACGTATCACTTGAGCACCGCTTAGGACGCACTATCACGCGCTCGGGATTGTTTGCTGCTTTGCATCAACCCGGCGTGGAAAACGTGCAGCTTGTATCGCCGACACAGGACATTGTGGTTGCCCGCCATCAAGCGGCATTTTGCATATCTGTTTCAGTGAGGCCTCCCGATGGCTGATTCGTTATTGCCACCCAATGCGACGCCAGAAGAGCGTGTGTTAGAGAGCAGTCTCTCTCGACATGAAACAATTCCGGTTACAGTGGGAAAATTGTGGAACCCTGATACGTGTCCTGCCGAGTTATTGCCATGGCTAGCGTGGTCACTGTCTGTGGATAATTGGGATGCTAGCTGGCCTGAAAGGTTGCAGCGAAAAACCATCAAGCAAGCAGCATCCATTCATCGTCACAAAGGGACCGTTGGCGCCGTCAAACGTGCTTTGTCTTCGCTCGGTGTGTCGGTTGATTTTCTTGAATGGTTTCAAGACACTGATGATTTGGCGTTAGCGCGTATCCAATCCCGTGACCCCTATACCTTC
>JBELME010000283.1:0-5274 GCA_042096095.1 Enterovibrio sp.
CATAACGTCAGTAAACCTCGCTGAATCCTGCATCTTCAGGTTGTTTGGGTATATCGACTTGGTTATTGATGTAGCGATATAGCTCGAGCCACTTAGGGCTGATCATTGGTATATTCACGCATGAGGATTAGCGTGAATGCCCATTATTAACAAAGTGGTCAAAAGGTAGAAAAAACCCTAAAAAGGCTAAAAACTCGCCCTTTGAACGGAAAGATGAATTTGATCAACGGAATTGAGAACAGGAAGCACGTCAGCGTGATAGACGAAAATGGGGGAAATGTTAGCTAGTTTGTTAATAATAAAAGGAATGCTATGCGCTTTACGCATATGCAGCACGCCATCCCTTAAATCGACACTTCTTCTACAGGCCATGTATTACAAGGGCTTCTGCGTCTAACAAATTTTCTATACCATAATTTTTTGCCTGATTTTACAGACAAAAAGGTCTGCAGTAAGATCACAATATTCGTCTGTCTAAATTGTTATTAACAACAAACTCAGCAAAGTTCTTTACCACTTGGTCAAGTAACGCGCATCTGCGCATTCCTCAAAGCCCTATATCCATCAATAAGGAAAGAACGATGAAGATAAATACTCAAGTCAATGTGAAGCAACCAAGTGCGTTCACCATTCGCAACCACTCTTTCAACAAAGCCGCACCGAGTGCATTCACCATCAGAAACCACTCTTTCAGCAAAGAGAAAAAGTAAGTCTCCATTACTTAATTGACTGACTCAGGCAGCAGGGCCCGCTGCCTTTTTTCGTGTTGATCCTGCCGACTGATTGACAAGAAAGGGAAACGATTATGGCTCGTTCATCTAATCTTGCATCTAATGTTCTCGGTGAACTCAAGCATGTTCAGACGAGACAATACCCGCTCTACAACGCGATCCTAAAGCACGCATTTGATACCCATCAGCCTGTTTTCGCCAAATCAATTTTCGCAAAGCGTTATGCGGAACTTTCAGACGATGGCGAATGGTTCGCGAATCAGCTTGTCGCCAATTCTTGCCTTGAAGGGTATGGCGCACAACAAATCTGGAACTTTTCCAACCAACTCGATAATGACGAATACGCACGCCGCGTAAGGCAACATGCGCTCGATGAATCGCGGCATTCCACCATGTTTATTTCAATGCTCAATTTGGTGTACCCCGGTCTCGATTTGGATCAGGACACTTTATCCAAAATTGAAGACATGCAGCCAAAATTCACACCGACGCAGCACCCTGACATCGCCAAAGTTCCTGAGGAGGAACGACTCTTTGAATTGGCGTCCATCAATGAACTGGTGCAAGTGCATATAACAGAAATTCGGGCATTGGTACTGCAATATATGGTACGAGATGCAATACTGAAACACGCCCCCGAAGAAAGCCACGCTAGACTGAAGAAATTCTCTGATTCCCTCATCCGAGATGAAGCCAAACACATCAATTATTCCGCTGAGATTTTTGAAGATTACGCGTCGCGTGGAAACAATAAGGATTTCTTCTACCAGATGTTCGAAGACCGCCTTTGTGATTTCAATGAATTAACCAACATCGAACTAGAAAGAGAAGATATTGAACTTTAAGTGTACCCATTCTAATGTTCTTGGTATCCCGTTAGTGGAGGTGTTTTATCAGAAATATTTCGATAAACACCCATACGTGTTTAACACCGCCAATCCTTTGCTGATATACACCTTAATTAACGGGTTCTCGCTGGATCATCTTATTCAAACCTATCTGCACGAGTGGGGGGATATCCGCATTGCCAAAAAAGATAATGCCGATCCAACCCTATCGGAACAACCGCCGTCTGATGCCATGCTGCTTGATGCTTTCAAAGGCGGCTACACCCTTGTGCTGAACGATTTACAACAAAAGCTACCTGCGGTTGCCAATATTTGCCGATTGCTTAGCCAACAGTTTTTGTGCCCCACCAACTGCAACGCCTATTGGACGCCTGCCCAAGGTGAAGCATTAGATCTGCACTACGACGATCAAGATGTGTACATCGTCCAACTTGAAGGCAGCAAACAATGGATGGTGGAGTCGCGCAGCGTCTACCGCCCCTATGAAGGGGAAATCTATCGTCCGAATACGCTGTTAACAGAGTGTGATCACTTAACCGATTGCATCTTAGAGCCAGGAAACGTGCTTTATATTCCTCGCGGGACAGGCCACAAGGCCGTCGCGTTGGACGAAAATTCACTTCACTTTACCTTCTCCACCCTCAACCTGCGTAACCGTGATTTGTTCGTTACCTTTTCTGAATCGCTCCACCCCTATACCGAACAGTTGCGACAAGCCGTCAATTGCCACGACACCGAGTTTAGCGAGCATATCTCTAAGGTCATCGCCAACTCGCTAGAAAACATCGCCCAAGCGTTTCGCGATGATCCTAGCCTTGCAAGATCCCTGTTTGAACAACATGTCATCCCTTTCATTCAAGAACAGCCACCTGCGCCCATTAGCCTTGAACATTCACTGAGACATTCCCCCGATGAAGTGTCTTATACCACGCGCCTTGAAGTTGGCAGAAATCAGTTTCTTATGCTGGACACCGAAAACCTGCGCGTTTTCTTCGCCAGTGGCAGCATAGACATCGACCCCGAGCATCAATGGGTGTTGGCATTACTGAATCGCATGGACTCTTTCTCGCTGGCAGAGCTAGAAGAAGAAGTAGAAGCGGAGGGGTACATTTTCGATGTAGAAGCCATACACGCATTGATGGACCATCAACTTGTCATCATCAAGAAGGAAAAAGACATGGTTCATGAATGTTCAGTATGTGGCTATCAATACGATGATTCGGATCATACCCTGCCTTTCACTGATTTACCCGACGATTGGGTATGCCCAGAATGCATGGTCGATAAAAGTCAATTCGCGGTTGCCAAGGACAAAGTGACACATTTAAAGCAAGGATAAACACACAAATGGATGGGTCTAACAGTTTACTTTTCGCCATGGTCGTTGGCTTGATGGTGGTCTCCCCAGGTCCAAACGGCTTGCTGATCATCAAGAATGTGCCAAGCTTTGGGCGCATTTCTGGCTATTACAATGTTGCGGGTATCGCCACCGCGTTTTACGTGCATGGCACGCTTACCGTATTTGGCTTATCCCTGCTTATCATGCAATCGCCCCTCTTGTACGGCTGGATCAAAATTGCAGGTGGAAGTTATCTGATTTTTCTTGGCGTGAAATGCTTGAAGAAGCTTTTCGAAAAACAGACTGCAAGCACAGAAAATAACGAAACCGATTCAATTCAACGGTCTGAACACACCCCCATTTATCATCCTTCTTTATCACTCAAACAGAAAGCAACCTGGTATATAGAAGGCCTTATCACCAATGCCTTTAACCCAAAAGTCTCCCTGTTTTACATCGCTGCGTTTCCGCAATTTATTGATGCGGGCAAGGTGTCATTTGTTGCGGCGTATTCGCTCGTGACCATTCACGCATTGATCGCCATTTTCTGGTTCTCTTTCCTGACGCTGATGGTCTCTGTGTCTTTAGAAAAATTCAGTCAGAATCGACGACTCATGAACGGGATTAACGCCATTTCAGGTACCTTGCTAGGCGGCTTGGGGATCAATGTTTTATTGTCATCACGCTGAGACGGCAATTGCCCTCTCATGAGCCAACATGAATAAAAGCGACGCCGGTTTTCTTCGCCACTTCCAACCCTATCTGGCGCTTGATCGTGCCATTTGGATGATCGCTTTTGCTCGATTCATCATTGCGGGCTGTACCTTTGTGCTGCCCGTCTATGCCCTGATTTTGACACAGAAACTCTCCCTCTCCCCGGCCGATGCGGGAATGACGGTTTTCATCGTGTCCATCGGAGGCATGCTTGGCAGTGTTCTTGGGGGGTATCTCGCCGATACCTTCAACCGTCTAACCTTGATGGCGATAAGCTAAGTCTTATCTGCCGCCAGTGTCATCGCAGCAGGGCTGTTCGCATACGAATCCCTCTCTGTCGTCTTTATCGCGCTCTCCAGCTTGGCGCTCGGCGTGATGCGGCCTGCCATGCGTGCTGCATTGTTATCATTGTGTTCAACAAACCGCGAATCTAAACGCTACGCCCTGTCTCTGTCTTATCTTGCGTTTAACGTGGGGCATGCCATTGGACCTTTAATCGCAGGGTTTCTTTTGCTCGATTATTACCAATGGCTCTATTGGGGTGATGTAGCCACTACTCTCATTGCCGCATTTCTGCTCGCCTCACTGATCAAGAAAACCACGGGGAAAAAGCCCAAACCAAACAAAGCGTCATCCCCAGAATCGCGTGAGAATGGCGCGACAGAAAACACGCTCGAGCCGGATAAAATACAAATCGCCTTCTTCTTGGCTGTCAATGTCTGTGTCAGTTTTTGCTATGCCCAAATCACCTTTACCTTGCCCTTACAAATGGCTGAAAGCTTTGCTGATGATGGCGCACGGTATTACGGACTGATTTTGATGATAAACGCCTTGGCGGTAGTTGGTTTCACCACGATATTGACCTCGCTCACCGCCAAAACACACCCCATCAACAACCTCATGATCGCCATATCCGGATACGGTTTGGGCTATGTGATGATTGGGCTTATGCCGACGTTATTGATGATGGGGTTCGCGATAGTGATCATCACAGCCAGTGAGATCCTCGAAGTCACCAATGGTGATGCTTACCTTTCCGAGCTGGTGCCAGAGACTCACCTTGGGCGGTATGTGTCTATCTCTGTTATTGCGAACAATGCAGGGATTGCGCTGTGTCCGTTACTGATGGGGTTTGCGATTGAAATCTTCGGATTATCATGGGCATGGCACTTGGTAGGCATCGTCACTTTGTTCACGCTTTTTTGTCTTTGGATCATGTTCAAACGGGACAACAAAATATCCTTACAGTAATGACTATTTATTAAGGCAATTGTCTTGCATCGAAGCAAGTTATTGCCCAATAAGGCATTTTTTCGCCAGCATTTAAGCAACATTTCACCTGCCTAAAAGGCAGCTGGGTAAATACTCCTTATTTTTCAATGTGTTAATTACTTGCCTATTTGGTGCAGTTATTGCTCTTTTAGCAGTCTATTTTTCTTGGCTGAAAACATCAGCCAAGAAAAAGCAAAAGGGAAAATAACTAAACACAATGGATTACAAGAATATGAACATGTTTTTACGCGTACTTTTAGGATTAGGCGGCGTACTCACGGTACTCTCTGGCATACTTTTTATTGGCGGGGGGGGGGGGAAATATTAAACAGCGTTTTTTCATCAGAAATCATTAATGCAGGGGGCCCAC
>JBELME010000284.1:0-5107 GCA_042096095.1 Enterovibrio sp.
CTCGCGCCATCGGCCGGTTTTGAGAAACAGCACGCACCTGCAAACCCAGCGGAGTCTTGCGCAGAACAAACAAGAGCGCGAAAAAAACCATCAAACAAAAGATAATGATGTATGCGCGACTAGCAGTAAGTTGCAGCATGGGCGTTACGTCAATCATGCCAGACATGAATTCAGGCGTGCTGACAGAACGGTTTAGCGGAGAGAAAATGGAGCGAACGGCTTGCTGTAGAATCAAGCTGATGCCGAATGTCGCAAGCAAGGTTTCAAGTGGTCTGCCGTACAAATGACGTATCACGGTACGTTCAATCAAAATCCCGACCAACCCTGACACCACAAACGCACAAGGGATAGATAAAAGTAGCGACATACCTGTGTACGCAGGCATGAGTTGTTGCAACACATACGTGGTGTAGGCACCAATCATGATCAGCTCACCGTGTGCCATGTTGATCACGCCCATCACACCGAAGGTAATCGCAAGACCAATGCCCGCGAGCACCAATACTGATCCTAAACTCAATCCAAAATACAGGGTTTGTGCGACATTAACGACGCGCTGTTTTTCTTCAAAGCTGGCGAGTGCACGCGTGATCGCTTTACTCAATTCACGGTCTTGTGCGCTAAGGTTGTTGACGCTTTGCAAGGCTTCATAGGCTTCGGGTAGGCCGGATTCCTCTAACGTTTTTACAGCCTGTATTTTGTCATCAGTTTTTGATGCATTGTCTGTCAGTGTTGAAATGGCTAACGCCACTATCAGCATATTTTTAGTGACAGCGTCACTTTCGTTTTCAATGAGAGTAGGAAGGCGTTCTGCCAACGCAGAATCAATGCCCCCGAGTAAGCGCTTAGCACCGTCGCGCTTAGCATCTAAGTCATCGCCCAACAATGACAAGGTCGCTAATTGCGTGCGTATTTCAGAGCGTATTTTGTTATTGAGCGATACGGCGCGATAGTCTCTTTTCTTCGTAACTTCTTGTTTGCGACCATCTGACAATGCGGCGAGCTGGCTGCCTTTTTTCAAGGGAGTTTGTGCGAGAAACCACAGCGATTTGTCGCTTTTTTTATAAACGATTTGCTTGTTTAACAGCCCTTCTAACAACGGTTGTTTTTGCGCAAGTTCACTGCTGGCAATCTGTTCGACGGCAACTTGCTTGTCTGAGAATTTCTTGCTGGTAAGCAGTGGCGAAATGTCTTCAAGGGTCACGGTTGAAGAGTTGGGAAGATCTGTGTTTGCAGATACGCTTTTTACAGACAGCAGTGCCGTTATCAGGCACAAAAAGCAGAATACCGTGACGAGAGGTAGCGGTTTTGTTGAAGCGAAAAACTTCATCTTTCATTCCTTTGAAAAAGTCCTGCTGTTAAGGCTACAAATAGATGCAGAGACGATCCACACAGCAGGGAAAACACAACAGGGTTTAGCAACAAGTGCGCGCGGGTCACGCGCACCTGTCGCCATCAGTTGGAATGAAAAATTATTCGCTCACGACAGAACATTGGCCGGTTGTTACATTGAAGCTGCCGCAAGACATTGGCTTCAACCAGCTTGCAAAGAGGTCTTTCGAACCTGGTAAGAAATCAGACCAAGCATCCCCTGCTACCACATCCGGTGTTTCAAATACTGTGACGAATTGACCATCATCTTGGATTTCGCCAATCAATACAGGCTTCGTAATGTGGTGGTTAGGCATCATGGTCGCGTAGCCGCCAGTGAGGTTTGGTACGGTAACGCCAATGATCGCTTCTTGCACGACATCCGATTCCGTCGTACCCGCTTTCTCTACGGCTTTTGCCCACATGTTGAAGCCCAAGTATGTCGCTTCCATTGGGTCATTGGTGACGCGCTCATCATCTTTGATATATGCATGCCACTTCTCGACAAACGCATCATTCTCGTCAGTTTCCACGCTCATGAAGTAATTCCATGCCGCCAAGTGACCCACAAGGGATGACGTATCCATGCCTGAAAGTTCTTCTTCACCCACGGAGAAGGCAACAACCGGAATGTCTTCCGCTTCCATGCCTTGCGCGGCAAGCTCTTTGTAGAACGGCACATTGGCATCGCCATTAATGGTAGAGACAACCGCTGTTTTCTTCCCTTTCGCACCAAACTGCTTGATGTCCGCCACAATGGACTGCCAATCAGAATGCCCAAACGGGGTGTAATTGATCATGATGTCTACTTTCGCGACACCTTGATCGATCAGATACGCTTCGAGGATTTTGTTGGTGGTACGTGGATAGACATAATCTGTACCTGCCAATACCCAACGCTCAATACCCAGCTCATCTTTCAAATAATCGACGGCAGGAATCGCTTGCTGATTTGGTGCAGCGCCAGTGTAGAAGACGTTTTTAGACGATTCTTCGCCCTCATATTGAACTGGGTAAAACAGTAAGCTGTTCAACTCTTCAAACACAGGGAGAACAGATTTGCGAGACACAGACGTCCAGCAACCAAACACCACATCGACTTTTTCTTTTTCGACCAGTTCGCGCGCTTTTTCAGCAAATAGCGGCCAGTTTGATGCAGGATCAACAACGACAGCTTCGAGCTTTTTGCCCAATAGACCGCCTTGTTTGTTTTACTGTTCAACCATCATAAGCACGGTGTCTTTCAACGTGGTTTCACTTATCGCCATGGTGCCAGACAGAGAATGCAGCACACCGACTTTGATGGTGTCCTCCTCTGCGACTGCTTGGAATGCTAGCCCCATCATCGCCGCTGTAGCTAACCATTTTCGTGCAAGAGATTGTCCTTTCATTGCTAACGCTCCTTTTTAATTAACTGACAGTGCTATCAGCAAAAGGTCGGCCAAAAATGTGCGATGCCTCGAAAGTATTTTCATCTATCTGTTTTAATTACATTAAATCTACAGACACCTTACATGACCAAATGGAAGCAAGATCGCCCGATGCATGCCTATGGTGCATTGCACGGACAGATCGCACCACTTTAGCGTTACCAAAAGTACATCCTAGAAACACAGCAAGCCGTGGGGCATTTCGCAAAGGATGGAATGCGGAATGAATCCACTCAGGCTAGGCTTTCGTAATGGTGAGTATCACAGGAGGCAATGCTATGCGCTTACTACTCACAATGTGCCTTGCGCTGTTTGCAGTGTTCGGCGCAACTCAAAAAGCTGCAGCGTACCCTGAATATGGGTTCATCAAATCACACCGCACTTTGCTGTTTTTCGCGCCAAGCAAAGACGAGAAAGTGGAAGCGTTTGAGCGCCAAATGCTAATTCATGGCTGCCAAATGGATGATCGCGATTTGCATCCATTGATCTTGAATATTCAAGATCTTGCTGATTCGCGAGGACTTTTCACGCCCGAAGAAATTTTAGAAATGTACGATAAATACCGCGTCGCCAATGAAGAACACATTGCCGTACTTATTGGGAAAGATGGCACCGAAAAGTTTCGCTGGCAACAGAATGTCGACATCGAAGAGTTGGTGAAAGTGATCGACGAGATGCCAATGCGCCGTAGAGAGATGACCCGTCAAGTTAGCCGTTGTAGCGCGTAGCTAACCATTACACTCGAGTTTGCGACCTTCGCTAATAAACCGCCTCAACCCTTTGAAATGTGGTCGTAAAGCCATTACCGTCGAGAATAATCCCAAACAATTATCTCTAAACATCAACGGTAGCACATGGAATTGCAATCAAACTTCAGGATGGTGGCGCTTTATAATCAGCGCATTAACCAGCAATTATTGTCGGTGTGTAGCACGTTGACGCACGAGCAACTCACTGAAGATACTCACTCTTTCTTTCCGAGTCTTCTCGATTACTGGAACCATATTTTGTTCGGTGATTTGATCATGCTGCAACGACTCGCCGCTTGTCATGTTGCTGGACTAAGTGCATCAACACTCGAGGGCTTACCGGTTTCCAAAGGCATTCACGATACCTTCGCCACCCGCCTCGACACACTCATTCCTCTTCGCCAACGCGTTGATCGCATTATTCTGGAGATGGTAGAGAACCTAACGGATGACGTCACTTCCCAACCATTTCATTACACCAATACCGAAGGCGTGACGTTAACCAAATTGGTCGGTGAATACTGTCAGCACTTGTTCAACCACCAAACGCACCATCGTGGACAGTTAACCTGCTTGCTCAGTCTGCGAGGGTTAGATTATGGGTGCATGGATCTTCCTATCATCGTGCCAGAAGGCGGGGCGTTGTAATGCCCTTCCAAAGAAAATCATTGTGAAGAAAACGAAAAAAAACCGCTGAATAAATCAGCGGTTTTTGTCTTATATTTCCCCAACATCATGTAGGAAGCGTTTAATAACAAAGGGTTATTTTTTCAGATCGAAGCGATCAAGTTCCATCACTTTCACCCATGCAGCAACAAAGTCGTTCAAGAATTTGCCTTTGGCATCTTCTGTTGCGTACACCTCTGCAAGCGCACGAAGCTGCGAGTTGGAACCAAACACTAAATCAGCACGTGTACCCGTCCAGCGTAGTGCACCAGTTGCACGGTCACGCCCTTCAAACACATCGTCTCCATCAACAGGTTTCCATTCCACGCCCATGTCCAGCAAGTTAACGAAGAAATCGTTGGTGAGCGCTTCAGGGGTCTCAGTGAACACACCGTGACAATGGCCACCTGCATTTGTATTAAGCACACGCAAGCCACCGACCAACACGGTCAATTCTGGTGCAGTGAGCGTCAGCAGTTGAGCCCGATCGATAAGCAAAGCTTCTGCCGATACAGTGTATTTTGCTTTCTGGTAGTTACGGAAACCGTCCGCTTCAGGCTCCAATACAGAGAATGAATGAAGATCCGTCTGATCTTGGCTCGCGTCAGTGCGGCCTGGTGTAAATGGGACAGAGATGTCTTGACCGGCTTCTTTTGCCGCTTTCTCAACACCAACGCCCCCCGCAAGAACAATCACATCAGCCAGAGATACGCCCTTGTTGCCAGATTGCGCGTTGTTGAAATCACGTTGAACACCTTCAAGCTTGCTCAATACATTGGCAAGTTGCGCAGGTTGGTTTACATCCCAATCTTTCTGAGGGGCCAATGCGATACGCGCACCATTTGCCCCACCACGTTTGTCTGATCCACGGAAGGTAGACGCTGATGCCCA
>JBELME010000285.1:0-5216 GCA_042096095.1 Enterovibrio sp.
AATGCCGCAGAAAGCCCTGTACGCGTCATGGTGTGCCATTGGTCTCTAATTCACCCAGAGTTAAGGATCATGCTGTATTGCGGCGTAATCGGGCTTACAGGCGCTTTGTGCTCAACGGCAATAAACCGCGCTTTTCCATCTGGTGTGGAAAAATCCCCTTGGGTGAAAAGGCCCCCCGACGCAATGTCATTGCTCACGATGGGCCAGCGCGTCGGCGGGAACGTGTTGTAATCGTCAACGGACAATCCCTTCAGCGCGGAGAGGTTTAGCTTCCGTTTTGTCGCATCACCGTCTTGGTTTCCGATCGTTGTCATCGCGACATATTCTTGGAAAATGTGCGCTTCCGTCGGGTAATCGAAGGCGTGAGGGAACCCCATCCTTTTGCCCACTTCACTCACGATCCACCAATCGGGTTTACCTTCCCCTGGTGTCGGCAGTAATCGACGCTGACGAGAAATCATGCGTTCTGAATTGGTAACCGTGCCGGATTGCTCGCTCCACCCCTGCGCGGGTAATTTCACGTGGGAGTAATCCAAGGTTTCGGATGTCGACACACAATCAGACACAATGACCAGCGGGCATTTCTCAAAAATCTGCGCGATTCGATCACTGTCAGGCAGACTGACCGCGGGGTTCGTCGCCATCACCCACAGCGCGCTTTCGATGGCGTCGAACATGTCGATGGCTTTCAAGCCTTGTTGTGTCGCCAATCTGTCGGTTTGCCAAAAATCACTGACCAAGGTTGCGTGTGTGTCGTTGCCAAATTCCAAGTGTGCTGCGAGCGTGTTGGCAAGCCCGCCAACTTCGCGTCCCCCCATGGCATTGGGTTGACCCGTGATGGAAAAAGGGGTGCTACCAGGGAGTCCAACGCGGCCAGTGGCGATGTGGCAATTCAAAATGCTGTTGGCATTGTCCGTGCCGCTGGTGGACTGATTCACACCTTGGGAGAACATGGTGACGGTTCTTACATGTTGGCGAAACAGGCGGTAAAAAGTTTCGATATCAGACAGTTTCAACCCTGTTGCCGCTGCCACAGTGTTTACCGTATTAAAACGCTGTGCCTGTGTGAGTGCGTCATCCAGTCCGGTCGTGTGGTTGGCAATGTAACTTTGATTCAGTTGTCCATGCTTGGCGAGATTGGCCAGCAAACCATTGAACAGCGCGATGTCGCTGCCGGGCGTCAGTGGGAGGTGCAAGTCCGCAATTTCACAGGTACTGGTTCTGCGTGGATCGATAACCACAACTTTGGTTCCGCGTGTCTCTTTCGCGGCTTTCAAGCGTTGATACAGCACGGGATGACACCAAGCGAGGTTTGCTCCCACCAAAACGACCAGATCTGCGATGCCAAAATCTTCATAGGTGCCGGGTACACAATCTTCCCCAAAGGCGCGTTTATGACCCGCCACGGCAGAGGCCATACAAAGACGGGAATTGGTGTCGATGTTGGCAGACCCAATGAAACCCTTCATCAATTTGTTGACGACATAGTAGTCCTCGGTCAAAAGCTGTCCGGACACATAAAATGCAACGGCATCGGGGCCATGCTCTTCGATGATATCATTAAGAGAGGTCGCAACATGGTTAAGCGCAGTGTTCCATGTTGTCGCTTCCCCCTCTATGGAAGGGGTGAGCAATCGCCCTTCAGTTGTGACGGTGTCACCGAGTGATAATCCTTTTGAGCAGAGTCGGCCTAGGTTAGCAGGGTGGGATTTATCTCCTCTAACGTCGAGCTTGCCGGATGGATTAACCTTGGCTTCGATGCCACAACCGACACCACAATAGGCACACGTAGACTTGATCCATTCGCTTTTGTCTTTCTCTGATGTAGTTTGGATATTTGTCACTTCACTCACCTATCCCTGTTTCATTTCTTATTTGTTTGCGAATAATACACAGCAAATAACGCGCCAATTTCAACATTGGTAAAAATAACAGTGGCATAGTTGGAATGAATGCGGGTTTCTTACGTTAAAATAATTATGTGGTTGAACTTTTCTCTCTTCGCCAAGAAAGTGCGAATAATGAAAATTATTAATAGCTTCTGTTCATTCTGGTGAAATGCAATAAAAAGGTGCACGTAAAAAGTGCTCTTTAATGAATCATTGCAAGCGCTTTTAATTGTTGGTGATTAGCGCGTGAAAATAAATAAATTATACAAAACAATGGATTGTAAATTATCAATCTCGTGTTTAGCTTTACTGGCACTCTACTTGCTGTATTGATAAGAAAATAAAAAAGCGATGAATTCATAAAAGACGCATTCGTAAGCATAGAGGCGTGTTTATTTCTTTTACTTGAATTATCGCATGGATGTACTGGTGAGGTCAGGATGCCAAGTCGCACATACTCAATTATGCCAAATAAACAGTCTTATATACTCGAAGGTCGTGAAAGATTATTAAGGCAAGCACGTGTCGCCGCTATTTCATCAAGCGTTTTTGATGGAGTGAATAGCAAGAAAGCGAAACTCGAAAAAAGCCAGCGCAAGGTTGGCACCGTCTTTCTGGTTGGCGCAGGTCCAGGTGACCCCGATTTATTGACCATTAAAGCGTTACGTTGCATTCAACAGGCCGACGTTGTCGTGTATGACCGACTCCTCAGCGCCGAGATTCTCTCGCTCATTCCTTCAGACAAAGACATTTTCTACGTCGGTAAAGCCAAGGGCGCACACAGTGTCCCCCAGAATGATACCAACGCTTTGTTGGTTGAATTGGCGCAGCGTGGCCAGGACGTGTGTCGATTAAAGGGAGGAGACGCCTTTGTGTTTGGCCGAGGCGGGGAAGAAATGCAGACCCTGCATCAGGAAGACATTCAAGTGGAAGTCATTCCTGGGATCACAGCCGCTTCCGGCTGCACCAGCTATGCAGGTATTCCTCTTACGCATCGCGGTTTATCACAGGGGTGTACCTTGGTGACAGCACATGCCGAAAAAGATTTGTCAGTGAACTGGAAGGCACTCGCCGCATTGGATCACACCTTGGTGTTCTACATGGGGCTGTCGAAGCTGTCCCTCATCAGCGAAGAACTCTCTCAAGCCGGTTTGCCTTCAACAACGCCTGTCGCAGTGATCGAGAAAGGGTGTACCACTGACCAGCGCGTATTTATCAGCGACCTTGCAACGATCAAGGATGCCATCAAGCGCGAAGCAGTGGTGTCTCCGTCGCTGATTGTCGTGGGCAAGGTTGTCTCGCTGGCAAAAGAATTGGATTGGTTTATTACGCAGACCACAGAACAACTTGAAAAGCTTTCTGCATAAGGATTTGAGCATGGAAAAGAAACGTATTGTCGTTATTGGTAACGGCATGGTGGAGCATCGATTAATTGACGAATTATCTCAGAAAAACAGCGACGGCCAGTTCGACATCATTACCTTTTCAGAAGAGCCGCGCTTAGCGTATGACCGCGTCCAACTTAGCAGCTTCTTTAGCGGCAAAGATGGCGACGATTTGATGCTGACCAGTGAAAACGAATACAAAGAGCAAGGCATCACGTACTTTCTGAACGAAAAAGTGGTGTCTATTCAGCGCGAGAGCAAATGTGTGGTTACAAACCAAGGCCGAGAGATTGCCTACGACAACTTGATTCTTGCCACAGGCTCATACCCGTTTGTCCCACCGATTCCTGGTAACGAGCAGGCGCATTGTCACGTTTATCGTACCATCGAAGATTTGGAAGCGATTCGCGCATCGGGCGATTGCAGCAAAGTTGGCGTCGTCATTGGCGGCAGCCTATTGGGCCTTGAAGCGGCAAATGCCATTCAAAATATGGGGCTGGAAACCCATGTGGTGGAGTTTGCGCCACGTCTGATGGCGGTGCAATTGGACGAAGGTGGCGGCGAGCTGCTGAAACAGAAAATCACGGCATTAGGCGTAAACGTTCACACCGAAAAAGCCACGCAAAATATCACGAAAGGCGATACGTGTCGTTACAAACTTACCTTTGCCGATGGCACAGAACTTGAAACCGACATGGTGGTTTTCTCTGCGGGTATCCGTCCTCAAGACGAACTCGCCAAAGCCCATGATCTGACCTTGGGTGAGCGTGGCGGTATCGTCATTAACAACCAATGCCAAACGAACGATAGCGACATTTATGCCATCGGTGAATGTGCGCTTTGGGATGGGAAAATCTTTGGCTTAGTCGCGCCGGGTTACCAAATGGCCAAGGTTGCGGTTGCGTCAATTTGCGGCACCGAGGCCGAGTTCAAAGAGGCTGACATGAGCACCAAACTCAAATTGTTGGGCGTGGATGTTGCCAGTATCGGTGATGCGCAAGGATCAACGCCGGGTGCCCAGTCTTACACATTCTCGGATGGCATTGAGCAAGTCTACAAACGCATTATCGTTTCTGAAGACGGAAAAACCTTACTGGGTGCAGTGTTAGTCGGGGATGTTGAAAGCTACCCGAACTTGTTACAAACCATGCTAAACGGCTTACCTCTTCCAGAGTTCCCTTCTGTGTTGCTCCTGTCTAATGACGCTGCAGACAGTGATGCTGGATCGGCAGGGTTAGCGACGTTGCCGGATGAGGCGCAGATTTGTTCGTGTTATGACGTGACCAAAGGCTGCATCAAAACAGCGGTGGCGTCAGGTTGCACCACCATGGCAGATCTGAAAGCGGAAACCAAAGCCTCAACGGGGTGTGGTGGCTGTGCGGCGCTGACCAAACAAGTGATGGATGCAGAGCTTGCCGCGCTTGGGCACGAGGTGAATAACAACTTGTGTGAGCACTTTGAGTATACGCGCCTAGAATTGGCGGACATTGTTCGCATCAAGAAAATCAAAACCTTCGATGAGTTGTTAGAAAGTCATGGTAAGGGGCTCGGATGTGATGTGTGTAAGCCGACCGTCGGGTCGATCTTGGCATCATTCTGGAACGACTATGTGTTGAAAAACGAGCACATGGGGCTGCAAGACACCAATGATATTTATCTGGGCAACATGCAAAAAGATGGTACCTATTCCGTCGTGCCACGCGTCGCGGGTGGCGAAATCACCCCCGACAAATTGATTGTGCTAGGGCAAGTCGCGAAAGACTACAACCTTTACACCAAAGTGACGGGCGGCCAGCGCATTGACTTGTTCGTCGCGCAGTTACATGAATTGCCAGAAATTTGGAAAATTCTCGCTGATGCAGGGTTTGAAACCGGGCATGCGTATGGGAAATCGGTGCGAACGGTGAAATCTTGCGTGGGTTCTACATGGTGTCGCTACGGT
>JBELME010000286.1:0-5207 GCA_042096095.1 Enterovibrio sp.
GAATCATAACTGAGGAGAGAAACTAGGATAAACACGGCTGACAGCAAAGCGAGAATGAGCGCGGTTTCTTTTAAGCGCTGCGTTCCGTTCAATCGACGCGGGGTCTCTGTCTGTTTGTGCTCCTGACGCAAGGAAAACTCCATTATCACCTATCTATTTATTAATCTTATTCCGATCTGCGTATGTTGGCTTCGTTATTCTACGTTCTTGCCATCCCATACCATCGGTGAGGGGTTACGATTGTTCATGTCGGTGAATTGTTGAGTTGCGAAGCATAAATCACTCAATACATCAGCCTTTTGCAAAAGTGTACACCAAACAAAAAAACAAACCGAGCAGCAAGCTACTCGGTTTGTCGAATATAACACTCTTCTAAGCCCAATGTGTCCGAGCGGTGTGAGGTTGTTAACGCGTTTTAATGACCAAATGGTTGGTCTGCTTAACCTCTTCCATCACCACGTAGGTGCGAGTGTCATTCACGCCAGGAAGACGAAGCAATGTTTCGCCTAACAGCTTACGGTATGCAGACATATCAGATACGCGGGTTTTCAAAAGGTAATCGAAGTCACCCGATACGAGGTGACACTCCTGGATGTCTTCTAACTGTTGCACGGCTTTATTGAATTGCTCGAAAACGTCCGGCGCACCGCGATTTAGCGTAATTTCAACAAAAACCAACAGAGAGGCATCGAGGAATTGCGGGTTAAGCAACGCGGTATATCCGCTGATGTAACCTTGTCTCTCTAGGCGTCTAACACGCTCTAGACATGGTGTTGGCGATAGGCCTACACGTTTCGACAATTCGACGTTAGATACACGCCCATCTTTTTGTAGCTCATTAAGAATATTTCTATCTATACGGTCCAATTCCTTGGAGGGTTTCTTTTTGGCGTCAACCATTTTTTATTCCACCTTTTTACGTCCTTGCAATGTTAAATACCATTTTTCCTAACATAACTTTTATCTTTAGCATCAAATCTGGCTTTCTGCAAACTATACTAGCTCTAAATACAACAATAACACAAAACACTAGCTAATAACTCTACAAAGAATCGAGGAATCAGGATGATCATTGGTGTACCTAAAGAAATCAAAAACCACGAGTACCGTGTAGGCATGGTCCCTGCTAGCGTTCGAGAACTTACTTCCCGTGGCCACTCTGTTAACGTCCAGTCACAGGCAGGCATGGGGATCGGGTTCAGTGATGAGGACTATGTTCAGGCAGGCGCAACAATATTGCCCACGGCTGAAGATGTCTTCGCTACCTCTGAAATGATTGTAAAAGTTAAAGAGCCGCAGGCCGTTGAACGTGCCATGCTTCGCGAAGGGCAAATTTTGTTTACTTATTTGCACCTTGCACCAGATTTTCCACAGACACAAGACCTTATCAAGAGCAAAGCTGTCTGTATAGCCTATGAAACCGTAACAGATTCTAAGGGTAGATTGCCACTCCTTGCACCTATGTCCGAAGTTGCTGGTCGTATGTCGATCCAAGCCGGTGCACAAGCGCTTGAAAAATCCCGTGGCGGCGCAGGAATGCTGCTAGGTGGTGTACCTGGCGTCGAACCCGCGAAAATCGTAGTGTTGGGCGGCGGTGTTGTTGGTTCAAATGCGGCAAGAATGGCCGTTGGCATGCGTGCTGACGTAACCATCTTAGATCGCAACATTGATACACTGCGCGCACTCGATGAAGAGTTCCAAGGACGTGCAAAAGTCCTCTACTCAACAGAAGAAATTCTCGAAAAGCACGTTCTCGCCGCAGATTTGGTCATCGGAGCAGTACTTATCCCTGGTGCAGCAGCACCAAAATTGGTAAACGCTGACCATATCAAACGCATGAAACCGGGCTCAGCCGTGGTGGATGTCGCGATAGACCAAGGCGGTTGTTTCGAAACGTCTCACGCAACCACACACGCCGACCCTACTTATATCGTTGACGATGTTGTTCACTACTGTGTTGCCAACATGCCTGGCGCAGTAGCACGAACGTCTACCTTTGCCCTGAATAACGCGACACTTCCTTATATCGTTAAATTGGCGAACCAAGGTTATCGTGAAGCGCTGCTGACGGACGAAAACCTGCTAAATGGCCTCAACGTCATTGATGGTAAAGTCACCATTAAAGAAGTCGCGGAATCGTTCGACTTAGAATATGTTGATCCGCGAGCAGTGCTTGCGTAATCGATAAGTAATAAGAGATAACATATTTAGATTAAGGGCACCGCACGGTGCCCTTTCTTTAGCTTCTTATTTTCCCTACAATCAGCTTCAATATAAATACAAAATCCATCCGGAGAAATAATGAGCAACGTAAAGCATTCAAGCCTTCTTATCTTAGGTTCTGGCCCTGCTGGTTACACCGCCGCAGTTTATGCTGCGCGCGCAAACCTGAATCCGGTAATGGTAACGGGCATTCAACAGGGCGGTCAGCTAACGACCACGACTGAGGTTGAGAACTGGCCGGGTGATGCAGAAGGACTAACAGGCCCTGCACTGATGGAGCGCATGAAAGAACATGCTGAAAAGTTCGATACAGAAATCCTGTTCGACCACGTTAACGAAACCGACCTGACGCAACGTCCTTTCCGCTTAAAAGGTGACAATGGCGAATACACGTGTGATGCATTGATCATTGCAACCGGCGCGTCAGCACAATACCTAGGTATGGAATCGGAAGAAAACTTCAAAGGCCGCGGCGTATCAGCGTGTGCGACCTGTGATGGTTTCTTCTACCGTAACCAAAAAGTGGCGGTAATCGGCGGCGGCAACACCGCGGTTGAAGAAGCACTGTACCTATCAAACATTGCCTCTGAAGTTCACCTTATCCACCGTCGTGACACTTTCCGTGCTGAAAAAATTCTGATCGGTCGTCTGATGGACAAAGTAGAAAACGGCAACATCGTTCTTCATACAGACCGTGTTCTTGATGAAGTGCTCGGTGACGACATGGGCGTCACGGGTGTCCGCATCAAAGACACGCAATCTGATGCAACGGAAGAAGTCGATGTAATGGGTCTGTTCGTGGCCATCGGTCACAAGCCTAACACCGGCATCTTCGAAGGCCAGCTCGACATGCACAATGGATACATCAAAGTGAAATCTGGCCTTGAGGGCAACGCGACGCAAACCAGTATTGAAGGCGTGTTCGCAGCAGGCGACGTCATGGATCACACCTACCGTCAGGCAATCACGTCTGCAGGTACAGGTTGCATGGCTGCGCTTGACGCAGAGCGCTTCCTTGACGCAAAAGAACAAGCTAAGTAAAACTCTACCTCTAGGCCTGCACACTTGCAGGCCTGTGCTTTGCCAGACCCGCCTTCCCATTCCACGATCATTGAAGTTTTATGGATAAAAAGAAACAGCGCTCTCTTGCCCAATGGCTCAAAGGGCAGAGCAAGCTAGGCAAAACATGGCTTATGACAGCAATTGGCTTGGCATTTTTGTCAGGTTTGTTTTTGGTCGCACAAGCGGCGTTGCTGGCCAATATTCTGCATGAACTCATTATTGAAAAAGCCGACAAATCCGACGTATGGCTCTCTTTCGTCGGTCTCGCCATTATCGTTTGCCTTCGTGCCGTCTGTAGCTGGGGAAAAGAACAAGCTGGCTACCGCGCGGGGGAAGCAGTTCGACTGCATATTCGCCACCTTATTATGGATAAATTGGAAGCCTTAGGCCCAGCGACCATTCAAGGGAAACCCGCGGGTACGTGGGCAAGCCTTGTTCTTGAACAAGTCGAAGAGATGCAAGATTTCTTTGCTCGCTATCTGCCGCAAATGGCCATTGCAGTTCTTATTCCTTTTATCATTCTTATTGCCGTTTTCCCGCTTAACTGGGCGGCGGGATTGATCTTCCTTGTTACGGCCCCGCTCGTGCCTTTCTTTATGGCGCTGGTCGGTATGGGGGCAGCCGATGCCAACCGTCGTAATTTTAAAGCGTTGCAGCGCCTATCAGGGCATTTCTACGACCGTCTTCGAGGCTTATCAACCATCCGTTTATTTGACCAAGCAGAAGCGGAAAACAAACACCTTCGTGTTGCTTCTGAAGATTTCCGTAAACGCACCATGGAAGTGTTGCGCCTTGCATTTTTGTCGTCCGCGGTACTGGAGTTTTTCACCGCATTGTCAATTGCGGTGACCGCGGTGTATTTCGGTTTTAGTTATATTGGTGAGCTGAACTTCGGCCACTATGGTGTTGGTATCACCCTGTTTATTGGTGTGTTTGTCTTGGTGCTTGCACCTGAGTTCTATCAGCCCCTGCGAGACCTGGGCACTTACTACCATGCCAAAGCCCAAGCGATCGGGGCTGCCGAATCTATCGTGAATTTCTTAGATTCAACGCCTGAGCATCAGTCTTCGGGCGATGCAAAGATAACTGCTGACGCCATTACGCTTGAAGCAACGGATCTTGAAGTACTCAGTCCTGATGGTGTCGTATTAGCAGGCCCTCTTAGCTTCTCCATTCAAGCAGGACAGAAAGTGGCATTGGTTGGACAAAGCGGCGCGGGTAAAACGAGTTTGATCAACGCCCTACTCGGCTTTTTACCTTACCGAGGCAGTCTCAAAATAGAGGGTGTCGAACTCAATACCGCCGATCTCTCGCATTGGCGTAAGCAAGTGAGTTGGGTTGGGCAAAACCCGCAGCTATTCCACGGTACCATTCGCGATAACATTTGTTTGGCATCGACGCTCACGTCAGACGCTGACATGCACACCATGTCAAAAGCCGCCTACGCTGACGAATTTATTTCTAAGCTAGAAAACGGCTACGAGCACCATGTGGGCGATCGTGCTGCAGGTCTTTCCGTTGGCCAAGCCCAGCGTATCGCCGTCGCTCGCGCGTTGCTGCAAAACGGCAAGTTTTGGGTGTTGGATGAACCGACAGCCAGCCTTGACGCGTCGAGCGAAAAGTTGGTGATGGCGAGCTTGGACCATGCGACAAAAGAGGCGACAACCTTGTTAATCAGCCATCGCATTGATCAACTCGATACCAGCGACCAAATTCTGGTGATGGACAGCGGGAAACTCGTTCAACAAGGCACCTTCGACGCGCTTAAAGACGTTGGCGTGTTTGCAGAAATGATCAATGCCATAGACAGGAGTCTTGTTATTCCATCTAGATCGAAAGCTAGATATGGTACCATCAGAGAGGGTCAGCACATGCACAAATCGCCGAGTAGTTTTAGCTTCATTGACCTGTTTGCCGGCATC
>JBELME010000287.1:0-5175 GCA_042096095.1 Enterovibrio sp.
TTGTTGTTGGTCTTGCTACCTTGGGTCACAAGGTCATGGCGACCGTGGGTACAGGCATTACAGAGCTCACACCAAGCCGTGGTTTTGCCGCACAGCTCGCCACCGCATCTACTGTTGTATTGGCGTCAGGCACAGGCCTGCCAATCTCAACCACGCAAACACTGGTGGGTGCAGTATTAGGTGTTGGTTTTGCTCGCGGCATTGGTGCATTGAACCTCGGTGTTGTGCGTAACATTGTGGCATCTTGGGTCGTTACCCTACCAGCAGGTGCGTTACTTGCCGTTATCTTCTTCTACGTGATGCGCGCAGTGTTCGGCGTATAAGAAGCCCGTTTCCGTCACGTTTTTGTGCGGTGATGTCAGTCTTCGGTCAAAAAAGGGAGGTTATGCCTCCCTTTTGTTGTACCTGAGGGTCAAAATTTTTTAGTATCTGACACAAACAGATATTCGCGACCAACCAAAGGAATAAACCGTGAAGCAACTTTTTTCTGCTCTGGCTGTGATTTTGATGCTTGTAGTACCAGCCGCCCATGCGCAGGACAACTACATTTCCGATGAACTATTCACTTACATGCATTCTGGTCCGGGTACTCAGTTCCGCATTATCGGCAGTATCGATGCGGGCACGAAAGTTACCGTTGTAGATAGAAACCGCAACGCGGGTTACACCCAAGTGTTGGATGAGCGCGGTCGTAAAGGTTGGGTTGAAAGTAAATACGTGTCGAACCAACCGGGCCTAAAAACGCGTATGCCTGCGCTTGAGAAAGAGCTGACGCAAGTGAAATCAGCGCTAGCGAATGCACAAGGCGATTCAGAAGCAAAAACCAAAGGTTTGATTGAATCTCTTGAGCAACGTAATGCACAGCTAAAAGAACTTGAAACGCATACCAGCGAGCTGAACCAAAAACTGATCGACGCACAAAGCGAAATTCGCGAACTGCGCGCGCGCATTGATACACAAAAAGATGACCTTCTGATGCGTTGGTTCACCTACGGCGCGATGGTTGCTGGCGCAGGTCTGCTGTTTGGTTTGATTCTTCCGCACCTGATCCCACTTCGTAAGAAGCGTAATAACGGTTGGGCGTAAGCATCTCCCTTTGAAGACGAAAAAAGCCGCTGATGCGGCTTTTTTTGATCATTAAGAGCAGAGAGAGCAGAGAGAGCAGAGAGAGCAGAGAGAGCAGAGAGAGCAGAGAGAGCAGAGGAATGTTGAACATCTTCATTCTCAAGCTCCCGCTTTTTTGTCGCTTTTACTGCTCTCTCTGTTTTGCTCTTTCTCTAATCTGCTCTTTCTCGATTTTTCGATTCTGCTCTTCATCACCAACTCGTCAACGCGGGTATCGCGATCAACGCATCTTCAAACTGCACCACCACTTGCTGTGGCTCAATGCCGCGCAGCAGCACGCCGTCTGCCACGAACTGGCCTTCTTTCGCTTCTCGTCCGTTAACCTTTACCCAACTGCGTTGTGCATCAGACGCATAGATGTGTGTTTGGAAATCCATCTTCGGCAATCGGTCGAACATTTGTGATGAAATATCAGCGATCGAGACGACATTGCTGGCCCCGTCAGTGCGTTCAAGTTTGGCGTCCAGTCCTCTTGTGCGATCGCCGCCCAAGGCATTTTGTACCTTGAGCGCCAACTCAGGAGACAGTGATGAGAGATCTAAATCTTCGAGGTTTAAATCGCCATCAGGGTTACTCGCCCCATTGCCCGATGCGGTGATAGTCGTGACTTCTGCATTGGCTTCAGTCACCGGTTTTTCAGATGAGGTATTCGCTTTTTCAGGCGTTTGGCTCGGTGGCGTCGGCGCAGGCTTGGTTGCAGCAACGACCACAGGTTTAGGCTCAGGGAGCGGCGTCAGCGCCAGTGCTGTGTCGCTTGACGTTGGCAACACCACGATGTCGCCTTGCGCCAATGCGGCAGACTCTGATTGCGTCGCTTCAATGCTGTTCGTCAATGTCGGCCCCGGCATGGTGAGTACCGTGTCCAGCACCATCAGGGTAATGGGCCCTGCATAGCCATCAGCATCCAAGCCTTTGCTGCGTTGAAAATCCCTGACTTTCGCGCGCAGGTTCGGCCCAAAGCGGTCAGAAGCAACGCCAGTTTCCCCTAGCACCAAGTTCAAACGTTGATCTAGCCATCGCACACGCTCACTGCGTTGACCGATGGATAACGTCGATGTGTTCGCTTGCGGTGGACGCCATAGCAATAGTGCATCCCCCGTCCACGCTTGTTTAAAAAACGCTTCGCTCACCATCACGCGTTGATCGCCTGCGAGGAGCTCAAACTGCCCCTCACCCATGCCATACAAAACAGCAAACCAACGTTGCCCAACAGGGCCATTCATGGTCAGAACCGCAGGTCGGTCGATACTGAGCAATTGGGATAACGGTAAGGTGGCTTTATAACAGGCAAGCTCACCGCGCACGTCGCTTGAACAACCAGCCGCAAGCACATCCGCGTCAAACCCCCATAACCGGTAGAGCGCTTGCATCGCAGAGCCCGCACTCAAGCTTTGCTTCGCCAAATCCGCAAACGCCACGGTTTTAACCGTGGCCGGCAAACTTGCAAGGCTTTGCGGCGCGGACGTGTTGGCAGGTGCGATGTTTGATGTGGAAGCTTCTCGCGCAGGCGATTTTTTGATTGCCACATCCACAACAATTGGGGCTGGAGGTGCTTTCACTGTCGGAGCAGGTGCACGTTCCACTTGAGGTGCAGTGTTTATATTCGCCACTGTTAGCGCGGGGGATGTGTTGCCCTCGAGCCCCCAACGAATCGCCACCGCGAGCAAGGCCGCGCCGCCAATCGCACCAAGGTAAACCGGCCAATAGCGCATGACACCATGGCGTTCAGCATGGCTCGATACACTCTGCCAATGCAGCACTTCCTTACTGGCTTTGGTGGCAATTTTCGCGGTGATACGTTGTTTGGAATCTCGGTGCGCCATTTTTAACGACTGGTCGCACACGAGGTTAATCAACCTTGGAATACCGCCACTTTCACGGGCAATGACTTTGAACGCGCCCTCATCGAATAAAGGATCGAGGCGATCCGCACAGCTCAGGCGGTGCAAAATATACTGACGCACTTCTTGTGCCGTCAGCGGCATCAAGTGGTAACGAGCAGTAATGCGCTGGGCAAGCTGACGCAGGTGCTGCTGACGAAGCATTTCTTGAAGCTCAGGCTGACCAATCAAGATCACTTTAAGCAGCTTACGTTGGGAGGTTTCGATGTTGGTGAGCAAACGCAATTGCTCCAACACATCCGGCATCAAATGCTGCGCTTCATCCACCAGCAGAATGGTTTGGATGCCTTGCTTGTCGTTATCATGCAATTTTGCAGAAATGGCGTCGTTCAGGTGTTTAAAGCCATCTTCGCGCGCGTACGCAATCCCAAGTTCATCACACAAGGTCTGCATCAATTCCAGCACGGACACGCTAGGGTTGAGGATCGTCGCCACTTGGCTTTGCTCTGGCATACGCTCAAGCAAGGCTTTCATGGTCGTGGTTTTCCCCGTACCCACTTCCCCTGTCAGCAACGCCAAACCGCCACCATCTTCTATGCCAGAGAGCACATGGCTCAACGCCTCTTTATGGCGTTCGCTAAGGAAATAGAATTTGGGGTTCGGCACAATCGCGAATGGCGACTCTGAAAGCCGGAAAAAGTCTTGATACATGGGAAGTTCTCTACGTCCTCAATGCTGTCCGTTAAGCTCGCCAAAGTAGCGTGACACCTTATGCATGTAAAGGTGAACACCTCCTATGACCGACTATTCGGGCGCAGGTTCGCACCTTTTACACACATCGCGGCCTGTGTCGAACACAGAACGGGTGGTTTGGTGAATCTGCAGGGTTTATCATGACCTTATTATCGCTTAATAACTGGATAACAATGTGAATACCTTCCTCGTGGGTGGCGCAGTGCGAGATACATTGCTCGGGCTCGATGTAAAAGACAGAGATTGGGTCGTTGTCGGCGCTGACATTAAGACCATGCTAAAAGCAGGCTACCAACAAGTTGGGGCGGACTTTCCCGTCTTTTTGCACCCCAAAACCCACGAAGAGTATGCACTGGCGCGTACCGAACGAAAATCAGGCCAAGGGTATACCGGTTTTGTGTGCGACTTTGCCCCTGACGTCACCCTTGAGGAAGACTTGCAGCGCCGCGACCTTACCATCAATGCCATCGCCCAAGCCGACGACGGCACCTTGGTTGACCCTTACGGCGGTAAAGCCGACCTCGACAATAAAATCCTACGCCATGTTTCGCCGGCGTTTGTGGAAGACCCACTGCGCGTGTTGCGCGTGGCACGCTTCGCCGCCCGTTTTCATGAACTGGGTTTTCGCGTCGCTGATGAAACGATGGCGCTCATGCGCACCATCGCAGAGAGTGGTGAGTTAGACGCTCTCACCCCTGAGCGGGTGTGGATTGAATGGGATAAATCCCTGTCCACGCCCCGCCCCGATGTTTTCCTGCGTGTGCTGCGTGATTGCGGCGCATTGGCGGTGGTGCTCCCTGAAATCGACGCGCTGTTTGGTGTGCCGCAACCCGAGCAATGGCACCCTGAAATCGACACTGGGATTCACACCCTCATGGTCGCGCGCCAAGCTGCAATGCTTACCGATGACACCTGCATCCGTTTCGCAGCACAAATGCATGACCTCGGCAAAGCCCTCACGCCGCAAGCGGAGTGGCCAAGCCACAGAATGCACACATCAACAGGCAAAGAGCCGGTAAAAGCTGTGTGTGACCGTGTCCGCGTCCCCAACGCCTATCGCGACGCCGCCCTTCTTGTCTGCGCCGAGCACACCAACGTCCATAACGCGGGCGAGCTAAAAGCGTCCACCTACATCAAGCTATTCGATCGTAATGACGTTTGGCGAAAACCCGAGCGCGTTACCCAATTAGCTCTCGCCAGTAAAGCCGATCACCAAGGGCGCACAGGGTTTGAAGATCGCCCGTACCCCCAAGCTGACTGGCTGCTTGGTGCGTTTGACGCCGCAAACAGCGTGGATGTAAAACCCATCGTGGCTGAAGGCTTTAAAGGCCAAGGCATTCGTGATGAATTGACGCGTAGACGGGTCGTGAGTGTTGCGAAGTATTTGGAAGAGGTAAGAAACTAGTTTCTAGTTTCTAGTTTCTAGTTTCTAGTTTCTAGTTTCTAGTTTCTAGTT
>JBELME010000288.1:0-5165 GCA_042096095.1 Enterovibrio sp.
GATACCCACCAGAAATACCGAAAACATCAAGTTCTAATTCATTACTAGAACTAACATCGCTATATTCAATCTGGCCATATGCAACAGCTACATCAAATGCGTCACTGAAAGCGTAATCTACTTCGAAATTAAAACCGGAAACATCTGTAGTGTAATCGTTGCCTTGAATGGTTACACCAAGGTTTTCGCCATCGTAGTAATACACGCGGGCATCAAGGCCTTCGTAACGTGCGCCAATGCGACCGTCAACAATTTGAGTACCATCAACAGTGTCAGACTTGTTGTCATCCAAATCAATATCAGCAGCTGCATAGAAAGTGCCGTTGTCATAAACCCACTTGATCACTTGAGTGCCTTCGTATTGAACGAAATCAGTTTGCTCAGTGCCTAGCTCGTAGTCTTTTTGGTTACCAGCATCGTCAATAACAAGCAGTTGACGGCCGAATGTAATTTTACCAAAGTCGCCATCAAAACCTACCCACAGCTCGTCGTTTTCTACGTCGCCTTGGTCATTAGCTACATCACCATTAAAACGGTCTTCATATTTGAAGCCCATACCAGCGACAGCATTTAGGCTATCAGATACTTCAATTGATGTAGTGAAGATCAGGTCTGCATCATCGATACGGAGATATGCATCTTCTGTTGTCGAGTAGCCTTTGAAATATTGAATTTCTGCTGCACCAGCAACGTTCACAGAAACACCGTCTGCATCGTACAAGTTAACACTCGCGTTTGCTGCACCAGCGGCTAGAAGAGCTGGAACTGCTAAAGATAGAATTGTCTTTTTCATGTTAATCCACTGCCTTTTCTTTATTAGAATGGAATTCCTGTTCCGGGATCCCTTTTATGGTTGCACTCGTCACAACGTCACAACAACGACGCAACAAATACGCTTTAACTTCGAAAGTTATCGTGCAGAACAATCTAAAATCTGTCAAATCAACCTAAAACAAACAAAAAAAATGAAAATAAACTTTAAATACAGTTAGTTAAAAACATCGATTTGAGCAGGATCACGCTATTGAAATAGCATTGTCAATTTTCTGCAAAGTCGGTCGCAATTCTTATTTAGATTAATATCCTGAATAATAACAACACAAACCCATAAAACAGCATATGTATCTACATATTTACAACCTATGCAGTGAAAGGCATTCCCTTTGCTTTTCATAGTGATAGCTAATATTAGTTCAATCAATAATCGTGATCTCAGTCTCATAAATTAAAACTAATACGCGAATACTTGAACTCATTCACATTCTTTATGCGTGATATACTGCCCATCTACACGCCAATATGTGCCATCTATGCTTAGTCCATCTACCAAAAATGACATACGTAGCAGCTACGAGAATCTTCGAGCTCAATTGCAGAACTTTATTCCAAGAAAAGCTCAAAATTTTCTTGTGGCGGAGCTTGCCAAAACGTTGGCGGGAGAATACAACCCAAAACGTCGGATAATGGTGGCTGAAGCGGGCACAGGGATTGGTAAATCAATGGCTTATCTATTAGGTGCCATTCCTTATGCGCTTAATAACAATAAGAAAGTGGTGGTATCCACTGCCACCGTCGCGCTACAAGAGCAGTTGATAGAGAAAGACTTGCCCTTATTTCGACGTGTCGTGCCTCGTGAGTTTAGCTTTGTGTTGGCAAAAGGAAGGCAACGTTATTGCTGTGGGCAGAAACTGGCGGCGTTTGCCAGTGAAGAAGGCCACGGCCAGCAAGCGCTGTTCGATCATAAGCCAAAGAAAGCAGAAATTGACCTCATGAATGACCTCTACGCTGCTTACAGTAAAGGTAAGTGGTCTGGGGATAGAGATGCGTGGCCAAAGCCCATTCCCGACAATATTTGGCAAAGTATTGTTTCCGATAAGCACACCTGTCACTCCGGCCTCACCGCGCACAGAGGATGTCCATTTGCCAAAGCGCGTGAAAATTTAGATAAAGCCGATGTCATTGTCGCAAACCACAGTTTGTTGATGGCAGATTTAGAACTGGGTGGCGGCGTGATACTTCCAGAACCAGAACAAGCGCTCTACATGATTGACGAAGCGCACCACCTCCCGATTGTTGCGCGCGACTTTTCTGCCGCGTCTGCAAGCTTGCTCGGTGCTGCATCATGGCTAGAAAAGCTTAACCAATCCGCGTCGAAAATCGCTAATGCGGGAGACATCAAACGCAGTTCACGTTTTTTGGACAGCTTACAAACGGGGATTCAAGATCTCATCCCGAGCTTAAGGTCGGTGCGAGACATGCTGTCAGATATGCCTTTAAACAGTGATGGCGTTTATCGCTTCGAAGATGGCGAGTTGCCTGACGCGCTATTCAATTTATCTAAAGAAATCCAAAAAGCAGCTAAAAAAGCCAATCAATCGTTAGCGAAGCTCCATGATTTAGTTTCTGAGCGCGTCAAAGACGGCGAAATCGCCGCGCGCCTCGCCGATCCCATTCAAGCGGAGTCGGCTTTTTTCTTACAGCGATTAGAAAACCTCGAAAAAGTGTGGACCTTAATGGCGCAGCCTAACGCGAATAAGGGAGCACCACTTGCACGCTGGATTCAGCGCGATACTGAAAGAGAAACGGATCTTGTTGTTCACGTCTCGCCACTCGAGATTGGATGGCGTTTAGACCAACTTCTTTGGTCCAGAGCAGCAGGGGTATCGCTCATGTCAGCGACGCTCCGCGCTTTAAACCAATTTAGCTATTTTTGCCGCCAGGTTGGATTAGAAGAAAATGATGGAACACGCTTCCTCGCTCTGCCTTCTCCTTTTAATTATGAAGAGAATGCACAATTAGTTGTACCGAACGTCCCCTTTGAGCCTCAACAGGAGCGGTTCACCGCCATGCTGCCCGACATTCTTTTGGAATACTTGGAAGGACAAACTGCCAGTTTGGTGCTGTTCTCTTCGTACTGGCAGATGAACCAAGTGGCAGAGAAGCTTCGCCTGCAGATAAAGAAAAATGGTTGGCACTTACATGTGCAAGGCGAAGCATCACGCACAGCAACGCTCGATGCGCACCGCAAATGCTGCGAGCAAGGAAAAGTGAGCATACTCTTTGGGACTGGCAGTTTCTCTGAAGGTGTCGACCTTCCCGGCAATCAGTTAACCAACCTGATTATCACTAAAATCCCATTTGCCGTGCCAACATCGCCTGTCGAAGAAGCACATGCTGAATATATCGAGCGCAAAGGGGGGAATCCGTTCATGCAGATCTCAGTGCCAGAAGCCAGCAAAAAGCTCATACAATCAGCAGGTAGGCTACTGCGAAAGGAACAGGACTCTGGTAGAGTTGTGTTGCTTGACCGACGTGTGATTAATCGACGTTACGGAAAAGCCCTACTGGATTCCCTTCCACCTTTTAAGCGTGTCATTGAGTACACATAAAGAGCCGAATAATGATCGAGCTACTAGATCCAACCACCATCGCTGTTCTGGCGTTGGTGGCGTTTTCTGCGGGTTTTATTGATGCCGTTGCTGGCGGCGGCGGCATGTTAACTGTCCCTGCTCTTCTCTCTATTGGTTTACCCCCGCACATTGCATTGGGCACAAACAAACTTTCTGCCACCTTTGCATCGTCCACGGCAGCCTTCACCTATTACAGGAAAAAACTTTTCTCGCCGGTATTTTGGACCCAAGCTTTTATCGCCACGCTGGTCGGCGCGATCATAGGTACGCTCATTGTCGATTATATCAGCACCGAGTGGCTGGAGAAATCGTTGCCACTGATCATTCTCGCGGTCGCGGTTTACACCATTTGGCATCCACAGCCAAAAGCGGATAACCATGAATTACCGAAAGATGACCCAAAAATTAAAACTAAACAGTGGGGGCAAGGCCTCGCGCTAGGATTTTACGACGGTGTTGTCGGCCCAGGTACAGGCGCATTTTGGACCGTCTCATCAATGTCGCTGTACAAGATGAATATCTTGCTATCATCAGGCCTAGCAAAGGCGATGAATTTCACCAGTAACATCGCTTCTTTGGTGACATTCATTATTCTGGGTCACGTTAACTGGGCCATCGGCTTAACAATGGGTGTTTGCCTCATGGCGGGCGCTTTCATTGGCGCACATTCAGCCATACGCTTTGGTGCGAAGTTTATTCGCCCTGTTTTTGTTACTGTTGTTGTTGTGATGGCAGTAAAACTCGCATACAGCGCTTGGTTCTAAGTTTTTATTTGAGAGCAAGATGGATTTATCGACGCTAAAACAGCAATTACAAACCCTGGCTATTAATGCTGCAGACATTGATAGAAAACGGGGAGAGGCCATTAAGCCTTTGTTCGACGAGCGTCTTTTTAGCTGTCTCGCACGCTTGCTCACGCCGTGTGTCTCTGAAGCTCAAAGCCTTGTCGCGACACTAGAGCGAGAGCAAGAAAGTGGCCGACTCACTGCAGTAAGAGCAAATTACTTGTGTGAAAAGCTGCTGAACCAGATTAGCGCGCTACAGCGAGAAATGGCGACACTCTCCGTTCGCCACAAGGAGAGACGTTTTGCGCCGAAATTTGGCACATCCATCGGCCAGCTTTATCAAGATCTCGCCCAACACCAAAGCTGGGAGCGACGTCTCGATGATATGGTGCGTGATGCCGAAGGAAAGCTTGGCCAATGCCAAACGCTTGTTGAACAACAACAGATGCAAAAAAACCTATTAACGTTAGAAAAACGACTGGCGTGTTGCAGTGAAGCAAGGCAAAAAATCGAAGCGCGAATCACCTTTCGCGAGAAAAAGAACTGACATGTTATCCGTCGTTTATCACCCTATCTATTCAGATTTCCCGTTGCCCGATGGGCATCGCTATCCGCTGCAAAAGTACCAATTGCTCAAGGCGTATATTGATGAGCACGCTTTACCCGTTGTCTCTCATCTACCAAAGCCGCTTCATCCTGATGCGCTAACCGCTATCCATGATCCTGATTATGTGAATGCACTTATCACAGGTACACTGCCTCTCGTAAAAATGCGCAGGATTGGATTTCCATGGAGCGCGGCGCTTTTGCAGCGTAGCTTAACCTCTTTAGGGGGAACAGTTCTCACCGTGGATAAAGCCATTGAGGAAGGGGTTGCTATACATTTAACCGGTGGCTATCACCACGCACATTACGATTTTGGTAGTGGGTTTTGCTTGTTTAATGACTTGGTTTTAGCCGCAGACCATGC
>JBELME010000289.1:0-5141 GCA_042096095.1 Enterovibrio sp.
TGATAGGGGGATAGGTTAGCAAGCGCTGCCACTTCAACCAGATTGATCGGTTCATTGAAGTTTGCTTCCAAAAAACGGATCACTGATAATAAACGCTTCTGATAATTCACTTTGATGGTCGAGTGATACTCCAAAGACAAGTGACGAGGCTTGAGACTATCGAACTCATTCCAATAAGTCTTCCCCATCGCCAATGAAGTGGTACATAACCCAACCCTCGCGCATGCTCAAAAATCACGCTGAAAACCGCAATAACTTCTAAGTTTGTCTCACGAATCGCCCATCTTGGATCAACGAGTGAGAGCAAGCTCACCGAACGCTAAACTCCCCCTACATTCAGAATTTCAATGCGTTAAAGTGCGTGCAATCAATTGAACACAGTCAGTCAACATGAAATTTGAACAACAATTAGACCACGCACACCAAGTACTTCTCGAAAAGGGCTTTCTACCTTCTTCTATCAGCCCAATCATCTACCGTTTAGCGCGTCGCGTTGGCATTAACGTTCCGCCACCGCAATTTTGTGCATTTGCCGTTAACGTGCTTTTCGGGATTGCATGGTTTGGCACGATTTGGGGTGTGATCATGTGGTTTATGCAGTGGCGCAGTTTAGGCGTCTCTGTGATTTACGCTTTTAACGCGTCACTGTTTACAGGCGTCGTCTTTGGTTTGTTGATGGCGAGTTGGTACAAGCTATCTGCTAAGCGCAAAGGCGTACCGAGCTGGAAAGAAATAACGCGCTAGCGAGAAGCGAGAAGCGAGAAGCGAGAAGCGAGAAGCGAGAAGCGAGAAGCGAGAAAATAATCTGCGATTTGTGCTTGGTTTGCCAATGACCTTATTTGGGGGAATGGGTCGTTGGCAAGCCAGCCTTTCACAAATGGGCATAAAACGAAGACGAACATCCTCAGCCCCGTTAAATCCAGCACCTACTCTTCAATATCAACGCTTCAGCATCTACTCTTCAATACCGCGAAGACGCGCGCCGCGCCGACGTAAGAACTCTAACGTCGTCAACAAAGCAATCGATAACACCACCAGCAACGTCGCCGCAGCCAAAATGGTGGGGCTAATTTCTTCACGTATCCCTGACCACATCTGAATCGGCAAGGTCGTTTGTTCTGGCCCTGCAATAAACAGCACCACAACCACTTCATCAAACGACGTAATAAACGCAAACAACGCACCCGAAATCACACCGGGCGTAACGAGCGGCAGAACCACCCGAAAGAAGGTGTAAACCGGGTTCGCCCCCAAACTTGCAGCAGCGCGAGTCAGCGAGTGATCAAAGCCGCTCAAGGTCGCGGTCACCGTGATAACAACAAAGGGAATACCAAGCGCTGTGTGAGCAAGCACAACGCCAATGTAAGTGTGCGTCAATTGGAATCGAGAAAAGAAAAAGAACATCGCAGCAGCAGAAATGATCAAAGGCACTATCATTGGCGAGATAAGAATCGCCATGATGGCATCTTTGTAGGGCATATAGCGGCTGGACAAACCCAGTGCTGCAATGGTGCCGAGCACGGTCGCGAGGATCGTTGAAGCAATGGCGACAATCAAGCTGTTTTTGATGGCAGTCTGCCAAGATTCTGAGCTAAAGAAATCGTCATACCAACGCAAAGAAAAGCCTTCAGGACGAAAACTCAGCATTTCTGGTGTGAACGTAAAATAGGGTTCAGCGTTAAAACTTAGCGGAATAATGACCAACAAGGGCCCAATGAGGAACAAAAATATCCCTGCACAAATAATACGAAACGCGACATACCAAACCTTTTCACTTGTGGTGGCGCACTCTGGAATAGCCATGTTATCTCCTATCCTAATTTCACGTTATCGACGCCAATCAGGCGGTTATAAAGCCAATACAATCCGATAACGATGATCAGAAGAATCGACGCAATGGCGGCTGCCAAGCCCCAGTTCAGCGAGGTTTGCATGTGATACGCAATAAAGTTGGTGATAAAGGTACCGGTTTGTCCACCCACCAAAGCGGGGGTGATGTAGTAACCAATCGCGAGAATAAACACCAGAATTGAGCCCGCACCAATACCGGGTAATGTTTGAGGGAAATAGACGCGTCTAAACGCGGTCAACGGCGTCGCCCCCATCGAACGCGCAGCGCGCACGTAACTCGGGGAGATGGTTTTCATGACGGAATAAAGCGGCAATATCATAAAAGGCAACAATATGTGCGTCATCGCAATCAAGGTGCCGGTCTGGTTGTAGATCATCTGGATCCGGTCTTCATCAGAGAGAATACCCGCCCCCACCATAAGATCGTTCAACACACCTTGTTGCTGAAGAATCGCAATCCATGTCGCGGTGCGCACCAGCAGGGACGTCCAGAAGGGTAACAGCACCAAAATCATCAGCAAGTTGGCCTGGCGAAGCGGCAGGTTTGCTAACAAATAGGCAATCGGGTATCCCAACAACAAACACAAGAAGGTTATCGCGATACTCATGTAAATGGTTCGGAAGAAGAGAGAATTGTAGATTTGTAGATGTTCGGGCTGCGCCACGATATCGCCATTATCGGCGTATTTATGGTCAACCGCATTTAGATAATACGAGAACGTATACGGACTAGATTCGCGCTGAATCAACTTCCATACACCGACATCTCCCCATCGTTTATCGGCTTTCAGCAGCAGTTCTTTGTATGGCCCTTCTTTAAAACGCTTGGATTTACGTGCTGATTTCATGATCAGAGAACGCATACCCGATTTTTCATAGTTGAGTCGTGATGCCACTTTTCCTATGGTTCGCGCTTCTGCCCCAGCCTTCAAATCCGCAGCCAACGCAGCAAACACAGTCTCATCAGGCAGTTCGTCGTCATTCCATTCTTGTAAGGCAACCGTCGTGGTGGGAAGGTAAGTGAGCACTTCGGGGTTTTCAACACTGCGTTTTAGCATGTCCACAATGGGTAAAACGAACGCCACCAGCAGAAATATCAGCAGCGGCGCTACCAATAAAAACGCTTTGATTTTGTTGCGTCGAATTGACCGTTCTTGGCTAACGCGAAGTGAAACGCCATCTGCCGTTGTCAATTCTTGTGTTTTACTTCCCTGCACGTGCTTTCTCCAACCTCTGGTTCACAAAAAATCGGCGGATAACCGTACGTCATCCGCCGACTTGTTGTTACGTTACTGTACTAACCACGCATTAAAGCGTTGTGCCAGTTCATCACCATTGTCAGCCCAGAACTCATCATCTTTTGGAATCGCTGTGCTGAAGTTAGGTCCAAAGGTTGGCATGTGCGGTTTCATGTCGATGCCCGTATCAGCGTGCGTTGTTACCATTGCTGCAGAAGAGTTTCGTGCTGGGCCGTACGAAATGTATTTCGCTTGATCAGCCAAACGCTGAGAGTCCGTCGCAAAACGTAGGTAATCTTTCACTTTGTCGAGTTTCCCTTTTGGCACGACCCAACCGTCTAGCTCAAACACTTGGCCGTCCCAAATGATGTCAAACGGCTGCTTCTCATTCACTGCCGCATTGAAGATTCGGCCGTTATACGCAGAGGCAAATGCCACTTCTTTGTCAGCAAGAAGCTGTGGCGGCTGAGCACCCTCTTCCCACCAAATAACAGAATCTTTAATGGTGTCGAGTTTTTTAAAGGCACGTTGAACGCCTTCTTCGGTGCTTAGCACGTCGTAGACTTCACCGGCAGGAACACCATCTGCAATCAATGCCCACTCAAGGTTGTTGATAGGTTTTTTCTGAAGCGAACGCTTGCCTGGGAATTTCTTCAGGTCAAACACGTCATTGATAGAATTCGGCTGTTTGCCCTTAAACATTTCAGTGTTGAAGGCAACAATGTTCGAGTAAACGATGGAAGGCACAAAACACTCGCTCAAAGAGCCAGCAAGGAAGTCTTTTGTCGCTGGCATGCCATCTGGCGAAGCGGCAAGCAATACATCGTGGTCAAGTGGCTCGGCCAAGCCTTCATCACACGCGACAATGGCATCAGACGGAAGAATGTCTACCAAATCCCAGCTAACATTGCCCGCTTCCACTTGCGCGCGCAGTCCAGAAAGGCCGTTCTGAGATTTATCAATATTAACGACCTTCTGACCCGTTTTTGCCGTCCATGGTTCATGGTATGCCTTGGTTTGGCTGGCAGTATACGCACCGCCCCAAGACACAATATTTAACGACTCTTCTGCAAAAGACGCGGATGCAGCACCCGTTAGTCCTGTCAGGATTGCAACTTGCAACGCGAGTTTTTTCATTGTTTTCTTCCTCAAGTCTATCGCTTGTTAACGTCTAGACAGGTGTAGGAATCCACTTTTGGATGGCATCAATAACCTTCTTTCATGCCATGCAAAAAACTGCGTTCCTGAGTGCCCGTCTTTCAGTCCTCGTTTTCCGTGTGTTTTACGTTTTTACGTCACGTTCAAACTGGGCAAACATGCCAATTTGAACAAGAGGGGTCATGCTAAGGGGCATCCAATGCGCGGCAATCTTCTTCAGCCCAACCGACGCGGATCATTTCTCCGCGGCGCAAATTTGGATGGCCGTCTGCATTGGGGGTTTTGATAATAAATTCGTTGTTTTCGCACACATTCACGCGCGTGCGCAGATGGTCACCAAGGTAGATCACCTCTTCGACTTTGGCGTCAAAGACATTCGCCAATGCACCATCTTCGGGGTTGATCACGATACGTTCAGGGCGAAGAGACAAGGTTGATTGTGAGCCCATGCTGTCTACCGCGACAGGTTTCGCAGTAATGATATCGCCATTAGGCACCTTCACGCGGCATTGCGAATCGTTTAGCTCAATGACATCGCCTTTCAAACGATTGTTCTCACCAATAAATTGCGCCACGAACGCATTCACAGGGCGTTCGTATAATTCTTCTGGTGTTGCCAATTGCTGCACGACACCGTCGTTAAACACGGCAATGCGGTCTGACATCGTCAGCGCTTCAGATTGATCGTGGGTGACGTAAATCATGGTGACACCCAGGTCTTGCTGGATGTGTTTGATTTCGTATTGCATCTCCTCGCGTAGGTTCTTATCCAACGCGCCAAGTGGTTCGTCCATCAAGACCAACTCAGGCTCGAACACTAGCGCGCGTGCGACAGCAACACGTTGCTGCTGACCACCGGAAAGATGCGCAGGACGACGATGCCCAAAGTCAGAT
>JBELME010000290.1:0-5120 GCA_042096095.1 Enterovibrio sp.
TCTCGTATCTCGTATCTCGTATCTCGTATCTCGCCTCTCGCCTCTCATATCTCTTACCTCTAAACCTCAACGCTCTTCCCCCTACCTATACAAATAAACAGAAAGAAAATAATTCACCTGATCGTTAATCGCCTTAATGATCATCGCCATCTCAGTCACGTCTCCACCGCTTGTAATATCCCAGGGAATAAACTTGTCGTAAGCAGGGAAAGGCTTGCCTGATTGCACGGCAGACGGGGTCAGCGCCACAACAAAATCCACGTGTTCCTCAGCATACCCTTCCAAGGGCTTTAAGTGCGCAGACGTACAATCAATGTTGTATCGACGAAGTGCGCCGCAGGCAGCATCTTCATTAAACACTTTTCCAGTGAATCCGCTAACGGCGACGTAGTGACTGTCTGCCTTATGGTTCAAGACACTTTGTGCAATCAAAGAAAACCCTTGTCGTCCATCACACAGAAACAATACCCGCGGCTTTTTGTCGACGCGCTGTGTTTTGCGTTTGTTCACCGATGTGGCATCAGGGTTCTGTGTGCTGGTGGTTGATATGACGTGTTGTATTGGCTGAGTCATCCGTTTCTCTCGTATTTTTTTATTACAAAGCCACGTGCTGAAACTGCGCAAGCAAATGAGTGTGAGTGATTTGTATCTCGTTTTTCCCTTTTTATTCGGCGTGTCATGTTGGCGTTTTGCTTAACCAAAAAATTGGCAATGAAGCGATTAAACACTTCTCAGAGCCGCGTAAAAAGAGTATGTCGGATATATGTCAGTGGTATGACGAATGGATGTAATTAATGTTTAGTTGCTGGTGCGCATGGGTTGTAACTAAATGTTCACAATTCATTCAGGGAAGTGTCACATAAGAAATCTAAATTTGTCCGCAGACATGAGGCAAAACTTAATAGCTCAACGGTAACAACGCCAGAGAGCGAACATTTCAAAAATATCGACTTGGAGGTTGATGTGAAACTTAAGGCTCTGATTGCGGCATCTACAGTATGCCTGTCAACGTTTGCAGCGGGCAACGCAGCGGCAGCAACACGTGACTACATTAGTATTGTTGGTTCCTCAACAGTGTACCCATTTGCGACAGTGGTAGCGGAACGCTTCGGTCGCACCTCAGAATTCTCGGTACCAAAAATTGAATCTACTGGTTCAGGCGGTGGTTTAAAGCTGTTCTGTGCAGGTGTTGGCGAAAACACGCCAGACATCACCAACGCATCACGCAAAATCAAAAGCTCTGAAGTAGCACTTTGTGCCAAAAACGGCGTGAAAGATATCGTTGAAGTGAAAGTGGGCTACGACGGCATCGCATTCGCAAACTCTAAAAAATCAGAGCAGTTCGACATCACCTTGAAAGACCTTTTCACAGCGCTCGCGAAAGTCGTGCCTGATGCAAATGGCAACCTGATTGAAAACCCGAACAAAACATGGAAAGACGTAAACGCATCACTTCCAGCGCTGAAAATTGAAGTGCTTGGTCCACCGCCAACGTCTGGTACTCGCGATGCATTCGTTGAGCTAGCAATGGAAGGTGGTTGTAAGCAGTACCCAGCATTGAAAGCGATGAAAAAAGCGGACAAGAAAAAGTTCAAAGCAGTGTGTCACGGTATTCGTGAAGACGGTGCATTCATCGAAGCGGGCGAGAACGACAACCTTATCGTTCAGAAGCTAGATGCAAACCCAAGTGCATTCGGCATCTTCGGTTACAGCTTCCTTGAGCAGAACTCTGACAAAGTACAAGGCGCGAAAATTGGCGGTGTAGTACCAACGTTTGATGCAATCGGCGACGGTTCTTACCCTGTGTCTCGCTCACTGTACTTCTACGTGAAAAAAGCACATGCAGACGTGATTCCAGGCCTTCAACAGTACGTTGCAGCCTTCACATCTGAAGATGCAATTGGTGACGAAGGTTACCTGACAGACCGTGGTTTGATTCCACTGTCAGCACGTGATTGGAAACTGGTTCGCAACAGCGCAGTAGATTTAACACCAAATCTGTAAGTTGTAACCCCTGAGTGGTGTGTCGAGAGGCACGCCACTTTTGCTGTTTATTCAAGCAAGATGAAGACTTCATCATCCGAGTATCTTTAGATTGTTTGAGTATATTAGGGATTAAGGAATAGGGATGACGACATCCACATTGATGGTGATAGTGGCGCTGCTTGCTTTTAGTGCTTACTTCCTCGCCAAAAAACGCTCCCGAGATGTTGCTACCGTGCACGGTGGCTTAAACACACTGCATTCTCGGCCTGCTTATTACGGCTCGTTCGCTGCCATTCTCGCGGCGATCCCGAGCTTTCTTTTGCTGATCATCTGGCAAGCGATTGAGCCAAGCACAGTGGAATCCTTGGTGATGGCACAATTGCCACAAGCCACCATTGATGCACACCAAAACAGCCAATTGCTTTATAGCCAAATCATTCATATTGCTAACGGCGTACTTCAAACGGAAGACCCTAGCTTATTGGCAGCAGCAGGACACTACCAACACCTTGAAGGCATCGGCCAAACCTTGCGCTTCGTCGCCGTGGCGGCTTTGTCTCTTGTCGGTGTGGCGTTGGGTTGGCGTATCGTTAAACCGAAACTGAAAGCACGACATTATGTCGAGAAATGCCTTCAGATTTTCCTGATGTTTTGTTCAACACTGGCGATTTTGACCACCCTAGGTATCGTCCTTTCCGTGTTGTTTGAAGCGATCCGCTTCTTCCAAATTATTCCCGTGACCGACTTCCTGTTTGGTACGTCTTGGTCACCGCAAATTGCACTGCGTGCAGACCAACAAGGCGCAAGCGGCGCATTCGGCGCGATTCCTCTCTTCACCGGTACCTTGATGATCTCATTGATCGCCATGTGTATCGCAGCCCCGATTGGCTTGATGAGCGCCATTTATCTCGCGGAATACGCGTCCCCTCGCGTGCGCAACATTGTTAAACCCATTTTGGAGATCCTCGCAGGTATCCCCACCGTGGTTTACGGCTTCTTTGCAGCATTGACCGCCGCGCCCTTTATTCGTGATGTTGCCAATGCAATGGGCCTGAGCGGTGCTTCATCAGAAAGCGCATTGGCGGCAGGTGTTGTCATGGGCGTCATGATCATTCCATTTGTGTCATCCCTGTCTGATGACGTAATAACAGCAGTGCCACAAGCGCTGCGTGATGGTTCATTAGGCTTGGGTGCAACGCGTTCAGAAACCATTAAAAGCGTGGTTATCCCCGCAGCATTGCCAGGCATCGTCGGTGGGTTGTTGCTTGCCGTTTCCCGCGCCATCGGTGAAACCATGATCGTGGTAATGGCCGCCGGCCTGTCGGCCAACCTCACCGCTAACCCGCTCGATTCTGTTACCACAGTGACGGTACAAATCGTGACCTTGCTGGTGGGTGACCAAGAGTTTGATAGCCCGAAAACACTCGCTGCATTCGCACTGGGTTTAACCCTGTTTGTCGTGACCTTGGCGCTTAACTTTGTCGCACTTCGTATCGTGAAGAAATATCGAGAGCAGTATGACTGATAGATTATTGAAAATCGCTGAAACCAAGCGAGAGAAAGTCAAGGCAGGCGTCGCACGCCGCCGCGCAAAGGAAAACCGCTTCCGTTTTTACGGTATCGCGTCGATTTCCATGGCGTTTGCATTCCTTATCGTGCTGATGACCACCATTGTCTCTGACGGCTATACCGCCTTCTACACCACGCAAATCAAACTGACCGTGGATTTGTCTGAAAGTGCGCTCGGCATCGAAGGCGAGGACATCAACAAAAAGACCTTGATGAATGCCAGCTTCCGCAAAGTGGTGCGCAAAGCCATTCTTCAAGAGATCCCGGTTGATGGTCGTAAGAACAAACGTGCGTTGTATTCCTTCCTATCAAACGGCGCGGAATACGACTTGCGCGACATGGTTATGGCCGATCCATCTTTGATCGGTCAAAAGATTGAATACTGGGCGCAAGCCGGTGACAACTTTAACCAATACAACAAAGGCAACATCAAAGCTGAAACGCCGGAAGATGGCCGTCAGTTTAAAAACCAACACATTGCGTGGTATGACGAACTGGTGCGCGAAGACAACGTGCGCACCGTGTTCAACTCGAACTTCTTCACCAATGGCGACAGCCGCGATGCAGAGCTTGCTGGCATTTGGGGCGCAACGGTTGGGTCGTTCTATACCTTGTTGGTCACACTGGTACTGAGCTTCCCCATTGGTGTTTCTGCGGCGATTTACCTAGAAGAATTTGCACCACGCAACCGCGCCACCGAGCTCATCGAAATCAACATCAACAACCTTGCGGCAGTGCCGTCAATCGTGTTTGGTTTGTTGGGTTTGGCGGTATTCCTTAACGTGGCAGATTTACCGCGTTCTGCACCAGTCGTGGGCGGTTTGGTCCTCACATTGATGACGTTACCAACCATCATCATTTCAAGCCGCGCTGCGATTAAAGCGGTGCCACCTTCAGTGCGCGATGCTGCATTGGGTGTGGGCGCATCGAAAATGCAAATGGTCATGCACCACGTATTGCCACTGGCAATGCCAGGCATGCTAACCGGCACCATCATCGGTATGGCACAAGCGTTGGGTGAAACCGCGCCGCTGTTGATGATTGGTATGGTTGCTTTCATCGTCGATGTGCCATCAGGCCCGTTAGACGCCGCAACCGCGTTGCCAGTACAAATTTATCTCTGGGCTGAAAACCCAGAAAAAGGTTTTGTTGAGAATACATCCGGCGCAATCATGGTGCTGCTGGCTTTCTTGGCATTTATGAACGCATGTGCCGTCATCATGCGTAAGCGCCTAGAGCGCAGATGGTAGGAGTATGGATATGACAACCACAATGACACACGTCGGCGAATTCCCGCAAAGCAAAAAAATGGACGCCGCAGAACATACTGCCGCACCGAAAGAAACCTGTGGCGTACCCTTTGTAGACGCACCGAGAATGACGGCAAGAAACGTCAGCGTGAGCTACGAAGCAGGCGCGAAATCCGCCATTCGCAACATCAACCTCGACATTGGTGAGAAGCAAGTGCTTGCCATGATTGGTCCTTCAGGTTGTGGTAAATCAACGTTCCTTCGTTGTTTGAACCGCATGAACGACACGGTGCCAGGTTGTGAAGTGAAAGGGGA
>JBELME010000291.1:0-5085 GCA_042096095.1 Enterovibrio sp.
TTGAAGAAATCAATCATCAGCCAACCAAAGAGCAAGCAGACACGGATGCGTGGTACTTGTTTGCACATTGTACTGAAAAAACCAAGATGCCCAATGCAGAAGCCGAATGGGGCAAGATTTTTGCGCACTTTGGTGGAAAAATGGAAGCCGTCGCAGTGGGTTGTTGCGGCATGGCAGGCACCTATGGCCATGAATCCGACAAGCTGGAAAACTCAAAAGGAATTTACGGTCTGAGTTGGAAGCCGCGTATTGAATCGTTGCCACCAACGCGCACCATGGCAACGGGCTATTCGTGCCGCAGCCAAGTGAAGCGATTTGAGCATCATAAAATGCTTCACCCTGTGCAAGTGTTGCTCAAACTGGTGTAAGCCATTTTGCTTTTCATTCAATATCATAAAGGGGCGTTTGCCCCTTTTCTTTTTCTGAACCATCAGCTTCTTCTCATACCAAACATGTAAAAAGTCACGATTTTACACGGCGTCGCAATTGTAGAGCGAGGCGATCTGAAGGAGCTGATAGGCTTACCGATAACCCTTTACCCAAACAACGCATTGCTGAACGCGCGCTGTGTGTTTGCTGGGTATGCCTTTTTAGAAAGGAGTCTGTCGTTATGTCTTCACTTCAGCCACATATTACGTTTCATGGCATGTGTCGAGACGCGCTTCAGTTTTACACTGACGCACTTGACGGTAAGGTCGTTACATTAAGCACCTTTGACGAATCGCCCGTCGAATTTCCTTCTCACTTTCTCAATCGCGTCATGCATGCAGAATTTGTTTCTTCTGAGCTTTCTTTTCTCGCCTCAGATGGCCTTGATGATTCGTTAGCGCAAGGGTCGGGGGACGTCGCGTTCCACATCAGCTTCACAGAGCAGAAGCGTCAAGACGTGGTTTTTTCCGCATTGTCAGATCAGGGGCAGATCATTATGCCGTTGGACTATACGTTCTGGGGGGTAAGGTTTGGGATGGTGACGGATAAATTTGGAATCCGTTGGATGTTAAGTTGTCCGGCAGAGAACCCTGAAGACTAAAATGCCTCTGAAAACCAAGCAATGAAGCGAGCAAGGTGTCAGAGGCATTAACGTTAGAGGCGTTAGAATCAAGTTTGTTGGAGCCTGATTCTAAGCACGATCAGTCTTCGTTAGGGCTTAACCAGCGGTAAATAACACCCGCTAGGATGGCACCAATCAGCGGTGCAACCCAGAACAACCAAAGCTGTGACAGTGCCCAGTCGCCAACAAACACGGCAGGGCCAGTGCTTCGCGCAGGGTTAACAGAGGTGTTGGTCACTGGAATACTGATGAGGTGAATCAGTGTGAGTGACAAACCAATCGCAAGACCTGCAAAACCTGGGCTAGACAGCTTGTGCGTCGCACCAAGAATGACGATCAAGAACATAAACGTCATCAAGACTTCGGTGATAAAGCTCGACGTTAAATCGTAGCCGCCTGGTGAGTGTTCGCCGTAGCCATTGGACGCGAGGCCGCCCGCTAAATCAAACCCTGGCTGACCGCTGGCGATCATGTAAACCGCGTAAGCACCGGCAATACCGCCCGCAACCTGAATAACAATGTAAGGTAGAAGTTCACTGGTTGGAAAACGACCGCCAGCCCAAAGGCCAACAGAGACAGCTGGGTTTAGGTGACAACCAGAGATATGACCAATGGCGTACGCCATGGTGACAACGGTTAAACCGAAAGCCAGTGAAACACCTAAATAACCGATTCCAACGTCGGGTACTCCAGCTGCTAATACAGCACTGCCGCAGCCTCCCAGAACTAACCAAAACGTACCGATGAATTCGGCAGTTAATTTTTTCAACATAACAAAGCGTCCTTTTCACATCGCCTCGTATCGGCGAATTGTTTTAATGCAAAAATATGGAGTAGGAGTTGTTCCTGTACTGCGCTTTAAACGTAGCACATTGTATGGCTTTGTCCGCTTTGGGTGGATTAACCCCACTAAGCGACAAGCGTTTAAACGACTTCAGCCGCACGGAAAGGGTCACATACATCTTAGAAAGCTGATGGACTGTGTGATGCATGTTTCGAAGGGAAGTGGGCGACTGAGCGCGGAATAACTTGGATTTAGAAGATATACTCTATTGAAAATCAAATCGTTGCCTTGACTAAGGCGTTAAGCAATGATCACTACGTAACGCCAAAGCGAGGCTTGTAAATGATTAAGATTGTTTTCATTGTTGGTTTGATACTCGTTGGACTTCTGGCAGCAAAATTTGTGGATGAAAAAATGCAAAAGAAGATAGCCATCGTGTTCGTTGCCCTTGTGGCTGTTGCTGTTATTAGCCTTGTCGTTTCCGAACTCATTCGCTAGCAACGCCCGCTTAGTAGTAAACATACCTAGGTACAGATAAATAAAAAGCGAACCATTTGGTTCGCTTTTTTCGTTTCTGTTCAGCAAGAAGCTGGGTGACGCTTAGCGCGCGGTTTGGCGGCTACGCTGTCCAGCAGGGCGTTTTTTACCGCCACCTGCAGGCTTAGCAGCGAATGGCTTGCCGCCTTGCTTCTGTCCATTGCCTGCAGTGTTGCCATTGGTTGGACGCTTACCGTTGCTTGGTTTTCCGCCATTCGTTGGCTTATTACCATTGCTTGTCTTATTGCCGTTGGTAGGGCGACCACCTGCTGGCTTGCCATCAGCGGATTTACGCTGCGGCTTGCGGATATCAGGCTGATTAGGGTGTTTCGTTGCAAAGCGTTTCGCACCGTGGCGGCCTGAGCCACGACGTTGAGCGAATGTCTGCTCTGCTTCTGTGCCTGGTAGCGGAATCAAACAGCCCGGACGATCTCCAATCAGGTGCTTTTTACCCATGCTGGTCAGCGCTTCACGGATCAACGGCCAGTTGGCTGGATCGTGATAACGAAGCAGGGCTTTGTGCAGACGGCGTTGAAGCTCACCTTTCGCCACAAACAACTCTTCGCGTTTCTTGTATTTCACGCGCTTGAGCGGGTTTGTTTCAGAGTGATACATCGCTGTCGCATTACACATCGGTGATGGGTAGAAGTTCTGTACTTGGTCACACTGGAAGTCATTCTCTTTCAACCACAATGCTAAGTTCAGCATGTCTTCATCCGTACAGCCAGGGTGCGCTGCAATGAAGTAAGGGATCAGATACTGCTTCTTACCGGCTTCTTTGGTGTACTTGTCGAACATTTCCTTGAAGCGGTCATAAGTGCCCATGCCCGGCTTCATCATCAGATCAAGTGTGCCTTTCTCTGTATGTTCAGGGGCAATCTTCAAGTAACCGCCAACGTGGTGAGTCACAAGCTCTTTCACGTATTCTGGCGATTCAATCGCTAGGTCATAACGAACACCTGATGCAATCACCACCTTCTTCACGCCTTTGGTTTCACGCGCAGCGCGGTAAAGGTCGATTGTGTGCTGGTGGTCTGTATTGAGTTTTTCACAGATTTTAGGGAACACGCATGAAGGGCGGCGGCAGTTTCTTTCTGCTTTTGGATCAGAACAGCCTAAGCGGTACATGTTCGCTGTTGGGCCACCCAAATCTGAAATAACGCCGGTGTAACCTGGCACTTTCTCGCGAATGTCTTCCAATTCATTCAGGATCGATTCCTGAGAACGGTTTTGGATGATGCGGCCTTCGTGCTCGGTAATAGAACAGAAAGAACAACCACCAAAACAACCACGCATGATGTTGACCGATGTTTTGATCATTTCATACGCAGGGATTTTCGCGTTGCCGTATTTCGGGTGAGGAACACGTGCGTATGGCAAGCCAAACACATAATCCATTTCGTCTGTTGTGAGAGGAATGGGCGGCGTGTTAACCCACAGTTCGCGGTCACCGTGTTTTTGAGCCAGTGCGCGCGCTGAATAAGGGTTGTTTTCTAGGTGCATCACACGGCTTGCGTGTGCGTATAGAATGCGGTCGTTCAAGAGCTTTTCGAATGAAGGCAGGCGCACGTAGCTGTTTTCAGCATCGTGACGCGCAGGGCGCACCATAACAGGCTTCGCTACGTCTTCTTTCGCTGCTTCTTTTGAGGTTTCACACGCTGTTTCTACCACGTACGGGTTAGACATCACCATGGCTTTGCCTGGTTTGTCGATGCGTGTGCTGTCGATTTCCGCCATTTCTTCAGGTGCAGCTTTTAACATCACTGCTGTACCTGGAATGCGGGTCATGGCTTTGATGTCTTCGCCGCGAGATAGGCGATGTGCAACATCTACCAATGCACGTTCTGCATTACCGAAGAGCAAGATGTCTGCTTTTGCATCAGACAACACTGAACGGCGAACTTTGTCAGACCAATAGTCGTAATGCGCGAGACGACGAAGGCTGGCTTCAATACCGCCGATAACAATCGCAGAATCTTTATAGGCTTCACGGCAGCGTTGCGAATAAACCAATACCGCACGGTCAGGGCGCATGCCGCCTTTGTTGTCTGGTGTGTATGCATCATCGTGGCGTGGTTTACGGTCAGCCGTATAGCGGTTGATCATGGAATCCATGTTGCCAGCGGTGATACCGAAAAAGAGGTTGGGTTGGCCTAACGCCATGAAGGCATCTTTATTTTGCCATTCAGGTTGCGCAATGATACCTACTCGGAAGCCTTGTGCTTCGAGTACACGACCAATAACAGCCATACCAAAACTTGGGTGATCGACATAGGCATCACCCGTGACAATGATGATGTCACAGCTGTCCCAACCAAGCATGTCCATTTCTTCACGGCTGGTAGGAAGGAATGGCGCAGCGCCGAAGCACTCAGCCCAGTATTTTGGGTAATCGTAAATAGGAGTAACAGAATTGCGCATTTTTTGACCTCTTTCTCGCAAGGCGGCAATTATAGCGACTTGACGGGGTGAGAGCCAGCGAGATTAAACCTGCACTTTTACAAGGTTTTTAGAGAATTCACCTGTTGGCCTTGCGGTCGGAGCATCCCGAGGTTTCTTGAGTCTAATAAAAGTATCCAGTAGACCAAATAAATGATGTTTACTGATTCGCTTTGATAGAAATAATTGAAAGGTTGATAAATAAGCTCACAAAGCATATGCAGGGCGGGATCGCACTTTGTTAGCGAATATGATCTAATATCAGAAATCCCTC
>JBELME010000292.1:0-5075 GCA_042096095.1 Enterovibrio sp.
ACTGACGACAGCTTGACCGTGGTTGTCGCGCCAGAAGTTGATGGTGTGTCTGTCAACGTTACTGTACTGGAAACAGATGGGTTAGGGCCTGACAAACAACCCGTTACCGATCCCGCCGATGTGGTGCCTATTGCCGGAAAAGCGTTCGAAGATGGGATTGTAAAACTGGCGTTTACGACGGTATTAGAGGATCCGGATACTGATATTAAACAAGGCGTAGAAAGTGTTACACAGATTGTCCTGACCGTTGACAGTGACATGGGGCAGTTTGTGGATGAAAACGGCTTAAATGGTGCACAAAGCATTACAGTAACGGAAGCTGAACTCTCTTCTATCTATTTCAAGCCTGCTGAGAATTACAGTGGCCCGGTGACGGTGTCCGTGAAAACGACGGTGAAAGACACGGCGCAAAACGATGACGCTGGCTTACCCGATGCCTCTTCAGCGCAGGAAGTGACCAATCAAGTCTCGTTCAATGTGGTTGCTGTGCATGATCCTGTCGACTTTTCTGGAAATACGTCTCCGATTGAAGGTAACGAAGACGAAACTGGCGGCATTCGGTTAACAGGGTTAGAAGCAAAACTCACCGATCTGGATGGATCTGAACACATCGTCTCCGTCAAACTCACTGGCTTACCTGATGGTTTTCAAGTCTCGACGCTTGGCAGTCATTTAGTGCAAAACAGCGGGGGCGGAGAATGGACAATCAGTATTCCCGCGAACAGCACAACCATTGATTTCGACGATATCGTGGTGATCCCGCCGAATAACTTTAGCGGTACCTTCAATGTCGGGCTGGTGGTTTACACCGACGAGGCAACCTTGTCCTCGCCAGAAGCCCATTCCACGTCCGTTGATATTCAAGTTAACCCCATTGGCGATGGCGTTGATACGGACATCACCACGTCTGTCGAAGGGGCGGAAGATGAAACCATCACGCTGCCGCTCGATATTCAGGTGATAGACAAATCGCAAAGTTACAACGGCGGAAGCAGCGCGATTTCTGAAAACCCTGCAGAGACGATAAAAATTGTTGTCACCAATGTGCCGGATTCGGCCACGCTGAGTTTGCCAAGTGATGTTGCGTCTGGCAGCAGTGCAGTGAAACAGCCTGACGGAAGTTGGGTCATCACTGCCAATCAAACCACCTTGTCATCGTTACTCTTCACTCCGGGAGATGCCAACGAACTCAATTGGGATGGGCAGTTGTCTGTGTCTATTCGCGCTGTCGATAACGGCGTAGAAGCGGAAAGCACGCTATGGGTGAACCAAACGATAGATGTGACGGTGTCGCCTGTTAATGATGCCCCTGAACTGACAGTGCCTGCGACAGCATTAACGGTCGATGAAGACACGCCTCTCTTGATTGAATCGATTCGCGTTAAAGACATCGATGCGAATGAAAGCAGTGGTCACTCGATAACCGTTGAAATTGCCGCAGTGGACGGCGTGTTGTCCATTCCAACCTCTGCCGACACCACAGGCATAACGATCACCGGCGCAGGTACGGCAACCCTCAAGCTGGAAGGCGCGTTGGATGCCATCAATGCATTGCTGGGGGAATCCGGCAGTGGTGGGATTCTGTATACCGGTGATCTGAACTTCGCTGGTGAAGACACGTTAACCGTGTCTGTTAACGACAATGGCAACACAGGAACGGGCGGAGAACGTACGGACACTGATACGTTCACGGTGAACGTCACGCCAAAGCCGGATGCACCCACCTTGGTGTTGAATAATGCACAATCTGCATCTGTGGGTGGTGCGACTGCAGCGATCATTCCGCTTCTTGGTTTAGTCGCTGCACTGACAGATGCAGCTGAAACATTGAGTGTTGAAATTCGTGGTGTTCCTAACGATATGACGTTTGTCAATTCACAGGGCGTGCCGATTGGCACTGGGCCAGTTGGTGGTGTTCTAACGCTCACACCTTCAGAACTTGCGCAGCTTCATGTCACGGGGAACACAGTGCAATCGACAACCGTTGAGGTCGTGGCAATTTCTTCGACAGGCGCTGAGCGTGCAGAATCGTCTGCCATTGATCTCAACATTTCCTTCAGCAACCCAAGCCAAGGCGCACTTGCTGCGCAAGATGCGTCTGCCGAAAACATTGTTGTATCAGGCTCGGAAGCCGCAACGTTGGAAGGGGGCGCGAAAAACGACACCTTGATTGGTGGCTTGGGCGAAGACATTTTAACGGGTGGACAAGGAAACGATACATTGTGGGGCGGCGATCAAAGTGGAAGCGGTGATAGTACCAAAGATCGCTTCGTATGGACGGAGTCCGATCTGGGCTCAAGCACTGCACCTTCTACAGATACCATCATGGATTTCGAGCCGAATCTCGACGTTATTGATTTGAGTGCTGCGGTTGATGTGGCGCAACTTGCGAGCTTCGATGCACTCGCACAATCTTTGTCATTGTCCGAATCAAACGGTGATGCACTGTTGAATATCAGTAATGGTGGAAGTGAGGTTCAACATATCGCGTTTTCTGGCGTGAGCCTTGATGCGTTAGTAGGAGGAGCATCTTCTGGGCTCTCTCAATCGGAGTTGTTAGAAGCGATGGTGAACAAGGGTAACCTTTACCTTGGCGATACCATTGGGAGCGCGGCCGACGACAACCTATCAGCGCAAGCTGGAGGACAGAGTCTGTTTGGGCTAGACGGAAATGACACACTGCAAGCGGGTACGGGTAACGACATCCTCACTGGAGGGGCTGGTAATGATGTATTCACTTGGCTTGAATCATCGTTGAGCACTCCCACCAACAGTGACATCGTCACAGATTTTGAGTTGGGTGAAGACGTACTTTATATCAGTGGCTTACTACCCGATTTGGGTGCTAACCCTGACGTGAATGATCTACTTCCTTACATTGACGAAGCCACTGTTGATGCACAAGGCACTATCACGTTAGGGATTATCTCGGGCAGCCAACAGCAAGACATTGAATTGCAACAGATGGATATCTCTAGCTCGGGTTTGAACCTTGCTGCGGGGGCGGAAACCAGCGCGATTATCAATGCATTGATTGAGCAACAAGCCTTAAAAGTAGACTGAGCAATTCGAGTTGATTTGGGATGGAGCGCGATAAAATTTTATTAATGAGGCATTTGTTTGTAGATCGTGACTATGCTGTAAAAGTACATTTTTTCATTTCCGCTTCATAAACCCATCGAGATTTGGCATGAGTACAGAACCAAAAAGTTCAATCTTGACAGAGAGTGGAACCAACGAGCTCGAAATTATCGAGTTTAGCTTGCTAAAGAAACAGCCAGACGGTTCCAAGAAAATTTGTTATTACGGCATTAACGTAGCGAAAGTTAGAGAAGTTATACGCGTTCCAGACACAACGGATTACCCCAACGCGCAACCCAATGTGTTGGGTGTGTTTTCGTTACGCGGAAAACTCATTCCTCTGGTCGATCTCGCCAGCTGGCTGGGTGTGCCAACCGAGAACGATCTCGAAAACAAAGTCGTTATCGTGACAGATTTCAATCGCATGGCGAACGGCTTTTTGGTGGACAGTGTAAGTCGCATTCACCGAATTTCATGGGAAGAAGTGGAATCACCTTCTCAGTTTCTTGAAGCGTCAGAACAGGATTGCGTTGTGGCGGTTGTTCGACAGAACACCAATCTCATCATGATCCTCGACTTCGAGAAAGTCATTGCAGACATCAATCCAGAATTGAGTATGGAAAAATACGATGTCACTCAAGACAAACGCGTGGTTATTGATGACGCCATGGTGGCCAAGCGTGAAGCGAAAACCATTATGGTGGTGGATGACTCCGCCTTCATCAGACGTTTGATTGAAAATACGCTGCGCTCTGCGGGGTATAACGTTATCTCTGCCAAAGACGGTGGACAGGCATTGGATTCGCTCACCGAGTTTGCTCGCTTATGCAATGAAGAGAACTTGCCGATTGAAGAGTTTGTTGACGGTATCGTTTCTGACGTGGAAATGCCGAAGATGGACGGCATGCACTTGGTGAAACGTCTTCGCGAAATTGAAGAATACAAAACGATTCCCATCGTGATGTTCTCATCATTAATGAGTGATGATAACCGCCGCAAAGCGATTGAACTCGGAGCGAATGACACGATCACCAAGCCAGAAATTGGTCGCATGGTAGGATTGATGGACAGTTTTGTGCTGAATATCGAGCCGCCTTCCGTGTCAGGTATTAAAACCAAGTCAGAAGGCGAAGAATAAGCCTTCTGAGGGTCGAAACACCGAAAAAAGAAAAGCGCCGTAAAGGCGCTTTTTTAGCGTTGTAAGTTTCGTTTCTCGGTAAACAAGGCTTATGCCATCGCAACAGGTGCTTGCTTTCGGCTGTAAATCAGCAGTGAGATAAACAACGCAGCGCCAACGACACGGAAAGTTACATCCATACCCGGCCACATCATGGCGGCTGCCAATCCGGCGGCGACAGCGCGAAGGGCAATGTTAATCGGCCCCTCTAAATAACCTTCCAAACACGCGATCAATGACCATGTGCCTAAGATGGAAAATCCCGTCACGACGAGCACTTGCTGAAAATCTCCCGACACCAATGGCGTGTAAGCCATCAATAGCGGCACGATGTACAAGCCTTTTGCGATCTTCCAAGCAGTAAAGCCCGTTGCCATGGGTGGTGTCTTTGCGATGGTTGCCGCCGCAAACGCGGTTAAACACACTGGCGGTGTGACGTTACTGTCTTGAGATAGCCAGAAGATGATCAAGTGTGCGGATAACAAAGCCAGACCTACGGTGACAGGGCCTAAGCTCTGCTCAAGTAAGGTAGCTTTGAAATCGTCGGGTACCAAACCCACAAGCGCAATGGCGCTTTCAAACGACATGGGCGCGCCCAGTGCAGCGAGCTGTTCGGGGGCGATCAACATAAAGATGGTTTTCGCTTCCTCCGGCAACTGTCCTGTGGTGAGAAGTTCGAGAAGTTGCTGCTCGGCAATCAATCCATAAATTGCAGGCGCCGAAAGGGTACCCAGAACGATATAGCTCGCCGTTACGGGTAAGCCCATCCCCAAAATTAACGAAGCAACGGCGACCAAAACCAACATCATGAACAAGC
>JBELME010000293.1:0-5033 GCA_042096095.1 Enterovibrio sp.
ATCAGTTCGCACAGTGATTTTGCCTAACTCACCGCAATCAACAACTACATAGATATTCACGAAAACAGATTCAGTCACATTTTCCCCTCATCGTTATTTTTGTCGCCCCAACGACCCATCGCTAAATCCATCTGTTTTCAGGGTGGCATCCAAAAGAAAACCCGCCAAATGCGGGTTTAGATTGAATGGTACTTTTCTGTGTAGCTAGGCATGTTGGTAAGACACTGCCAGGCCATGATTGGCTTTGAACAATGGGTGCTACAGTTTTCGCCCTAACCGCTTTTCGACTTGCTTGCGTTCCCAATCAGCGCCAAAGAAGTTCAGCACTTCAAATGCGCTTAATCCGTGAGAAATAATGCCAATGCCCCACCCCATTGCAGGCCACCACGCCCAGATATATTCAGGGCTAGTCATGTAATTCAAGATGAACAACCCCGTGATCACTAACGCATAGGTCATTAGGTGTGAGTAGAAACCTTTTATTTCTCTCACTTGGTTAATCACACGGGTTTCTTCTTCTGTAATTTTTACGTCAGCTGTCATGTCGGGCTCCGGTTCTTTCTGAAGATCTGATACTTGGACTTCGAATACAGCAACCAACGATTTCAGCGATTCCAATCCCGGTTTGTCACCCCTTTCGATGCGTTGAATGGTTCTTACACTCAGTCCACTCATCTCCGAAAGTTGCTCTTGTGACCACCCACGTTGCAATCTTAGTTTCCTGATAATCATGTCGTTTCCTTTCTGCTGCGTGCCCTTTCAATCTACGAGAAACGGGAAGACATTCACCACGTCACCATGGTGACACTTACCTGACAGTGCTTTAAAAACATATAGTTATCATTGCATCATCATGACTTCAAATTTAGGCGTCAGCGATGCGACAGAAAGCCGACTCAACGGCCAATCCGATCAAATATCTGCCACAATTCGCTCTTAGCGTTAAAAGCCGAAGCGTTAAAGACCTAGACGCGCTGAAAGCCACGCAGCAATGTCTTTTATCTGCGGCATACACACTTGGTGTTCCATCGGGTAGGTCGACCAATTTGGTTTAAAACCCGCGGCAATCAAATCATCACGCGCATCTTCGCCCATCGCAGGAAGAACAACGGGATCATAACTGCCGTGCATGATTTCAATCGGGATAGCGCGATTGGCGTCGGTATACTCAATAGTATCTGACGTTGGGAAATAGGTTGAGAGCGTTAGCAGCCCCGCCAATGGTTTAGGGAAACTCAACGCGGCCTGATACACCACTGCGCCGCCTTGCGAGAAACCGGCAAGAATAATGCGCTCTGAGGAGATACCCCGCGCCATTTCTCGCTCAACAAGTTCAGACACTTGTGCTGCCGAATCCCGCAGTTGTTCGGTATTTAGCTTACGTCCAGCCCCCATTTCAAGAATGTCGTACCACGCAGGCATCACCATGCCGCCATTTACTGTGACAGGTATCGACGGCGAGTGCGGAAAAATAAAACGTACAGGAGCATCCGCAGGAAGGCGGAGCTCAGGCAAAATCGCTTCAAAATCATGGCCATTAGAGCCCAAACCATGTAACCAGATCACCGCCGCTGTTGCGGCAACTTGCGGTTCAAATTCTACACATTTCAGCATCTTCTCGTTCCATATCTATGAGGTTATTTGGGTGTGGGTTACACACTGCCTTCTTTCTCGCTCACCAAAATGCGTGCTTCACCGACAGGATGTGCCACGTGTTCAGTGCCAACCGAGGCGTAAAAAATATCACCCACCGTCATCAGGTTTGATTTCTCGATGCCTTGTTCGCGATAACGCATATCAACCTCGCCATCGAGCACAACGAAGATCTCTTCGCCGTCGTTGATGTGCCATTTATAGGGTTGGTTGGTCCAATGAAGACGTGTAGTGATACCATTTATGTTGGCGATATCCATCGCTCCCCATGGGCGTTCAGCGGTAAAGTTGGCGCTTTTAATAAACTTCATACAGCAATCCTTGCAGTATTCATCTCTGGTGAATGACACTAAAGCTTATAGATCGGTAGCGGAATTGAAAACAAAGACGTGGAAAAACAGGGGCGAGACCAATGCATTTAGATGTGACAGGAAACTTGCGAACACCATCCTTGGCTGGGCATGGAAACAATCAGTGCGAAGCGTGACTGTTTACCAAGTAAATTCAGATATTTCAGTTCTTACGTAGCAGCGAGAAGGCAGATCGAGCAACATAGAGAACCCTAACTGTGTCACTGGCGTGGCAATCAGCTTCACCTCTCCCATGTCAACAAATTTTCCGGTAATGCCTTTTAGCGAACCGTTAATCACGGCAATGGTACAACCATCTACCTTGTCATTATTGATGGATTCGGTTTGTTCATAATAGTGCAGCACGGTTTTAATTTTAACAATGTCACACCCTGGAACAGAGGCCAAATATTTGCCATGCCTAACAAAGTGAGACAATTCCGGTGCCGTTTTTACCCACTGTAGCCCTTCAGGCGTGGTGCGAACAAAAACGTGGCATTTGAACAAGGGCTCGTAGCACGTTCGTTTTTTACCATTCACTACTTGCGAAAAGGTGCGAACAGGCAAATACACATCTATTTTCTTACGTTGAAGGCGACCGGCGAGATCTTGTTCTTCACCAGGGTGTGTACACGCAACATACCAGCGATAACTTTGCAATTCGCTCTCCTTTAACGCAGGCTCAACGCCCAAATAATGAAAGGCTAATGAGCTCAAAACATAAACTGCAGACTGAGAAATTTACGATTGCAGGATTTAACTTATCTCACGCAGAATAACTCTTAAATAGATAGGAGAACAGTAAAAGAACGCAGGATGTGACGAGGCTTCTCGACGTAACGACAACTCCGGAATGCCTGTCACAAAGATGAACATTGAAGTGATCTGAACCGGAAAGATATCTGGGCTTTTCGCAAAGAAATTTTTACATAATCATTGCCATTACCACCTATTTTTTAGGTGGCTAGCAAATGCGGCGAGCAAAGGGTTCCTATTTAAGGAAGGATGATAAAGCAGCCACAGATGCCAACAAGGCAAAGGGGTCAAGGTGGGAACGCTTTTTAGTGTGTCATCGTTTTCGACGATAAAGCTAGGTAGCAAACCGATACCAACCCCAGACCGAATAATCTCCCCAACACACATATAACTGTCAGCTTTTAGTTGGTAGGTACACGCATCCTTTTGTTCGCCTTGCCAGCGCTCCCCTGGCAGATGAGCAAAGCCATCGTTCAACCCCACCCAAATCGCAGCATCGATTTTCTGTGCCTCACGCTTCTGTGCAAGCTGTAATGAGAAAGATTGCAAACGTATGCCCACTAAATCTTCGTCGGGGGAATTAGTTGCTCGAATAGCCAGATCAGTGCTCGCCTCCCTAAGATCAACATGCATGGGTGTCGCACTGATCTCAAAGTTAGTATTGGGATTGGTTGCTGAAAACGCCCCAATCAGAGAAGACAATCTCGGCAACGCAATATCACAGCAACTTACTGTTAAGGTGCCTTCAATATGCTCTTTTTTCTTCTTCAACCAAAAACGAATGTCATTGACATTGTCTCCCATACGTTCAACAAATGTGCCCAACTGCTGCCCATCATGGGTAAAAATAATGCCATTTGTCGTTCGGCGAATGAGGCACACTCCCACTGTTTCTTCTAGGCGAGCAACCCGCCGGCATACCGTGGAGTGACTGATATTCAGTAATTTAGATGCACCCGAAAGCGAGCGCGCTTTGACTACAGCAAAGAAAATCTTCAAATCGTTCCAAACTGGCTCTGCAATTTTGCCATCACCCATTGCGTAAACCTCCATGTTAATGTCGTCATTCTCCTTTTACAGTGGTGTGAACTCAATCATCCCTTAGAAGGAAGTCACCCCATGAAGTTGTATGATCTAGAACTGTCCGGTAACTGTTATAAGATTCGTCTTTTCTGTGCACTGAACAACATTCAAATCGACATTGCTCCGGTCGATTATCTCGCTAACGAACACAAATCAGCGGCGTTCCTCACCATCAACCCTCTAGGACAAATCCCAGTGCTTGACGATGACGGGGTGCTGATAAGAGATTCGCATGCCATTCTTATCTACCTAGCACAAACCTTCCGTTTAAATAACTGGTTGCCACAAAGTGCCCTCGCTCAGGCCCGCATCATGGAGTGGCTTTCTTTTTCCGCAAATGACATTGCTCGTGGCCCGAACGATGCTCGCTTGCATGATTTGTTTGGCCTTCCCCTCGATATTGATACCGCAAGAAACAATGCGAAAAAATGCTTGGACATCATGGATGCACATCTCGCCACACATGCATTGTTAGTCCACAAAAGCGCAACGATTGCCGACATCGCTTGTTTTCCCTATGTCGCATTGGTGCAAGAAGGAGGTGTCAGTCTTAAGGGTTATGACAATATCCACCGTTGGATAAGTGACATAAAAGCGCTTGATGGCTTCATCCCTATGCCAGGATTGGCATAATGTCAGTCCACTTTCGTGTCATCAGGGTTGAACATGTCGGTATTCGCGTCAGCGACCCTGAAGAATCGGTTCGGTTTTATCAGTTGCTGGGCTTTAAAGAAGTGGTCCACTTGCCCGATCATCAAGCATGTGAACTCACCAACACGGATGGCATCACGGTGAATTTAATTTTCAATGGCGTAGCGCACAACCCGAAAATATACAATCCGCTACAGGATGCTCAACCCAAGCGCCCGGGAATAACGCACATCGCATTTGTCATTGATTCAATGCTGCAATTTCTTGAATTCTGCACATCTAACAACATTGCGATCACAGAAGGCCCAATACGTATCGGTGAACGCAGGGTGGCCTGTTTTATCCGAGATCCCGATGGGGTAGTGTTGGAGTTCAACGCACTGAATACGCAATAAGCGAAAGCGTTAACCAGATGTATCCACGAGTTTCTTCGTCAGAAAATGCAGTTGATGAGCGACAGGGTAATCATCGAGGGTCATTTGACATTGATAGCCGCATTTTTCATAGAAGGGTTTGGCTTGGAAGCTCAGCGTATCAACC
>JBELME010000294.1:0-4950 GCA_042096095.1 Enterovibrio sp.
AATGTGGCATTGGTAAAACAGGTGAGCATTTTGCCTTCGAAGAGTCTGGTGTGACGCCAGATATTTTGTGTTTATCAAAAGCGGTAGGCGGCGGCTTGCCAATGTCTCTGCTGGTATTTGACAAAGAGATCGATACTTGGTTGCCAGGCGAACACACAGGTACGTTCCGTGGTAATCAACTTGCCATGGTGTCAGGTGCGAAAGCGATGGAGATCATCCGTCGCGACAACCTCGCAAATAAAGCCAAAATCACGGGTGACTACCTTCGTCGTGGGCTTGAAAAGATTGCTGCGACCACCAGTTGCATCGCAGAAGTGCGGGGCAAAGGTCTGATGTTGGGTGTTGAAATTTGCGACCCTGAAGGTGGCAAAAACAAATTCGGCGAACCACTTTCAGCGCCAGAGCTAACCGTTGCTATCCAACGCGCAGCGCTAGAGCGTGGTTTGATCATTGAGAAGGGCGGTCGTGAAGGCTCAGTGCTTCGTTTCTTACCGCCAATCATCATTACGTTTGAGCAAATCGACTTCGCATTGAAGGCGTTGCAAGATGCGATTGAATCCCTGGTTGAACCGACACAAGCCGTTCAGCCTGCCGATACCTTGCAACAGAACTGGCGTGATCACTTTATCCACACGGGTAAAGATGGCGCAGAAAGTTTTGAAGCGGCGATGAATGCAACGACGCAAGCATTGAAGAAGATTTTCGAAAACACCGAATCGCCATACAGCGGTCTTGACCCTACGGTGTTGGCGTCTCAAATTCGTCATGCGAACTTGGGCGAAACACCGCAGTCATTGGACGACGTGATCGAAGAAACCAGCGATCTTATCGCGAAGAACTCGATCATTGTTCAGCACCCTCACTGTATTGCTCACCTGCACACGCCACCTTTGATACCTGCTGTTGCAGCGGAAGCCTTTGTCACTGCATTGAATCAGTCCATGGATTCATGGGATCAGGCCAGTGCAGCCACCTTCGTAGAGCAAGAAGTGACAGATTGGTTATGCCAGCGCTTTGGCTTTGATGATAAAGCAGATGGCGTATTCACGAGCGGTGGTACTCAAAGCAACTTGATGGGTCTGTTGATGGCGCGAGATAACGCTATCGATAAGATCTCAGGTGCCGATGTACAAAAAGACGGCCTACCAGACTACGCAGATAAGCTGCGTGTCATTAGTTCGAAAAACTCGCATTTCACCATGCAAAAATCTGCATCCCTATTGGGACTGGGTGAGCATGCGGTGATCTGTGTGGATACCTACAGCGACGGCACCATGGACATTGAGTCTGCCGATGCGACCTTGGCAGCGTTGAAAGCGGAAGGTCTGATTCCTTTTGCAATCACAGGCACTGCGGGTACGACTGATCACGGCGCAATCGACGATCTGGATGATGTCGCGATGCTGGCGGAAAAGCATGGTTTATGGATGCACGTAGATGCGGCCTATGGCGGTGCGTTGATGCTAAGTCGTCACCATGCCCGTTTGGAAGGCATTGAGCGTGCTGATTCATTGACCATCGACTTCCACAAAATGTTCTTCCAGCCAATCAGCTGCGGTGCGGTGATCCTCAAGGATAAAAACCACTTTGGGTATATTCGTCACCATGCTGACTATCTCAACCGTGAAGAAGATGTGCTTCCGAACTTGGTTGACAAATCTATTGCAACTACACGCCGCTTTGATGCACTCAAGTTATGGATGACACTTCAGAATGTCGGGCCGCAAGCGCTCGGTTCTATGGTTGATCACTTACTGAATCAAACGCAGCTCGTGGCAGACATGGTCAACAACCGATCTCAATTTGAATTACTGGCAGCACCGTGTTTGTCCACGGTTCTGTTTAGATATGTGGGCGTGAATCAAGGCCTCGACCTTGATTACCTCAACAAGCAAATCCGATTAGACGCTCTGGTTAAAGGGCGCGCTGTCGTGGGTGAAACCATGGTGGATGGAAACGTGGCGCTCAAGTTTACGCTCCTAAATCCGTGTTTGAAACTCAGCGACTTTGATAGCTTGTTGAACGAATTAGAGAGCCTTGCTGACGATGCAGTTAAGCAAGTTCAGGGTTAAATATTTGAGTTTGATGTCTTTGCTACATTGCTGATAGGCAAAGGCATCGCACTGTTTAAAAGACTATTTGTCTTATAAGGAATTAAGAACATGGCAATTTTACAGATTGGTGCTGGTGGTGTTGGCTGGGTGATTGCGCATAAAGCGGCACAAAACAATGACGTATTGGGCGACATCACTATCGCATCGCGCACAGTCGCAAAGTGTGATGGGATCATCGCGTCAATCAAAGGCCGCAACAACCTTAAAAATCCAAGCCTAAAGTTGGAATCTCGCGCCGTTGATGCTGATGACGTAGATGCACTTGTTGCACTCATCCAAGACGTGAAGCCTGACTTGGTGATCAACGCGGGCCCTCCATGGGTAAACATGACCATCATGGAAGCGTGTTACCAAGCGAAAGTCTCTTACTTGGATACGTCAGTTGCTGTTGACTTGTGTTCTGAAGGCCAGCAAGTACCACAAGCCTATGATTGGCAGTGGGGCTACCGTGAGAAGTTTGAACAAGCGGGTATCACAGGCATTCTTGGTGCGGGTTTTGATCCCGGCGTCGTCAGTGTGTTTGCAGCGTATGCTGTTAAGCACTTGTTCGATGAGATCGACACCATTGACGTGATGGATGTTAACGCAGGCGATCATGGTAAGAAGTTCGCAACCAACTTTGACCCTGAAACCAACATGCTCGAAATCCAAGGCGATTCTTTCTACTGGGAGAACGGTGAGTGGAAACAAGTGGCGTGTCACACGCGTATGATGGAATTTGAATTCCCGCTTGTTGGCAGCCATAAAGTTTACTCCATGGCGCACGATGAAGTCCGCTCGATGAAAGAGTTCATTCCAGCTAAACGCATCGAGTTTTGGATGGGATTCGGCGATGCTTACTTGAACTACTTTAACTGCATGCGTGACATTGGTCTGTTAAGCCCAGAAGCGGTTACGTTGCAAGACGGTACGGTGGTAGAGCCGCTGAAAGTACTGAAAGCACTGTTGCCAGATCCAACGTCGCTGGCACCTGGCTATACAGGTAAAACCTGTATCGGTACGTGGGTGCAAGGCACAAAAGATGGCAAAGCGCGCAGCGTGTTCATTTACAACAATGCCGATCATGAAGTCGCTTACAAAGACGTTGAGCATCAAGCGATTGCTTACACGACGGGTGTTCCAGCAATCACTGCTGCACTGCTTTACTTTAAAGGAGCATGGAATGGTAAGGGTGTGTTCAATATGGAGCAGCTTGACCCTGACCCATTCCTCGAATTGATGCCGTCAATTGGCCTAGATTGGGGTGTTGAAGAGCTAGAACCTCAAGCGCCAACCATCAATATCCTCAAGTAAATTTGCCAATGAAGCCTGCGATGTTTTCGTTAAACACCGCGGGCTTTTTGTGAGAAGAAAATGAATTCATCATCGTTAAAAACACCTTATTTTCTGATTGATGAAGATAAGCTGATTCGAAATCTTGAAATAGCCAAACGCTTAAAAGAGCTTTCCGGCGTGAAGCTGGTTCTCGCACTCAAATGTTTTTCTACATGGGGTGTGTTCGACATCATTAAGCCATACCTTGATGGCACAACGAGCAGTGGCCCGTTCGAAGTAAAACTAGGCTACGAGACGTTTGGCGGTGAAACACACGCTTATAGCGTGGGTTACAGCGAAGATGACGTGCGCGAGGTTGCAGACATTTGTGACAAGCTGATCTTTAATAGCCAATCACAACTTAAAGCGCACCGTCACTTGGTAGAAGGTAAAGCTTCGTTAGGGCTTCGTTTAAATCCTGGTGTAAGTTATGCCGGACAAGATCTTGCGGATCCGGCGCGTCAATTTTCGCGTTTGGGTGTGCATGCCGACAAGATCGACCCTGAGGTGTTTGCATCGTTGAATGGCGTGATGTTCCACATGAACTGTGAAAACAAAGATGTGGATGCGTTCATTGGTTTATTGGATGCTATTTCGGATAAGTTTGGTGCTTATCTCGATTCACTCGAGTGGGTGAGCTTGGGCGGCGGTGTGTTTTTCACATGGCCAGGGTATGACGTTGAAAAACTCGCGTCTGCGTTGCAAACGTTCAGCCAGCGACACAGCGTTCAGCTGTATCTTGAACCGGGCGAAGCCATTATTACTCAGACAACGGATCTTGTTGTTACTGTGGTCGATATCGTCGAGAACGACATGAAAACCGCCATTGTAGACAGCGCAACCGAAGCGCACCGTTTAGACACGCTGATCTATAACGAGCCGGCCTCCATTGAGGAAGCCACAGACACCGGTGAACATACCTATGTGATCGGCAGCTGCTCGTGCTTGGCGGGGGATCAGTTCTGTGTAGCAAACTTTGATGAGCCGTTACAGATTGGGCAACGCCTGCACATTTCCGACAGTGCAGGTTACACCATGGTGAAGTTGAACTGGTTTAATGGTTTGCGAATGCCTTCTATCTATTGCCAACGCAGCAATGGGGACGTGCAGCTATTGAATGAATTTGATTACCAGGACTTCAAGCGAACCTTGTCGCAATGGGCTGTTTCATAACGCCCTGTTATTTAGCAAATAAATATAAAAAATGAGCGCCGTGTGCGCTCTTTTTATTTAGATCTTTGATGTATCTCTGAGCATTTTCTCTCTCCAATAGCACAATTCCCTTAACTCTCTTATAAAGGCAGTGATCATGGATGGAGGAAACAACATGGATGTGTTTTTATTTGTGATTGCCATCGTTACCGTTGTGTTGGCGGTTAAGACGCTGAGCAGTTACTTTGCTTATCACGCGCAATTACGCGAGTTTGAAATCAATCATCAGAAAACGACAGGCCTACATCGTGCCTATCAGAAAGAGCTTGATGCATTGAGACAAGGCGTAGACAGTTTAGAGACTAGAGAC
>JBELME010000295.1:0-4952 GCA_042096095.1 Enterovibrio sp.
ATGATCTGATCTCAACTTCGCAGTTTAGTTCAATGATTTAGGAAACAACGCCCATTTCCAGCGTCATTGGTGCGTTGAATAACGACAGTTTCTCAGGAGCGGCCAGCATGAAAATCTCTTTTGCTTGCTCAGGTAACTGCCCTGCGATCATCAAATCAAGCAGCTGATTCTCCGCCAACAAGGTAAATAGCGCGGGTGCTGAGAGTGTTCCCAACACGATGTACGCCGCAGTCACCGGCAAGCCCATCCCCAAGATCAACGACGCCAATGCAATCAAAACCATCATGATCAGCAGATCGCCGTTTGCCCAACCATCAATCATGAGAGAAAAGGTATTCCCGATACCGGTTGTGCTGATCACATTGACCACTAGACCTATCCCGACCAACAGCACTGCCGTCGGCGCCATGTTTCTTGCACCCAGTGCTAACGCTTCTAAGACAGCCTTCGGGCCCATCTTGTGATCTTTTGACAGCCAACTGGCGACAATCACAGACAATATCGAAATACCCGCCGCATAAGTGGGCGTAAAGCCTTCAATCAGCAACGTCACCAGCACCGCAATCGGGATCAGGTTGTGCCAGCCTGATATCAAGACCTTCATGATGGATGCTTCACCCGAGTCCACTTTCTGCACCTTGCTGCGCTTAGCTTCAATCCGTACAAAAAAGCCAACGGACAGAAAGTAAATCAACGCGGGAACAAAGGAGACGGCAATAATATCGACATAAGGAATTTGGGTGTAAGACGCCATGATGAACGCGCCTGCTCCCATCACTGGAGGCATCAATTGCCCACCGGTTGATGCCGCCGCTTCTACACCCGCTGCAAAGCGCGAGGGGAAGCCAGCCTTTTGCATCAACGGAATGGTAATTACCCCCGTTGAAACGGTATTCGCCACACTAGAACCTGACACAGAGCCCATTAATCCTGAACCCAATACGGCGATGAAACCCGGCCCACCAATCACTTTCCCTGCGGCTGCTCGCGCAATGTTCACAATAAAATCCCCCACGCCGGAACGCACTAAGAACGCCCCGAACAGAATGAACATGAACACATAGCTCCAGCTTATTCGAGAGATAGGGCCAAACATGCCTTCCGACGAATAGAAACTGCGGTAAAGCAGCGTTTCCATGCTCAGGCCCGGAAAGTGAAAGATCCCCGTCATCCATTTGCCCCAAAACACCACATAACTCAGGCAAATAACAATCAACACGGGGATAAACAAGCCCATGGTGCGACGAACCAATTCCATGGCAATGCCAATGGCGACTATCGCGAAGAACCAATCACTGGCAATGAATTTCACACCACGCTCATACAGCGCGTCTTCGGCGAACGGGATGTATATCAAACAGGCGATCGCTGCTAAGGCGAGCCAAACATCGACAACCAGAGCGATTTTATTGCGCTTGAGCGAGACGTGAGCGGGATACCAAAGAAAGCAAATCACCGCAAAGTCCGCGAAATGGGTGGCCGAGATCCAAAGCTCTGACCAAGTTGATAATGTATTAAACCAAATGTGTACCGTTGACATTAACACCGCTAACACGGTGATAAGTGTGTTCACCCAAGGGAAATCGGTGCGCGTCGGTAATTCGAACTTTTCCAAGTCCTTTTTTACTGAATCGCTCATGCGTTACTCCTATCTCCCCATCAGGAGAAATACTGCAAATAGTCACCTGGTTTCGCTACATCACGGCGCGCGAAGTCAGGTTGATAACAATGCGTTTTACCGCAAGGAAAATGCCCCTTTTCAGGGGCAAGAAGCATTATTTAACGAGAAGTGATGCTGGAATCGTCACGCCCACTTCTTGGTAGAAGCGCGCTGCACCAGGGTGCAAAGGCACAGGAAGCCCAGCAATGGCTTTTTCTATTGCCATCGCTTTGGTGGCTCTGTGAATGCCTTGAAGAAACGGGAGGTTTTCATAGATGGCTTTGGTGAGCTGATAGACATCGTCTTTGGCGATATCACTGCGAGCAGCAAGGAAGTTCGGCTGAGCAATCGTCGTCACGGGTGTATCAAGCCCAGGGTAAGTGTTCGCGGGGATTTCGTAGCTGGTCCAAAGGTTGTATTCACCATTCGCCTGTTTGATTTGCTCATCGGTGAACGAAAGGATTTTGATTTCGTCGCCCATGGCAGCAAAGGCCTGCGTAACGTCACCAACCAGCACACCCGCAGGTGTGTTCATGCCATCAATGGTTCCGTTTTGGAGGGCGTTCGCGCTGGCACCATATCCCATATATGCGAGGTTAAAATCATTCGGATCGACAGACACGCCTTTCATGATTTGACGGCCTGAATTCTCTGTGCCTGAGTTCTTTTTACCTATCGAAAACTTTTTATCGGCAAGGTTTGCAAGATCTGACACTGTGCCTGTTTCTGCCAAATCCGCGCGAACGATGAAGTGCTCGACGTTTTGCCAAAGCATGGAGACCGCACGTAAATCTTGTTGTTTCACGCCCTTGTAAGGGCCACCCCCGCCCCAAGCCCAAGCACCATACAGACCTTGCAAGATCGCAAACTGCGCTTCGTTTTCGTTTAAGAGTTTGACGTTCTCACCCGAACCCGCAGAGCTGATCGCAGACAAAGAAAAGTGATATTTCGGGCCCAGCTTTACCTTGCTGAGTGTCGCCAATGCAACGCCCACAGGGTAATACGTTCCCCCCGTCGATGCTGTGGCGAGAATGTAGCTGCGATCTTCCGCGGCGGATGCCACGGACACGGTGCCTCATGTTGTCATTACCAGCGTCAACGCGGTTGCGAACTTCTTGATTGTCATCCCTGTACTCCTACTGCTTTCGATTCCGTTAACGAAATGTTAACTATCGGAGCTATAGGCAAGCGCAGTGCCAAAATTCAAAGTATTGTTTTAAAAAGAAAATAGCTTTTCATGACTGAAGAATGAGCAAAATCATGCTGATTAGTACGGATTGCTATCGGCAAAATCTTGCTCATTGTTTTGAAGGAGACGCCCGATGTGCCAAGGGTTCAACCTGAGTGCATAACCCAAACGCGCACTACAATGAGCAAAATCTCGCCGACGCAGGTTTAAGCGATAACACGTGGTTGCGAGACAGACTCAGTCTTTAAAATCAGTACGATTAAGGCCAAATTTCTGCATCTTTTGGTTCAATGTACGACGCGGAAGATCGAGTTCCTCCATCACATCATTGATACGTCCTTGATGTCGCTTCAAGGCTTCACTCAACACCTTTCGCTCAAAGTTATCGAGTTGCACCGCAAGGGGCACGCCTCTCGCGCTGAGTTCAATCGTCGATGTTGGCCGCATGGACAACACTTCGATCGCGGAGACTGAACTATCGAGTGCATAGCGAACCGCAATATTCCGCAACTCCCTCACGTTCCCCGGCCACGAATAGGACAACATGCCTTTTCGGTCTGCCTCACTGAGCACACGCGTATTGGCGTTGGCTTGTTGGGAGAAATGTTCAAACAACATCAGAATATCTTCACTTCGTTCCCGAAGCGGAGGAATAGAGATTTGCGCCACATTTAACCGATAGAAGAGATCTTGCCGAAACGATGGGTGAGCGAGCAGATCTTCCTTCGCCGCCGCGATAACGCGAAGATCGATGTGTATTTGTTGGTTCCCACCGACTCGCTCAACCGTGTTTTCCTGTAAGCTTCGCAGTACTTTTACCTGCATGGCAGCAGGCATACTTTCAATTTCATCGAGGAAAAGCGTGCCTTTGTCAGCATATTCGAGCTTACCGATACGACGTTTTGATGCCCCCGTAAACGCCCCAATTTCATGACCAAACAACTCGCTCTCAAACAAGTTTTCTGGCACTGCACCACAGTTGATGGGAACAAAAGGCCGTGATCGGCGCTCGCTTTCATTGTGAAGGCTGTTGGCAACCAACTCCTTCCCGCAGCCTGTCTCGCCATAAATAATGACATTGGTATCGATTTTAGCGACGTGTGCAATTTGCTCCCGCAAATGGCACATGGCATCGCTTTGTCCTATCAGGACTTTCTCTAACCCCGAAACGCGTGCCAGATATTCGCCTCTCAGGTGCGTCGATGCTTGTGCTCGAAAATGCTCAACAGCCTGCGTTACGCGTTTGGATAATCGATCGGGCTTAAACGGCTTCTCAATAAAATCAAATGCGCCCAACTGCAACGCTTTGACCGCCATATCGACATCACCATGGCCGGTAATAATCAGCACTGGCGCATCAATTTGGTTCGACTTGAATTGTTCTAGCAACGAAATACCATCAATGTCGGGCAATCTCACATCGCTAATGATCGCATCAAACTCACCCGCACGTATTTTGGACAGTGCCGCGTATCCCGTGGCAAATTCCTCAACCAGAACCCGGCCAACTGGAGCCATTGCGAGGTGGCTTGTCGCACAATTTCATCGTCTTCGATCAGCGCTATCCGTGCGTCTTGTCTATTTTCCATGTATTAACCACTGCTGATAACAACTACTGAGAATGTCCCAATCTCGCCCCATCAAACATCACGTTCAATATGTTGGATAGCTTGGGTGATTCGTTAAGCCGCCATCACGCTTCCATTATCTTTTGGTAGGCAGACGGCTTTAAGATGGCTTAAATATATACTGTAATGCTCGGGAAGGGACAAGTCGGCCAAACCTCAGGCGTATCGTTAATGCTCTGTTTGGAAGCGCTTAGCTAGCAATAATCGGGAAGACGGCACATGGTACGTAAATGGATTTTGATCTCTGTAGCCACATTGCTCGTCTTTTCGTGCTATTGGGGGAGCAAAGAAGTTGCCCATCAATGGCTCACCCAACAAGCGCAGAGTAATGCGCAACAAAACCTACTCAATGCCATTGGCGAAATGCGTCACGCGCTGCGCCGCTTCTATCATTTGCCGTATCTCATCAACAACAACCCTCAGGGCGCGAGCATACTTTGTTCAATTTATAAGCCAAAGAATACACGTGCCCGAT
>JBELME010000296.1:0-4931 GCA_042096095.1 Enterovibrio sp.
CTTCCGATCTGTTCTGCATTCGCGACTTTAGAGAGCGCAGTGTCAGTAAAAGGGCGGTGACGATCAACCAAATGGGCGTTGATGAACTTAGCCAGAAACTCTTGTTTGTGGCGTTTGGTTGAGAGCGGCCACACCTCGTGAATTTCCGCACCATCGTGTCCGACGTAGGTCACTTTGAGTTGAGGCTTATCGAACTTATTCTTGCCCGCCGTTAATCGCATGTCGGCACAGGCCATGATCATGGCATCTTTTAGCTTGAGTGCGTCCCTGAGCTTCTTATCAGGGTCAACAAGAGCATGATCGCATTGATGACAACGTCGCGCCGCAATGTCATTGTCAGCGCCACACTCGCTACAAAACTTCGCACGAAAACGATAGCCACAGATTTCTCGTTCGCCTTCGTCATCTTCAAAAAAGCCTTGGCAACGACGCCCATAATGTTCGATCAAGAAGCCATTGTTATCGAGCTTTCCCCAGAAGTTGTTGTTGAATCCGCACGCAGGGCAGGGAACCGTGACGATTTCGCTGTCACTGTCAGGTTTAGGGTCACCGATCTCTGGCTGATACAAGTCGTAGACGTTGCCGGCATAATCCAGAATCAAACAGTCTTCTTTTCCAGGAGAAAGACGTAAACCACGCCCCGCTATTTGCTGATAAAGACTGACAGATTCTGTCGGACGCAAAATCGCGATGAGATCAACGTGAGGCGCATCAAACCCCGTGGTAAGTACAGAGACATTCACCAAGTATTTCAACTCGCGACGTTTGAAGCGCTGGATGATGCTATCTCGCTCATCTTGCGGCGTGTCACCAATGACCAAGGCCGAATCTGCTTCGGGCAACAGCGTAAGAATTTCCTGTGCGTGTTTCACTGTTGCAGCAAACACCATCACACCATGGCGATCTTTCGCGTAGTTCAGTACCTGTGCGACGATTTGCGGGGTTGCACGGGGGGCGTTTTCGATCACACGGTCGAGATCTGCTTCTTTATAGAAGCCAGTCGGTGAGGCCTTTAGCGATGAAAAATCATAACTAAGCACCGGGGCATCAAGCACTTTTGCTTCTGTCAAAAAGCCTTCATCGAGCAAAAAGCGAATTGGCAATTCGAAAATGCAGTCTCTAAAAAAGCGCGGTTTTTCGCTGCGTACACGCCCTGCGGTATGGAATTGATAAATCCAACCTAAACCGAGGCGGTAGGGGGTTGCTGTCAGCCCGAGCACCTTGATACCGGCATTGACGGACTGAAGGTGTGAAATCACCTTTCGATAGCTGCTTTCTTCGTTATCGGGCACGCGGTGGCATTCATCAATAACAAGCAGTGAGAACTGTTCTTTGAACGCATCAAGGTTGCGCACAACAGATTGCACCGAAGCGAACACGACTTTGTCGTCGCTTTCTTTACGTCCTAATCCAGCAGAAAAGATCCCACCTTTGAGTCCGTACCCTTCGTATTTCTCGTGGTTTTGCTCCACCAATTCTTTTACGTGCGCCAACACCAGCACCCTGCCTCGCGCCAGTTTCGCTAACTCGGCGATCACCAAGCTTTTACCCGCACCTGTTGGTAAGACAGCAACAGCAGGCGTCGAATTTTTTCTAAAATAGTGAACAACCGCTTTTACGGCATCAGATTGGTAGGGACGAAGGGTATACATGGAATCAAAAAGGCAGCCAACAATGACTGCCAGTGTAACGATGCGACTAATGAAAGGCTAGGAATTCGCAAGGCTTGTGCTTTTACATTAGGCGTTTAGACATGATGCAGTGTTGTCTTCTCGGCATGTAGTCAAATTGCTCATAAAATTCACGTGCACCACTGTTACCGATGTTCACTTCCAAAATGATCGATTGGCAGTTGTGCTTTGCTGCATGTTCTTCAAGGGTAGGAAGAACGTGAGAGCCCACACCTTGGCGACGCCACTCTTGCGTGAGGAAAATCTGGTCAATAACCGCGATCTGTCCTCCAAGCTCAACACTGAAGCTGTAGCAAACAACAACGAATCCGATGATTTCGTTTGTACCGTCACTATCTAAGTTAATTAGAAATACATCGCCGTGCGTCGGGTTCGAAAGCAAATAGTTGAAGGCAGACGTCACGTGTTCAACATCGAAAGAAAGTGCTTCATGATCATTAAGTTCTTTTGACAACGCCAGGAGGCGCGGCATTGAATCGATGGAAGGCGATTGCAGCGATACGTTCATAAATTCTTCCCTGATCAATAAGTTAAAAGGCAACTGATTATAATCAAAAATTGGGAGGCACAGGATTAGACTGTAGTGGAACTGTTAAGTTCGACATCTCTTAGTTATAGGAAGGGGAAAAGCAGAGCGCAATTTCATCGTTGTTTAAAAAAACTGAGTGCGGTTTTCACTGTACCTTTGCTGGCGACTTCCTATAATGCGCCTTTCGAGTACATAGCGGACTATAAAAATCATGATTAGGCTAGACAAATTTCTTTGTGAAACCGTGGGTGTGACCCGCACCCAAGCAGCAAAACTCCTCAAAGAAAAACGTATCACGCTTGACGGAGATATCGTTAAAAGCGGTGCCATCAAAATTGCTGAAGATGCAAACGTTGAATTTGATGGTGCACCGTTAACATTGTCGGGGCCACGCTATTTCATGATGAACAAGCCAGAAAGGTACGTGTGTTCACATGAAGACTCGAGCAACCCAACGGTATTCGTGTTGCTTGAAGAAGTGAACGCAGAAAAATTGCACATCGCTGGACGTTTGGACTGTGATACCACTGGACTGCTGCTGTTGACGGATGACGGTCAATGGTCGCATCGCGTGACATCACCAAAACACAAATGCGAGAAGACATACCGTGTTTGGTTGGATGATCCCATCGCTGACGATGTTGCTGAACAATTCGCGGAAGGCGTGATGTTGCGCGGTGAGAAAGCCGAAACCTTACCAGCACAAATGGATGTCGTTGATGAGAAAGAAGTGCTGTTAACCATCCATGAAGGCAAATACCACCAAGTAAAACGCATGTTCGCGGCTGTCGGTAACAAAGTGGTGGGCTTGCACCGTGAAACCGTGGGCGAGCTGGTATTGGATGAAACCCTTGAGCCTGGCGAATATCGCGAACTGACAGCAGAAGAAATCGCACTGTTCATGCCATCAAAGTGAGCATGTATACGTCGCCGTGAATAGTGGTGACGTTAGCCAAAGCAACACCGTTAAACATTGGCTAAATGATTTCGCAAAGAGCGCTACAAATGAGTTTATTTGTGGCGTTTTTTGATCGTGCTTTCTCATATCATAGAGTTTGTTCGGAATCATGCTCGATGAGAACGATTGAACAATATGGCTATCTTTTAAACAGATTGCACAAAATACAGAGGATGTATTGATTTCATTCATGATTCTGTCGTTTTATCTCGTCAAATAAGAAAGTCATCATTTCCTCAAGAGAAACAATCATAGTGCTATTATGTGACGAATGTAGTGGTCTGGCTTTTCTTGCCGACAACGCTTACCTGTCTTCTCTTTTTATTTATTTCTTCTGTAAGGCATACATGACAACAAATGCTATTAATCCGCCAGCTCAACAGCTGACGTTTCTTTTTATTCTTGTGTTGGGTGCGATTGCAGCCCTGACGCCGCTCGCCATTGATATGTACTTGCCTGCCATGCCTGAAATCGCCCGTGATTTAATGGCGACCCCAGGGCAAGTGCAACGCACGCTTGCGGCTTACACTGCGGGCTTTGCAATTGGTCAGCTCATTCATGGCCCTATTTCTGACAGTTACGGTCGCAGGCCAGTGTTGATCGGCGGTGTCGCACTGTTTTTCGTTGGCGCGATTGTGAGTGCCTTGGCGAATGACATTGAAACCCTCACTTATGTGCGTGCTGCGCAAGGTTTCTGTGGTGCGGCGGCAGCCGTGGTGATCCAAGCCTTGGTTCGCGATATGTTCGATCGCGAAGAGTTTGCGCGTACCATGTCGTTCATTACTCTCGTCATGACGGTCGCGCCGCTTGCTGCGCCGATGATGGGCGGGTATTTGGCGGTCTGGTTCGGCTGGCGTTCAATCTTCTGGCTGTTGGCGGGTTTCGCCGTGCTGGTTTTTGTATTGATTGTGGCATTGATTCCAGAAACCTTGTCGATGGAAAAACGTCCGCCACTCCGCATTGGCTCGACGTTGTGTAATTACCTCAAGATTCTGCGTTCTCGCTCTGCGGTAGGGTATATCTTTGCCTCTGGTTTTTCTTTTGCAGGGATGTTTTCCTTCCTGACTGCGGGTTCGTTTGTTTACATCGATTACTACGGTGTCAGCACGGAAAACTTCGGTTACTTGTTCGGTTTGAACGTTGTCTGCCTGATCATCATGACGTCTATCAATGGCAAGTTCGTTCGCCGGGTGGGCAGCGAAAACATGCTGAAAATCGGCCTACTTATTCAACTGTGTGCGGGTATCGCATTGATGGCGGCACAGTTCCTTGAGTTGGGGCTTTGGGGCACGGTCATCCCCGTGATCTTCTTCATCGGCACGATTTCAATCGTCGGCAGTAACTCAATGGCGTGTGTGTTAAGTGCCTATCCAGAGTTGGCGGGCACTGCATCGTCATTGGCAGGTACAATGAGGTTTGGTACTGGCACCTTAGTTGGTGGTATAGTCGCGGCCATTCCGGTGCACTCAGCATGGCCGATGACAGGCGCAATGACTGGATGTGCCATTCTCTCCTCCCTCTTTTATTGGGGTTTAGCGAAAAAGTAAGAACAATGAGCTACGTAGAAGATATTAAATTGCTCGTCGATACGGCGATGACGGAACTGCAAGACGCAAAAAACAACGGGAAAGTGCAAGCTAACCCAAACAGCGAAGAATCGTTCCTCTGTCGTTGGGTCGCGCAGGCGGGGAAAAAGCAACGCTTCAATCCCTCTGTCACGCCAAACATGACGGAATGGGTTCAGCAAGGCCGC
>JBELME010000297.1:0-4931 GCA_042096095.1 Enterovibrio sp.
CGATGACGGGCTTGTTCTTGCTCGGGATCACCAGCTTGGTCGAAAGCTCAGCGGTAGGTGCGTTAGCCGCCACCTTGGCTGCCATCATTAAGCGTCGTTTGACCAAAGAGGTGATGGAAAATATGCTGCGAAGAACCCTTTCTGTCAGTTGCATGTTCATGTGGATTATCCTTGCCGCCCTCTGCTTTGGTGCCGTATTTGATGGCCTCGGTGCCGTTAAAGCCATTGAAGCATTGTTCGTCAATCAGTTGGGTTTAAGCCCATGGGAAATTCTGATCTTGATGCAGCTATCATATTTGATAATGGGCACGTTTTTAGACGACATCGCCATGCTGGTGATAGTCGCCCCACTCTAAGTGCCGTTAGTAAAACTCCTTGGTTTCGATTTGATCTGGTATGGCGTGCTTTACACCATCACCTGCCAGATCGCCTACATGACACCACCGTTTGGCTACAACCTCTTTTTAATGCGGGCCATGGCGCCCCCAGAGATCAGCCTTAAAGACATCTATCGTTCCATTATTCCATTTGTTTTCATCATGATGTTCGCGTTGGTCATAGTCATGGCATTCCCACAAGTGGCACTGTGGTTGCCGGAATGGCACTACAGCCGTTGATGCTTTCGATGAAGCAGTCGATACAAATGATGAGCGCCTACAGTCATTGAGTTAAGCGCATCTGATCACATGGATGTGCGTAGTACAACAACGTGAAATAAGGACATAACTATGAGTAACAGACGCGACTTTTTGAAAAAAGCAGGCATTGTTGGCGCAACCAGCGCCACCGCAGTGCTAGGTGCTCCTGCCGTGGTATCAGCCAAAGAACCAATCAAATGGCGATTACAAACTTACGCTGGTCCAGCATTAGCCGAACATGTGATCAAACCGGCTGTGGATGCGTTCAACATTGCCGCCAACGGTGAAATGGTCATCGAACTTTATTACGCGGACCAATTAGTACCGACCGGTGAGTTGTTCCGTGCCATGCAACGGGGCACCATCGATGCCGTACAAAGTGATGATGATTCCATCGCTGACCCCGTCGATGTTTCCGTATTTGGCGGTTACTTTCCGTTTGCTACACGATATAGCCTAGATGTGCCTGTACTGTTTGAAGAATATGGCCTCAAGGAAATCTGGCAAGAAGCTTACGGTGAAGTCAAAGGGGTGACATGGCTCAGCGCCGGCTCTTGGGACCCCTGCCATTTTGCGACAGTAGAGCCTATCCGAAGCCTTGCTGACTTGAAGGGCAAGCGTATCTTTACCTTCCCCACCGCGGGTCGCTTTTTAACACGCTTTGGTGTTATTCCGGTGACCCTTCCATGGGAGGACGTCGAAGTTGCCGTTCAAACTGGCGAGTTAGACGGCATCGCTTGGTCAGGCATCACAGAGGATTACACCGTTGGATGGGCCGACGTGACCAACTATTTCCTCACCAACAACATCTCAGGTGCATGGTGCGGGTCATTTTTCGCCAATTCAGAACGTTGGGACGCATTACCCAAACACTTAAAGATTTTGTTCAATATGATGATGGACAGTTCTCACTACTATCGTCAGCACTGGTATTGGGGCGGTGAAGCAAAACTTCGCACCAGCGGCACGAAAATGGAATTAACCACCATCCCGGATGAAGAATGGCGACAAGTCGAACTTGAAGCCTATAAGTTCTGGGATGAGGTGGCAGAAACCAGTCCGCGAGCGAAACAGGTTGTCGATATCTTCAAACAATACGCGAGTGTGATGGAACAAGCTGGCAAGCCTTATCGCTATTCGTAATGCAGCAAAGAAAACTCAGGGGGCAGAAATGAAAAAAACCAGCACGGTAGGCCAATACCGGAGCTGGTTTCTCTCGTGTTTCAAGCTGACAACCCGATGGCTGCCCTCTCATTTATTCCTTTCAGTTGATAGAACCAAACAGAAAGAAATGAAAGTCTTTTGGTTCAGAATCAGTCGATAAGTGGCGGCCTTGCATTACTGACTGATTTTGAACACGAAGCTAATTTAGTACTTGATGAATAGGAAAACTGTGAGGTAAACAGGAAAGTTTCCTTCTCTATTATCAGCATGCATAAAAATGCGACTCACCTAAAAGGATGGAAACAGGATCACGTCTTTTTCTGTGATGTCATCATGACTGCCCAGCAAAACTTGTCGCACATTCAGCTTGCCCTATCGCCATAACGCGTTGTTCTCTTAGTAAACGACGTGTTTCATTCCACGCCGTGATCACCATTGCACGATCTTTCCCACGCCCGCCATCACTGAATAAAAATCGATCAACCGTGTGATTAAAGGCTTCGAGATCCATTTTTTCTTGGTAAATAACGCCCATGTATTCGAAGGCACGTTGTTTTTCTTTACTTGATCCAACGACAGTAAATCGCTGCAACGTATCTAAAGCAGCTTCATATTGGCACTCGATGATTTGGTGCTCTGCCCCCAGCAGCTTCGCGTGCACACCGTAAGTCGATACGTAACTACAGCCAGAGAGTAAGACGGCGGTAACTGCAACAATCTTTAGCGCTTTCATGCTAAATCCTTTTATTTGTTAAGCGCCAACCATCGCCGAGATGGAGCGGCAACACGAGGCGGCAATAACAAAAATAGCAGCAAATTACATGCCAGATGAATGAATTCCCCAAGTAATCTGAAGATGTTCAGTGTCAGAGACCACGATGCTCTTGCTGTTAAATCGTATAAACATTCACCATGTGGCACTTGTTACGCCCTTTTCTTGCCTCTCATGGTTGAAAACGCGTATCTCTTCGCCCATCTTTCTCGTAATGAAACCAATTCTATTCTTTACGACGTAATACTCAGTCGCATTCAAACCCTCAAAGGGAGTCATCATGAAGGTTGCCGTTTTCAGTACCAAGTCTTACGACAGACAGTCCCTCGACACATACAACGCCACTTACAAGCACGATCTTACCTACTTTGATTTTCGCCTCACCGCACAAACCGCCAAGCTGTTGTCAGATTTTGACGCCATCTGTGCCTTTGTGAATGACGACCTCGATGCAGAAGTGCTTGCAGAACTGGCGACCCACGACGTAAAAGTCATCGCCATGCGTTGCGCGGGTTATGACAAAGTTGATTTAGACGCGGCGCAATCCCTCGGATTACAAATTGTGCGTGTTCCCGCTTACTCGCCAGAATCCATTGCCGAGCACACCTTGGCATTAATGTTGAGCCTGAACCGACACGTACACCGCGCCTACCAACGCACACGCGATGCGAATTTCAATCTTGAAGGGTTAACAGGGTTTAACTTCCACGGTAAAACGGTTGGTGTTGTCGGCACAGGTCGTATTGGTGTCGCAACCATCCGTATTTTAAAAGGTTTGGGCATGAATATCTTGGTTCACGATCCGTTCGAGAACCAGGATGCCATAGCGCTGGGCGCAACATATGTACCGTTGGACACGCTCTACGCACAATCAGACGTGATTACGCTTCACTGCCCGCTCATGCGCGAAAACTATCACATGCTGGATAAAGACGCGTTTGCGAAAATGAAGGATGGCGTGATGATCATTAACACCAGTCGTGGGGGATTGATCAATTCCCAAGACGCCATTGATGCATTAAAGAGCCGCAGAATTGGCTCATTGGGCGTTGACGTGTATGAGAACGAACAAGATCTGTTCTTTGAAGATAAATCGAATGATGTCATTCAAGATGACGTGTTCCGTCGTTTGTCTGCGTGTCACAACGTGCTGTTTACCGGGCACCAAGCCTTCCTGACAGAAGAAGCGTTGGGGAATATTGCCGACACCACGCTGTGCAACCTGACCGCTTTTGAGCAAGGCGAACGCACAGGCAACGAGGTTTTTTGATTTCGTATTGGTGAACAAAGAAAATATGCCGACAGAAAAAGACTTTTAAGCCGCTACAACATGCACATCATACGGGTTGTCTTCGCTTCGACGGCTTGTATGCGTTGCTATTTGTGCTTTATTAGTTCTGGATATTGCTTACAATAACGCGGTTTTTTATTTAATTAACAGGTCATGACTATGAACGACGCTACTTCACAACCAACGCTACCTGACCGCCTATCAGGCAACCCACGCAGCCCACACCACGTTGCTGAGTGCTTTGAATACAACATCGGTATTCTGCTGAATGGCAAAGAGCGTTTTGACGTTGAAGAATACTGCATCAGCGAAGGTTGGGTGAAGATCCCGTCACCGAAAGCACTAGACCGTCGCGGCCAACCGCTTCTGATCACGTTGAAAGGCACTGTTGAAGCGTTTTATAAATAAGCCGCATCAATCAGATTACCGTATGAATTAAAAAAGGCAGGAAGTGAACACTTCCTGCCTTTTTGTTTTGAGTTTTGAGTTTTGAGTCTCTAGTTTCTAGTCTCGCAGTCTGCTCGTCGACTACGGTCTCTTACCCAGCTTCACCACACCGTTCTGTTCAAACATCGCCACTTCTTTTTTCTTCTTCGCAATCAACAGTGGTTTGTCATCGTAGAACAGAAAGTTCTTCCAGTATTTCTTGAACATGCCCCAACGGGTTTCGATGACGTTGTTTTTGTCATAACAAAAATACACAACACCGTTGTCTTCCATATTGAAAAACGCTGTTACGCTCTCAGGAAGATCGGTTTCTTCTTCCCACGGGTTCATCCAGTTATCTTCGATTTCCCAAACGCTGCTCATGATCGCCCAATCCCCTTTACCAAAATGGTCAGGCGTCGGGCTTTTATTGCTCACAAAATCTCGCCACGCTTGTGCGCCACGTTCTTCCGACATGGGCTTAATTTCAGCACGGTCTTCTTCTGCCACTGGCATAGATTGGTGAGTGAAAATCCACTTACGTTTGTAGTCTTCAAAGGGTATGTAATTCATAGTTCTCTCATTGCTTGCAACGTCATTAGATGCCCGCAAACATGTATCCTTCACCGTGCACTGTAAC
>JBELME010000298.1:0-4930 GCA_042096095.1 Enterovibrio sp.
ACGTTCCATGAAGCGCTCGCCGTCTTTGTTTAGAAGGTAACCACCTTCACCACGGCAGCCTTCTGTCACCAAAACGCCTGCGCCAGCAATGCCCGTTGGGTGGAATTGCCACATTTCCATATCTTGCATTGGCACGCCTGCGCGCAATGCCATACCTACACCGTCACCGGTGTTGATGTGGGCGTTGGTTGTTGATTGGTAAATACGACCTGCACCACCTGTAGCAAGGACGGTTGCTTTCGCTTTAAAATAACAAATTTCGCCGCTTTCCATGTCCATCGCCGTTGCACCGACCACGGCACCGTCTTGGTTCTTCACAAGATCAAGCGCATACCACTCAGAAAAAATCGTTGTTTTGTTTTTAATGTTCTGTTGGTAAAGCGTGTGAAGCAATGCGTGGCCGGTACGGTCGGCAGCTGCTGCGGTACGTGCCGCTTGCTCGCCACCAAACGCTTTTGACTGCCCACCAAATGGACGTTGATAGATACTACCATCTTCGAAACGAGAGAATGGGAGGCCCATCTTTTCTAATTCGATGATTGATTGAGGACCCGTTTTACACATGTACTCAATCGCATTTTGGTCACCGATGTAATCAGACCCTTTTACGGTGTCATACATGTGCCATTCCCAGTTGTCCTCGTGGGAGTTACCCAGAGCAACGGTAATACCACCTTGCGCAGACACAGTATGCGAACGCGTTGGAAACACTTTAGAAAGCAGCGCACAAGATAAGCCCTGCTCAGAAATTTGAAGTGCAGCACGCATACCTGCGCCACCCGCACCAATAACAATTGCGTCGAATTCTCTTACTGGAATACTCACTTACACACCCCACAAAACGAAAAAGCCAGTCAACAGGTAAACAAACAGCAAAGCAACAATACCGAACTGCATCAACGCACGAAGCAGTGTTGGCTTGATGTAATCTGTCAATACCTGCCACATACCGATCCATGCATGGATTAACACGCAGAAAAGTGACAGCATGGTAAAGACCTTGTTGCTCGTTTGGCTCCAAAACTCAAGCCACGTCTGATACGTAAGCTCAGGACCAAAGGCAAAAAATCCCACCATGTAAAGGGTGTAAAGCGTCATTATGATGGCAGTAGCGCGGATCAAGACAAAGTCATGAACCCCATTTCTGCCGAAAGAAGATACATGTCCTACCATACTAAAATCCCCGCTAACACAGATAGAAACGCGGTTACGCCAAATGCGACTTGCGCACTCAACGTGCCTGTTTCAAGTTCTTCGAAATACTTCATGTCCATCAATAGGTGACGGATACCACCCACGATGTGATACGCCAAAGCCGTGAGAATGCCCCACAGAATAAATTTGGCAAAGAAGCTATCGACGAAGCCTGCAGCAGACTCGAAACCACTAGGGGAGGAAAGGGACAGGCTTAAAAGCCATAGTAGGATGGCAACCGATATAAAGGTAATTACACCCGATACACGGTGCGCTATAGACGCAATCGCTGTAATAGGGAAGCGAATGGTCTGGAGGTCGAGGTTTACCGGTCTTGGCTTTCTTACTTTCACGATATGGCCCACTCAGCTCCATTGAGCATTTATTGTTATAACACTCTCTGGTATCACATCTCGCAACAGCGCTAGACCTACAACATCTTGGTTGCGTTATACGGGCTCTACTGCTATTTGCTGCAGTTCGTTCGCCGTTTTACGCAGAAAAAATATCGAATTGAGCCCCGAAACGCCTCGGCTTTATGTAATATCCAGAGACCTGCGGCAGAGTATATGCCCCGTAACATTCAAACACAAACCAATAAAATTGACGGAAATCCCGAAACAGAGCATTAACTTAAACTGCACATATTTTTTATACTTGCGCGCACCCGACAAAGTTCACTTCTGTAAATTGACATCTTATTCGGCGATCGGTACAACAACGTGGTCCGTATCCGGGATAGGATTATAAAATAACAAAGGAGAATGTTATGGCAGATAAGAAAGCTACCCTACATCTTGAAGGGAAAGCACCTATCGAACTGCCGATCAAAGGAGGCACAGTCGGTCCAGAAGTGATCGATGTTCGTGCATTGGGCGCAAATGGATTTTTTACGTTTGACCCGGGTTTTGTTGCAACAGCGTCGTGTGAGTCACAAATTACTTATATTGATGGTGACGCTGGCGTTTTATTGCACAGAGGCTATCCGATTGATCAACTCGCCAATAACGCTGACTATTTAGAAGTTTGTTATATCCTTCTGTATGGCGAAAGCCCAACTCAAGCTCAATATACAGAATTCCGTCGCGTTGTAAGCCGCCACACCATGGTTCACGAGCAAATCGCGAGCTTCTTCCACGGTTTCCGCCGAGATGCACACCCAATGGCCGTAATGGTTGGTGTTGTTGGTGCGCTTGCGGCGTTCTACCACGACTCACTCGACATCAACAACGATGTTCACCGTGAGATCACGGCATACCGTTTGCTGTCTAAAATGCCGACCCTAGCGGCAATGTGTTACAAGTATTCCATTGGGCAGCCGTTCATCTACCCACGTAACGACTTAGACTATGCAGAGAACTTCCTTCACATGATGTTTGCTACGCCTTGTGAAGAATACGAAGTGAATCCGGTTGTTGCCCGTGCCATGGATAAGATCTTTACCCTGCATGCTGACCACGAACAAAATGCATCAACCTCTACAGTTCGTCTTGCGGGTTCTTCTGGTGCTAACCCATTCGCGTGTATCGCGGCAGGTATCGCATCACTTTGGGGACCAGCACACGGCGGTGCAAACGAAGCATGTTTGAAGATGCTGGAAGAAATTGGTTCAGTTGAAAACATCCCTGAGTTCATTGAGCGTGCAAAAGACAAAGATGACCCATTCCGTTTGATGGGCTTTGGACACCGCGTTTACAAGAACCATGACCCACGAGCAACGGTAATGAACCAAGCATGCCATGACGTTCTTGACGAGCTGAATATTAGCGACCCATTGTTGGACGTTGCTATGGAGCTAGAACGCATTGCACTTTCTGACCCGTACTTTATCGAGAGAAAACTGTACCCGAATGTCGATTTCTACTCAGGTATCATTCTGAAAGCGATCGGTATTCCTGTTTCGATGTTCACCGTGATCTTTGCGATGTCTCGCACTATCGGTTGGATTGCGCACTGGAATGAAATGCACGGCGATCCTCAAAACCGCATCGGTCGTCCACGCCAGCTATACACTGGCTACGATCAGCGTGAGTTTACGCCACTCGGCGAACGCGAGTAAGCCTACGTTCAGAAAACAAAAACGCCGCAATTGCGGCGTTTTTTTTGCCTGTTCGCGGTCAGAGGAAGGCAACACCCTTCAACCTAAACACAACGCATTTAAGTTCACATGCTAAACCGGGTTGTCGATATCAATGAATGTGACATCGAAGCCATGATGTAGTGCCAACCATTCACCCAGTGCTTTCACGCCATAACGTTCTGTTGCGTGGTGCCCTGCACCAAAGTAATGAATCCCCTGCTCTCTTGCTGAGAACGTCGTGCGCTCTGATACTTCTCCGGAAATGAAGGCATCCAAGCCGTTGCTTGCTGCCAGGTCAATAAAGTCCTGACCGCCGCCCGTACACCAACCCACACGCTTGATGTCACCGGCATTCCCACCATCAATATGCAAAGGGGCACGATTCAGTTTTTTCTGGATAAATGCAGAAAAAGCATCCGCAGACATTGGGGTGTTGAGTTCACCCCAAATGGCAACAGAGTTTGGATTGCCCTCTTCTAATCCCCCTTTAACATTGATATCCAACATCGCGGCTAACTGAGCATTGTTTCCCACTTCTGGATGCACATCGAGCGGAAGGTGATAGGCATACAAATTAATGCCGTTGTCTATCAAGGCTTTAATACGGCGGAATTTCATGCCTTTCAAAGGCTCGGATTCGCCACGCCAAAAGTAGCCATGATGAACCAATATCGCATCAGCATGATGCGCAATAGCTTCGTCAATTAGCGCCTGACATGCCGTCACACCCGTGACAATTTTCTTTACGTCTGACTTCCCTTCAACTTGCATGCCGTTAGGGCAGTAGTCTTTTATGGCCTGAGGCTTCAAAAAGGTGTTGAGTAGTGCCTCTAATTCGAAGTTGTTCATGTTCATCCTAAATCACGGAAAAGAGTCGAAGAATTCCCCCATAGTATACCGGAGCGTCCGATTTACGTTAACCTAGCCTTATCGCGAATCAAGGATATGCACCTATGTTTTCCAACCTCGACCAAATCGAGCGTGATATCGAATGGATACTCAACGCGCCCAGTGTCGTCAGCATCAGCAACGACATTCAGGTTGATGATACCTTTTGGCAGCTAAGGCAACGTCCTCATCAGGCACAATACCAAGGCGGAAGGCGAATCGGGTTTTACTACCAATGGTTAATTCAATCTCTGCTCAATGCACACCCTGAGTACGACATCGTCGCAGAAGAACTGCAAGTGGATGAGAACGGTAGAACCCTGGGGGCAATTGACTTCATTGTAAAAAATGCGAACGATGAATTAGAACATTGGGAAGTGGCGATAAAGTTTTACCTCGCCTATCACGGTGAGTGGCACGGGCCGAATGCCAAAGATACTCTCGCCAAGAAATACCAGAAGATGATAGGACACCAACTCCACCTTTCTCAATCGGATGCCTTTGTGTCGCAATTTCCTCACTTAAATGTGAGCAAGCGGAAACTGTTGGTTCAAGGACGATTGTACGTAAACCCCTTTTTAGAAGCACAGAACGTGGAAAACCCTAGCGTCGAGCCTGACGCAATATCAGGGTATTGGTGCTGGGCAAGACAATACCCAACGGAAAAGCGGTTCTTCCAGCTTGAGCGACATCAGTGGATGGCCACCCCGCAATATTCAGCGCTCGAACCCTTTATCATGAAAGCGCCCTTTCAACGCGCTCAGCACC
>JBELME010000299.1:0-4874 GCA_042096095.1 Enterovibrio sp.
CTGAAGTTGTACTTAACCCGGTCGCTCAGGTGAAATTCGTTCATACCGTGGCAGCAGGTTACACCACGGGTGCCATGTTCGTTTTGGGTATCAGTGCTTACTACCTTCTAAAAGGCCGTGACGTCGCATTTGCACGCCGTTCTTTTGCGATTGCCGCATCATTTGGTATGGCAGGTATTCTGTCTACAATCGTTCTGGGCGACGAATCTGGCTATGAGCTGGGTGATGTTCAGAAAGTGAAATTGGCAGCCATTGAAGCGGAATGGCACACCGAACCTTCGCCAGCAGCGTTCACCGTGTTTGGTTTCCCGAATCAAGAAACCATGGAAACCGATTACGCGATCAAGATCCCGTATGTGATGGGTATCATCGCAACGCGTTCTTTTGATAAGCAAGTCACGGGTCTTCATGACATCGTTGACGAGCACGAAGTGCGTATCCGCAACGGTATGATTGCTTACGGTTTGCTTGAAAAACTGCGTGCAGGTGAAAGAACACCCGAGAACATTGCCGCGTTTGATGACGTGAAGAAAGATCTTGGTTTTGGTCTGCTACTGAAAGAGCAAACACCAAACGTTGTTGATGCAACGGAAGCGCAAATTAAACAAGCTGCGAAAGACTCTATTCCAAAGGTAGCGCCGCTATTTTGGAGCTTCCGCATCATGGTGGCGTGTGGTTTCGCAATGCTGTTTATCTTCGGTATGGCGTTCTACCAAACCTGTCGTCAGAAAATTGATGAAAAACCATGGCTTCTGAAACTGGCACTGTTTGGTATCCCATTGCCTTGGATTGCCTGTGAAGCCGGTTGGTTTGTTGCAGAATATGGCCGTCAGCCTTGGGCTGTGGGTGAAATTCTGCCTGTACACATGGCAGCATCCAATGTTCCTGCGTCGGAAATCATCACCTCGTTGGTTGCAATCGTTCTACTGTACACAGTGTTCTTGATTGCCGAAGTCTACTTGATGGTTAAATTCGCACGCTTAGGCCCTAGCAGCCTAAAAACAGGCCGTTATCACTTTGAAAAGCTAAAGACCCCGGAAACGGATCTTGCGCGTCAAGTTGAAGCATAAGGAGAGCGTGAGACATGTTTGAATACGAAATTCTACGTCTGATTTGGTGGGCACTGATTGGTGTTCTGCTGATTGGCTTCGCGATCACCGATGGCTTTGACATGGGTGTCGGTGCGCTGGTGCCTGTTATTGGTAAAACCGATAACGAGCGCCGCGTGATGATTAACTCGATTGCCCCTCACTGGGATGGTAACCAAGTATGGTTAATCACCGCAGGTGGTGCGTTGTTCGCCGCATGGCCCTTGGTCTACGCGGTATCATTCTCAGGTTTCTACTTGGCGATGATCCTGACGCTAGCGGCATTGTGGCTGCGTCCAATTGGTTTCGACTACCGTTCGAAAATTGAAGATCCACGCTGGCGTAAAACCTGGGACTGGGGCATTTTCGTCGGTAGCTTCGTGCCGCCAATCATCTTTGGTGTTGCATTTGGTAACCTGCTTCAGGGCGTACCTTTTGAACTGAACGAATTCCTTATCCCAACGTACCGAGGTTCATTCTTTGGTCTGCTGAATCCATTTGCGATTCTATGTGGTTTGGTGAGTTTGTTCATGATCGTGACACAAGGCGCGACATACCTTCAGATGAAAACCACCGATGCGTTGCACGTTCGTGCGCGTAACGTGGCGCAGATTTCTGCGATTCTGACGGCAGTATGTTTTGCACTTGCTGGCTTCTGGGCGCAAAGCATTGAAGGCTATGTGATCACCAGCGAGATCCTGACGAATGCGACCTCGAACCCGTTGAACAAAGAAGTGATGACCCTCACCGGTGCACTGTTCAATAACTACGATGCTTACCCGCTACTATGGGCTGCTCCGGCACTTGCTGTGTTCATGCCATTTTTGGTTGCTGTGTGCGCGCGTTTCGAGCGTGACGGTTTTGCTTTCTTGTTCAACAGCCTTGCGATTGCGGGCGTGATTTTGACTGCAGGTTTCGCCATGTTCCCATTTGTGATGCCTTCTAGCTTGTTCCCAGCTCACAGCTTAACGATGTGGGATGCGACATCGAGCGAACTAACGTTGAACATCATGACGGGCGTTGCGTTTGTGATGGTGCCAATCATCCTGTCTTACACCGCGTGGTGTTACTACAAGATGTTTGGCCGTCTTGATGACAAGTTCATCGAAGAAAACAAAACCTCACTGTACTAAGAGAAGGAGTCAACCATGTGGTATTTCGCTTGGATTCTAGGTGTATTGCTGGCGTGCTCGTTCGGTATTATCAATGCGCTTTGGTTAGAACACACTGAAGCCATGGATCACGACAGTGAAGAATAAATTCACGACGATGTTAGACGGTCTGCACGACCGTCTTCATAAGCGTGTGTTGATGATGATGTCATTGGTGCTTGCGCTGACATGTGCGGGATTGGTGATTTGGGATCCGCAGACGTTTGCGGACAAAATTGGCGGCTTCAGCGTCGCCAATGCCCCTGCACTGATTTGGGCGACATGTACGGGGATCATTCACGGCATGGCGTTCAAACCGCGCTTTTGGTTTTGGCAATTGGTCTTTTTCCCCCCGTTTGCATGGGCAGTGATGATTTCTATCCTCGCGACTGCATTCATATAAAGACGCCATGACCGTTCATCTATGCAGCAGCCTGAGCGCCTTTGGCCTCAGGCTGTTTTATTTTGCGCCAATCGTGACCTACTACGTTGCAACGTGCTTTCAATACCTTGAGTAAGTCAGTTATAGTAATTCGCTAAACCTTATTATGGATTTCAGGTAATTATCGGATGAGCCAACCCCACCCATTCTGCTGGCCGGTTCGTATTTACTACGAAGATACTGATGTTGGTGGTCTTGTATATCATGCGAACTATATCAAGTACTTCGAACGCGCAAGGACAGAACTTTTACGTAGCATTGGTGTCAATCAACAAGTGCTATTTAAAGAACACACTGCGTTCGTGGTACGTCATATGGATATCGACTTTATCAAGGGCGCAAGGTTCGACGAATTATTAACGGTCGAAACGACGGTGTCAGAGCTTCGTCGTGTGACCCTGACTTTCTGTCAGAATTTAGTTAATTCAGAAGGGCAGGTATTGTGTCGGGCCGTCGTTAAGGTAGCCTGTGTCGATTCTGAGAAAATGAAACCCAAATCCATTCCCCCATCGATTCAATCGGAGATTTTAAGTGAGCGCTGAACTGTCAATTCTTGATCTGTTTTTGCAAGCGAGTCTGCTCGTTAAGGCAGTGATGTTGGTTCTGCTTGGCATGTCAATCGTGTCTTGGGCGATGATCATCAAACGTTCTCAAGTCCTTTCTCAGGCGACGGCAAAAGCAGAACGTTTTGAAGACCGTTTTTGGTCTGGAATGGATCTCTCTCAGCTGTTTCAAGAAGTGCAAGCGCGCAAAGATCAGCTGACAGGCAGTGAACAAATTTTCTATTCGGGTTTTAAAGAGTTCGCTCGCCTTCACCACAGCAATGGCAAAGTGCCAGAAGCCGTGATGGAAGGAACAGGCCGTGCCATGCGCGTATCGCTGTCGAAAGAAGTTGAATCACTCGAAACCAACCTACCATTCTTAGCGACTGTGGGCTCAATCAGCCCTTACATCGGTCTTTTTGGTACGGTATGGGGCATCATGCACGCGTTTATTGCACTTGGTGCGGTGAAACAGGCGACATTGGCCATGGTTGCGCCAGGCATCGCGGAAGCGCTAGTGGCAACGGCAATGGGCTTATTTGCTGCAATCCCAGCGGTAATGGCATACAACAAGTTAACCTCCAAGGTAGGTAAGCTCGAAAATAACTATGTGAACTTCATGGAAGAGTTTTCTAGCATTTTGCACCGTCAGGCATTCGCTGCACCGAAGGAGTAAGCCGTGCCTTATCAATCTAAACGGCGGAAAATGACTGCCGAGATAAACGTGGTGCCATACATCGATGTCATGTTGGTGTTGCTTATCATCTTTATGGTAACAGCACCCTTTGTTACGCAGGGCGTGGATGTTGACCTTCCACAAACATCTACCGCGAAAACGGCGGCAGACCTTGCAAGTGACGCAGACAGTGGCGCATTTATCATTGTTGAGGTCGACCAAAATGGCGACCTGGGCTTGAGTGTCAACAATGGTGATATGGAGCGTGGCTTGTCTTTACAAGATATGTTGGTGCGCGTAAAAGCGGAACTTGAGCTAAACCCTAAATCGCCGGTATTGGTTGGCGGTGATGGTCGAGTGCCTTATTCAGAGATCATCCTAACATTGGATGCGTTGAATCAAGCGGGTGTGTCCTCGGTAGGACTCATGACTGAACCGCTTGATTCGTGAGATGAGTAACTGAATGAAGAAGAACGAGAACACAAGCTACTCAGGCGCAACGATCATATCCGTGCTTTTGCATGCCGCGTTGTTTGGAGGATTGTTGTGGGGCGCTGATTTCACAAAAGTATCGCACCAGCCTGCGGGGCAGAGTATTGAAGCGGTCGTTATCGACCCGAGCGTTGTGAACGAACAAGCGCGAAAAATTCGTCAGCAACGTGATGAAGCTAAACGACAAGAGAGCGATCGCCTTCGTCGCTTAGAACAACAAGCTGATCAACTTGAAAAGCAGCGCGAGCAAGAAGAGAAACGTCTTCGCGAGTTGCGTGCTGAAAAGCTAGCGGCTGAAAAAGAGGCACGAGAAGCAGAAATTGAGCGCAAGCGTATTTCCGAAGCCCGTAAAAAAGAGGCTGAAGAACAACTTAAAGCTAAAGAAGCTACACGCATCGCCCAAGAGAAATCTGCGGCAGCAGAAGCTGAACGCCAGCGTAAAGTCGCTGAACAGCGTAAAGCGGAAGAAGCGGCGAAAAAGGC
>JBELME010000300.1:0-4892 GCA_042096095.1 Enterovibrio sp.
CTAAATTAAAAATTAATCGATATATTTATAATTTAAAATCAGAAGGTTGGTATGTTTTCATCACTATGAGGAATAAGCATCAAAAGTTAACCTATCCTTTTTAATTGCCTTTGATTAGTGAGTATGGGTTTTTTGTAAAAAGGAAAGAGGTATAGAAAAGGCCACGAATGTGGCCTTTTGTTAACGTGTGGTTGTGATGTCTATTTAAATAGCTTCACATGCGCTTCCATTTCTTCACCGATTTGTTTACGCACATTCATCAAACGTATGGCAGATTGCTCCAACTCAATATCTTCATCGGTTTCTGGCGTCCACTTGGGAATAGATGTGGGTTTACCGTTCTCGTCTACCGCGACCATGATGACGATACAATGGGTTGTGAGTCGGTTTTTCAGTTCTTTTGGATCGCTGGCTTGCACATTAATGGCAATATGCATGGAGGAATTGCCGGTGTAAATCACTTTAGCGCTCACTTCGACAAGGTTGCCGACATGAATCGGTGCAACAAAACGAATGCCACCTGCATAGGCGGTAATACAGTACTTGCCACTCCATCCTGCAGCGCATGCATAGGCTGCAAGGTCAATCCATTTCATGGCGGCACCACCGTTCACCTTTCCGCCAAAATTCACGTCACTGGGCTCTGCCAGAAAGCGTAATGTTATGTCCCTTTGTCGTGCACTCATTGTTGTTATCCTTACTGCATGAATTACTTTAGTTATAACAAAGAATGAGGGAGACAAGTAGGGGATAGTCAGCGTTACTGTCACTTAAAAGGGATTCAAGAGATAGTTAAGGCTGTTTATGAATATCCTGTATGATGACGACGTTTTCATTCTTCAATCCAGCTCGCCATGTTTTGGCGTGCTTGGACACATTCTAAGACGCACTATGTCCGCTACTGATTCGCAGAACCACACAATTGTTGATGATTTCGTTGCACCTGCTTGCGAGGGTTTCATCTCGCTGCTGTATCAAGATGACGATATCTTATTGATCGACAAACCCAGTGGGCTGTTTAGCCTTTCCGGTAAAAACCCGCTGAATTGGGATTCGGTGCATCATCGCTTGGTTCATGGGCAAGACGGACGGACGCCCGCTTTTCCTGAGGCTAAACTTCCTCACCGTTTAGATTTCGGCACATCAGGCATCATGGTCGTGGCATTGCATGCTGAGTCTGCAAAGTACCTGAATAAACAGTTCCAAGAGAGAGCGGTTCAGAAGCAATACATGGCGATGTTGGAAGGTCGGGTATCTGAGGATCACGGTCAGATAACGGCTGCCATTGCAAAAGACAAAACCCTGTTCCCACGCGTGAAATTATGTACCGATACAGGCAAGTGCTCGGTGAGCGATTATGAAGTTATTGCGCGCTATCCCAACCCGCAACGCACACTCGTCAAATACACGCCAGTAACAGGGCGAACGCATCAACTGCGCATACACAGTTTGTCGATGGGGCATCCTATTTTAGGGTGCGATTTGTACAGCAGCGATACCAGTGAGCGCTTGGCCTCCCGATTGCAGTTACATGCAAGTGATGTGTTCTTTGTGCATCCCATGACGGGAGAAAAAGTGCACGGTCAGAGTGTATGTCCATTTTAAAAATACAGTTTTAGGAAAAAGAAAAGCCTGCTAAGCAGGCTTGTCGATGATGTTGTTTAAGGTGTTAAGCACCCAGAGTTGATGACAGTGCTTGCTGCACTTCTGCATCGGATGCATCGCGAGAAATGGTGAAAGAACGGTACATATCACCGCGACCAATTGCGCGATCGATTTCTGCGAGGCAATGAATGCGGTCGCCGTCCAGAATGAAGGAAAGTTCGATTTCCTTTTTACTGAAGAATCCGCTGTTTTGAAATTCCAATTCTTGGTAACAGCCAGAACGTGAGGAAATACCGTTGCCGTTCAATTGACCTTGCTCAACGTCTGCTTTGACCATGCGGTAGCCTTCGGTCTCAAGCAGGCTGATCACTCGCTGTACCGCAGGCAGAGGGCGAATTTCTAAGTAATCTCTGTCCGTTGGGTCGATAGCGAAATCGATGTCTAGCGACGTTTCTACCCACACTTTTGATTGGTTGTAGTTAGCTGACACTGCGGTGATAGGCGTTTCGTCATGTAATGGCATGTCGAAAGAAATCGATCTTTCTTCACCCGGTTGGATCACGAAAGGGTCAACGGCTTGCATCGAACCCAAAATGAAATGCTGATAACTCACGCTGTCGTCAGATTCCACTTTTACTTGTGTACACAGTTTGAGTGAAATGGCATCGACTTGTTGTTCAATGTCGCCACCTTTAATGTGAATGGTGCCGGTTAGCATTGCGCCTTGGTAGAGAGATTCGTTGTCTAAAATGGTGTCGACTTTAGCAGCACCAATACCGAATGATGCTTTCAATTTTTTAAACATGCTTGTCCCTTTTTCTTTGTGGCAATTCTCTTTGCTCATCTCTTTTTTACACAAAATTGCCAATATAGACAAGCGACAATAAAGATAATGCCCTGCATTCCCAATTCGTTGATAAGCAATCACTCACCAAGGAAATGAGCGTCACCTTATGTTGAATTAGATGGAGTGTTAAATAACGAGGTTGAACAATGAAGGCGATGTTGTGATGGCAACGACCCACAAATTCGCTTAGGGTCTTGAACCATTTACGCGGCTTGCAGCGGCGACCCGCTATGGAAACGGAACATGTCATCCGGTGATTGGATAAGCATGGCTTCTTTTTCGCCGATCAGTTTGATGCGTTCTTGAATGTCTCCGCCCGCGATGGCGGCGGCTAAGGTCAGGTAGTCCTGATAGTGGCGCGCCTCTGAGCGTAGCAGTGAGATATAGAACTTCTGCAGCTCGGCATCAAGATAGGGGGCAATTTTTGCAAAGCGCTCGCAAGAACGCGCTTCAATGTATGCACCGACAATCAGTTTATCGATCAATGTGGCAGGTTCATGCGTTCGCACGGCTGACATCATCCCTTTCGCATAGCGGCCTGCATGCAGAGGCGAGTAGGGCATGTCACGCTTTTCCATGATCTCGATAACTTGCTCAAAATGATGGAATTCTTCTTTAATCAAGCGAACCATTTTGTCGATCAGTTCTTGGCCGTGTACAAAGCCGGCTTTGGGCTTTAATGGGGCGCTCAAACCGTTTTTCTTGGCATGAAATGCACCGTCATGTTGGCGTTTATACACGAAGTCTTCGTAGGGTTTAGCCCACTCAAGAAGCAAGGCGCCACTGTCTTTGTCGATGCCGTATTTGCGAATCAACCACATTGCGGTTTGCGCAGCTTTCAACTCGCAGTTCGCGTGGTCACGCAGCAGGATGGTTTCGTTCTCTGGTTTAATGGCTTCATCTATCCATGCCTGTGGCGTTTCGCAGTGGAGAAATCCACGAACGGGCTCTAAGAGTTGTTCTAATTCTTGGCTAAGTTGCATCGACATTTCTGTTTTTTAGGGTGTTGAGGGCATCGATTATACAAGCAGCGAGAGTTGAGAGAAACTCTCCTGACATGTTCTGTCAGTAGCTGGCAGTAAGCTTCTTTCAACCCCACATGAAAGGAAAGGAAACGATGGACAACATTGTAGAAACCGTTAGGTTTAAGTGGAAAGAAGGCGCTAGTGAGGCTCAGTTTCTGGCAGACTCAGAAGCGACGGTATCATTTGTTACGAAAAGTGAAGGCTTCCTTTATCGCTCGTTAAGTGTTGATGAAAATTCACAAATATGGACGGATATTACGTACTGGGACTCGATGGCAAATGCCAAAGCAGCCTATGATGACTTTATGAATCATGAATCTGCAAGGAACATGATCTCTCACATCGAGGAAGAATCAGTTGTTATGTCTCATGAAACGCTCAAGATGAATGTTATGAGTGTTCACGAATAATCGGTATAACTGGAAATTAAATGAGCAAATCGGAGCGTTTGTTTGAGCTGTTAACCCTGTTGCGTTCTAAGCGTTACGCGGTGACAGCCATGGCGATGGCAGAAGAGCTAGGCGTCAGCGAACGTACGATTTACCGTGATGTCCAATCTCTGCAGCTTTCAGGTGTGCCCATTGAAGGCGAGGCAGGGGTTGGGTATCGATTGGGCAAAGGTTCTCATTTGCCGCCACTCATGTTCACTGAAGAAGAAATGCTCGCCATGGAGCTCGGTATGCGTATGGTGAGAGCATGGTCCGACAGGCAACTGGCTGCGGCTTCTCATTCTGCATCAAGAAAAATCCATTCCATCTTACCGGATCATATCCGGGCCCAAATTGACGCTTTCCCTATTGAAGTTCCCGCCTTTCATGTTGGCAGTGAGAATGCTGAGCGCAACGAGTTATTAAGGGAGGCGACAGGACAGCTGAAAAAAATCCACATTCATTAAAAACCGGTGAAGGAATCGTGTCTGACAGGGTGGTACAACCGCTTGGACAAGTTTATTGGGGCAAAGTATGGACCCTGGTCGCTTGGTGTGAATTAAGGAATGACTACCGAAGTTTCCGTATCGATAGAATCATAAATGTCGACATGTTAGCGGATGATTTTTCCACAAACAGCGGGAAATCTTTTCAGCATTATTTAGCTGTGAGCTATGGTTGCGAGAAATAAACTTTATGACATCAGGTAAACCATTTTAAACATCCCGCCGTGATGTCTTTTCGCTGATCAGCTAAATCGAGCAAATGCTCACAATCTTTTAATATATGGAATAGGAGAAATCATATGATTTCTACGAAGGTCACATCGTCTTTAAAATCAGCACTTCTATCTGTGTTCGTTGTATTTGCAGTTTCTGCCTGCAGCGCACAAGCCAAACATCACGAGTCAATGAACGAAAAACCAAAACAAAATATCGTTGAAATAGCATCAGTAAATTCAGATTTCAGCACGCTAGTCGCTGCAGT
>JBELME010000301.1:0-4891 GCA_042096095.1 Enterovibrio sp.
CTTTTTATGAAGCACGCATTCATACGCCATGGAGATGCCCAAACCTAGGCACAGCATCTCTTCATAGATGCCTGCGTCGTCTAAGGTCGCCGAAAGTACAATCCATACCAAAAAAACAACGAGAAAACTCCACGCGAAAAGATGGAAAAACCAACGTGTTGAGAGAACATTCAACGCCATACTGCGCAAACCTTTCGTTCATGGGTGCTCGCTAAAGTGTATGAACAACTTAATACTCTAGGTTTAGCAAAAGGCAATAAATGCGAAGTGCCTCGAATGATTATTGTTACTGCGTAGACTTTAACGCCCGTCGAATGTTCAAAACCTTGAGGGAATACAAACTAACGATGTTTTCTTTGTGCGATAGTCATAGGTTTGGTTATCGCCTATCAAGGACGAAAAATGAAAGACGAAACGCTCTCGATTCACGCTGGCTATCAAACTGACCCTACGACCAAGTCTGTTGCAACGCCGATTTACCAGACCGTTGCTTATGAGTTTGACAGCGCCCAACACGGTGCAGATCTGTTTAACCTTGCCGTTCCTGGCAACATCTATACCCGTATTATGAACCCAACCAATGATGTGCTTGAACAACGCATGGCAGCACTGGAAGGCGGTATTGCAGGCTTGGTTGTGAGCGCGGGAAGCGCAGCCATCAATTATGCTATCCAAACCTTGGCTGAAATTGGTGATAACATCGTTTCTACGCCACAGCTTTACGGCGGCACTTACACCTTGTTTGCGCACATGCTGCCAAAGCAAGGCATTGAAGTGCGCTTCGCTAAAGACGATAAGCCGGAAAGTCTAGCGGCATTGATTGATGAAAAGACAAAGGCGGTTTACTGCGAAAGTATTGGTAACCCTGCCGGTAACATCGTTGATTTAGCGAAAGTCGCAGAACTTGCCCACGCGCAAGGCGTGCCTGTGATTGTCGATAACACGGTCGCAACACCTGTGTTGTGTAAACCAATCGAACACGGCGCTGATATCGTCGTGCATTCACTCACCAAATACATTGGCGGCCATGGCACAACATTGGGCGGCGTAATTGTCGATTCCGGTAAATTCCCGTGGGCACAACATAAAGCACGATTCCCAGTGTTCAACCAACCAGAAGCGGCATACCACGGTGTGGTGTATACCGAAGCATTCGGCGACGCAGCCTTTATTGGTCGCGCCCGAACTGTGCCGCTAAGAAACACCGGTGCTGCACTGTCTCCGATGAATGCGTTTATGTTGATGCAAGGGCTAGAAACACTGTCGTTACGCATGGAGCGCCATGTTGAAAACGCGTTAAAAGTGGCTGAATACCTTCAAGGTCACGAGAAAGTGAGTTGGGTCAGCTATGCCGGTTTGCCAGATTCTGAACACCATGCGCTGGCTCAGAAATACATGAAAGGTCAGCCTTCAGCCATTCTTTCCTTTGGGATGAAAGACGGCTATGACGCTGGCGTGCGTTTTTATGATGCATTGGCCTTGTTCAAGCGTTTGGTCAACATTGGTGATGCGAAATCATTGGCGTGCCACCCTGCGTCAACCACTCACCGCCAAATGAGTGAAGAAGAGCAAGCACAAGCTGGCGTTTCACCTGAAATGATTCGTTTGTCTGTGGGCATTGAGCACATTGACGACATTCTTGCTGATTTGGAGCAGGCGCTGAACGCTTAAGGCGACAGTGTGCTTCTCAGTAGTAGTACCGGCGACATTCGTTGTCATGCCGAATCTAAAAGCCCGCATTGCGGGCTTTTTTCATTGTTGGATACTCTCTAACCACCCGTAACCAAATGAAAAAAGAGTGAAATAAAGCCTAAAGCAACGGTCATTTATGCCGATACAAAAAAGGTATTCGACATAACCGTAGAGAATTATGCAAATTCACGCACTCGACAAAGCCAATTTAATCACAGATGTTCAGCTAGGCGATCAGCTTAGCCACGCTGTGACGCAAGGCCGTCGTTCGGATTTTGCGTTGATGCTTGCGCTGCTCTCTGTGGATGCAACAGAAACCACCCCTATCGATCCCCCTTATCCAGAAAAATCGACAGACGCCGATTTGCGTAAAGCGCTTAATCTTCCTGAACCTGCTCGACTTTCAGCGGAAGACATCGATTACGATCTTTGTGGAAAACAAGCAGATGCCTTTCATCAATCTGGCATCGACAGTGCGCGACTGAACCATTGCGTTTCTCCTTCTGCGCTACATTTTCCTGCATTTGGAACACACAATTTGGGCGAAGATGTGTATCATAATCTGTCAGGCCATCAGCGCAGAAAGCTAGCTGCTGAAAACCGGACAACTACCGAATTGGATCCGGTAAATCTGTATAATCAATTAGTTACAGCCAAGCGTTACCAAGAGCTAAGTACTCACGCTTAACTCTTTGATTTTATGGGATTAAAAAACACCCCTAACACTACCACTCTTCCACTTCAACCGGGATTCACAAATAAAACATAACTGTGATCACTTCCTAAAAAATTAACTTTGCACACAGTTTGCTCACTCTTTTTTGCACATCTACATACCACTTTCGCAGATCATGGTCCAAGATTGTTATCCACCTCTTAAAAAGCTGGGTATAAGTTGTTAATGAAAGCGGTATAACAATGAACGAGTCGTAAACAGATAAGTAAGGTCAGACAATGGATATTGCCAAATCCGTCATTGTAATCACAGCAGCAGGAACACCAACAGGCCGCGCAATGGCCGAGCATTTCTGTAAACTTAGGGCGCGTGTGGCGTTGGTTGACACGGATTGCCAAAAACTTCAGGCAACCTATGAGTCCTGTTTAACGGCGGGTGGCAGTTGTTATTCTTTCTTTCTAGAGAATCGAAATGTGGAGAATATTTCGTGTCTGTTTGAAGAGGTCAATCGTGAAATGGGCGCGGTAGATGTTCTTATCAACTATTGGCAAGCCGGTGGCTTACCGTGTCTTTTAGCAAGCAGCGATACCGTGAATCAAACCATTGCTGATGTTGCATCCAACTTATACCTCTTTGGTCGCGGCGCAGCATTCAATATGCTCGATACCGGACGCAAAGGCGTGATTGTGAACATTCCCGGCGTGCTGACAGACATGGAAGAAGAAATCACACTCGACAGTTCAAATGCAGTGATCCGAGGGCTTACTCGCAGTTGGGCACAAGAGCTCGAACACGCAAATATCCGTGTAGGTGGCGTGTTGCCACGTTTACGCCATAACGACAAAGGGCTGATTCATCATCACCCTGCGATTAACTACGACATGATTGACGGTGCCGCTTACATTGTGGAAAACGACAGCTTTACAGGGCGCATTCTCGAAGCCGCTAGCTGATCACAACATGGCTTACAGCAAGAATGGTTGAGCCTTGCTCACCTCTGACTCTCACACCGTCAATTCACCATCGATTTACCAAAACAAACCCATAAAAAAAGCCCGCATCTGCGGGCTTTTTTCTAAGAGTCAGTTATCGCATTACGCTTTCGCTGCTTCTTTCTTTGTTTTTGCTGCTGGTTTCGCGGCTTCTTGGTCTGCTTTCTTCTTGATAACAGTTGTACCTTCGAACGTTTCACCTTCAACAAATGCGTTACCGTAGTAAGAGGCAACCAGTACTTCTTTCAGCTCGGTGATCAATGGGTAGCGTGGGTTTGCACCGGTACATTGGTCATCGAATGCTTCTACTGCTAGCTCATCCAGTTTCGCAAGGAAATCAGACTCAGACACACCCGCCGCTTGGATAGACAATGGGATATCTAGGTTTGTTTTCAGCTCTTCCAACCAAGCAAGTAGACGCTCGATTTTCTGTGCAGTGCTGTCACCGATTTGTGCTAGGCCCAAGTGCTCAGCCACTTCTGCGTAACGACGACGTGCTTGTGGACGGTCGTACTGAGAGAATGCGGTTTGCTTCGTTGGGTTGTCATTCGCGTTGTAACGAACCACGTTAGAAATCAGTAGTGCGTTCGCCAGACCGTGTGGTAGGTGGAACTCAGCACCGATTTTGTGCGCCATTGAGTGACATACACCTAGGAATGCGTTGGCAAACGCGATACCTGCGATGGTCGCTGCGTTGTGTACTTTCTCACGTGCGATTGGGTCTTTAGCACCGTTCGCGTAGCTTGATGGTAGGTATTCTTTCAGCATCTTCAGAGCTTGAAGCGCTTGACCATCAGAGTACTCGTTCGCAAGAACAGAGACGTATGCTTCTAGTGCGTGAGTCACTGCATCGTAACCACCGAATGCGGTTAGCGACTTAGGCATGTTCATCACTAGGTTTGCATCCACGATTGCCATTTGTGGTGTCAATTCGTAGTCAGCCAGTGGGTATTTCGCACCGGTCTTGTCGTCAGTAACAACCGCGAAAGGCGTGACTTCTGAACCTGTACCAGACGTGGTAGTGATACATACCAATTCTGCTTTTTTACCCATTTTAGGGAATTTGTAGATACGTTTACGGATGTCCATGAAGCGCATTGCCAGTTCTTCGAAATGTGTTTCTGGGTGCTCGTACATTACCCACATGATTTTCGCTGCATCCATCGGTGAACCGCCGCCCAGTGCGATGATGACGTCAGGTTGGAAGCTCTGCATTGCAGCAGCACCTTTCTCTACAACAGACAATGTTGGGTCTGCTTCTACTTCGAAGAAGGTTTGCACTTCCATGCCTTGTGCTTTCAACAGGGCAACAACTTCATCAGAGTAACCGTTGTTGAACAAGAAGCGGTCAGTCACGATCATCGCGCGTTTTTTACCTTCCAAATCGCTCAGTGCGATTGGCAGGCTACCACGGCGGAAGTAGATAGATTTAGGTAGTTTGTGCCACAGCATGTTTTCAGCTCGCTTCGCTACAGTCTTCTTGTTGATAAGGTGCTTAGGACCTACGTTCTCAGAGATAGAGTTACCACCC
>JBELME010000302.1:0-4863 GCA_042096095.1 Enterovibrio sp.
GTCGATAATCGTACTGTAACCCGGTATCGAACGTTGGATCATGTCGGGGAAGACTTCAGCGACATTTGCATCAAACGTGAAATCACCGAGTTTCTCTATCGGAGCTGCAAAAATATTGTCGTGATTGGCCATCTTAAACCTGCCTTGAAACTATGCTTACCGGCACGTTTTTCAGATCCTGACATGCGGTGAAAAATACAAGTGTGGTACCTGCATCCAGCAAATACCAAAAGGGCGCGTATTGTAGTGAATTTTGCTTTTGTTGTCTCTAATTACGGGGATATTCAATTATATGAACCCTAATTTTGTTGATCATATGGCATCAGAAAGTAAGAGAAGGCTACGATTCTCTTTCTTATTTATGCTATAAAAGTAAGGATCTCTTGAGGATATTCACAATGTTAGAGCAAGCAGTACCGAACAGAAGCGGCGATGATGCAACGTTAAGCCGTAAGCAAGTCGCCATGCGTGAGCGTGAAAGTGAGCTATTGGATATTGCGTGTGGCATTGTGGAACGTGAAGGGTTTGCACAACTCAACATGGATAAAGTGGCTGCGGCTAGCCAGTATTCGAAAGGGACGATATACAATCACTTCAACAGTAAAGAAGACTTGTTTGCCGCGCTGGCTATTCAAGCGTTAGGTAAAAAGATTCCGTTGTTCAAACGTGCGCTCGATTTTGAAGGCTCTAGCCGTGAAAAGCTCATCGCCATGCATGTTGGCATGCACCTTTTCTCTCGACTTTCTCCTATTCTCGCGATGTGTGCATTGGTGAGTCGCACACCGGCAGTGACAGAAAAAAGTGCTCCAGAGCGTCTCGAAAAATTGAGCACGCTTGAAGAGTTGGTTGTGTCATTGGGTGATCAATTCATCGAGCTTGGCCAAAGTTCCGGTGACATTGTCCTCGCGCCAGGTATCACGAGTGATAGCATTGTGTTCGCAAACTGGGCAATGGCATTTGGTACCAGTTCCTTGGTGAACAATGCGACACAAAGTAGCTGTATATCTCGCCAACTCGGGACCAATGTTGTGCTTCAGAACCTTAACTTCCTCCTCGATGGTATGCGTTGGGCACCTTTATCTTGCGATTTTGATTACCAAAAAACGTGGGAGCGTGCTGAAACCGAACTTTTCGGAAACGAAATCGCTCTCCTCGAAAACCAATCATAGCTGCGAAAAATGTATATTGTTGACGATTCGTCAAAATGAGCTTTAAATTGTTACATTATTGTACTATATTGACGGTTCGTCAAAAATTGACGGAACGTCAATTGGAGAACGGACAACAACAAACTACATTTTAATCATGTGAACGCGTATTTTTATTTTGCTTGAACTGGATCCGAGTGACAGAAGTCCATGTTCTGGAAGTACTAAGCCATATCACTTGGCTTTTTAAAGCAGAGAATTTGACGAATCGTCACAAACGGAGCGTGTGATGAAAACAGAGCTATATCGAATGCCAACAGCAAGACCATGGCTATTTTTGATCTTCAGTGTGTTGCTTGCAGTTGTTGCGGCAATGGGTAGCCAGAACTTGTATTTCCGAGGCGACTACCAGATCTTTTTTGACAAAGGGAACCCACAGCTAAAAGCCTTCAAAGAGCTAGAAGCAACATTCAATAAGACAGATACGTTGGCCATTGTGGTTGCACCACACAACAAAGACGTGTTTACAAAAGACAACCTCTCGTTGATTCAACAGCTCACCGATGAAGCTTGGCTAACGCCCTATGCAAGTCGCGTTGATTCCATCACAAACTATCAGCATACCTCTGCAGAAGAAGATGATCTTCTGGTTGAAGATCTCGCGCCCGATTATTACGAACTTGATGAGGCGCGAATCGACTATATCCGCGATATTGCATTGAGCGAGCCTCGCTTGGTGGGTGCGATTGTGGGTCAGACTGCGCAAGCTGCCATCGTGAACATCACGTTCCAATTACCCGATGGTGACCAAACGGCACAAGTGCAGGAAGCGGCTAACTTTGCGAAAGGGGTGTTGGCGAAAGCCAATGAAACCTATCCCGATGTTGACTTCCATTTGGCGGGCATTATTGCCATGAACAAAGCGTTTGCTGACGCCGCCCAAGCTGACAGCCAGTCACTGGTACCTATGATGTTTTTGGTTGTACTGGTGTTCCTTGGCATCATGTTGCGTTCTTGGAAATTTGTCGCCGCGACACTGCTGGTGATCGTGCTGACGATAGCGGCCACCATGGGCATGCTTGGCTGGGTGGGGCACTACCTGAATAATGGTACGGTGACAGTGCCGACCTTGGTCATGACGTTAGCTGTGGCGGACTGTGTGCATTTGATCACGTCATATGTGCATGCTTTACGTGAAGGCAAAGACAAAACCGATGCTATTAACTATGCGCTGAAACTTAACTTCCTCGCCCTATTGATCACCTCGGTGACCACGTCGATTGGTTTCTTGATGATGAATGCATCGGATTCGCCTGTGTTGAGAGACATGGGTAACCTGGCAGCATTGGGTGTCATGATTGCGTTTATGTTGTCTGTGACCCTGTTGCCAGCATTGCTTCAATTAATGCCGATCAAAGTGAAACCTGCGCGTAAAAACAGCAATAAAGCGATGGCTTGGGTAGCGGATACCGTGATTGCGAACCACAGGAAAATTCTTCCTGTTAGCGCCATGATCATAGTGCTGAGCTCGGTATTGTTGGTGCAAAACCAAGCCAATGATAATGCGGTTGAATACTTCGATTCGGGCAATGATTTCCGCCAAGCAGCGGACTACATGGAAGATACCGTCAGTGGTACAACGGCGATCAGCATCTCTATCAAATCAGGTCAACCACAAGGGATCACACACCCAGCGTTTTTGAACGCCGTGGAAGGTTTCACTGAGTGGTTGCGTACCCAACCAGAAACGGATCATGTCGCGTCAATTTCAGACACGTTCAAGCGTTTAAATATGAACATGCACGGTGATGACAAAAACTATTACGCATTGCCTCAAGACCCTGAGCTCGCGGCGCAATACTTGTTGCTGTACGAAATGTCGTTGCCTTACGGGCTTGATTTGAACAACGAAGTGAACATCGATAAATCTGCCGTCAAGCTTGTGCTGACCACTGACAACCTTGGCAGCGTCGACTTAATTGCACTAGAGGATCGTATGGACGCATGGTTTAAAGCCAATGCGCCTGACTACGAAATGACCTCGTCGGGCCCTAACCTTATGTTCGCGCACATTGGTGAAACCAACATTGACAGTATGTTGAAGACGTTACCTATCGCGCTGATTCTGATTTCTGGATTGTTAGTGTTCGCATTACGTTCATGGCGTCTTGGTCTCATCAGTCTAGTACCAAACTTGGTGCCAGCGATATTGGGCTTTGGTTTGTGGGCAATTGTGTCAGGAGAGATCAACTTAGGACTTTCGGTGGTTATCACCTTGACCTTGGGGGTTGTTGTTGATGACACAGTACATTTCTTGACCAAATATCGCCATGCGCGTTTGCAGGGCCGAAACGTGGAAGACGGGATCCGCTATGCCTTTGATTCTGTCGGTCGCGCACTGTGGATCACCACTGTGGTGCTGGTGGCGGGTTTCAGCGTATTGGCAACGTCAGGTTTCCGATTGAACAGTGACATGGGCTTGCTGAGTGCCATTGTAATTTTCATCGCTCTTATCGTGGACTTTGTCCTGTTACCTGCTGTGCTACTGATAGCAGACAAGAAAGCTTATGCTGATGAGTCAAAACCGTTTAGTGAAAAAGCGACGCAATAACGAATTCAAGGAGAGAAGAATGAAAACGATAAGAACATTATCAAAGGCCGTTGTTGTTGCATTTAGCATGATGGCAATTGCAGTGCCTGTGGCTGCTGATGAAGCGAAAGGATTAGAAATTGCCAAAGAGCGTAAAGTTCGCGATCAGGGTTGGGGTGACAGTGTTGCTGAAATGACCATGTTGCTGGAAAACGCCAATGGCGATACCAGTGACCGTAAACTGCGCATCAAGACATTGGAAGTGGAAGGCGATGGTGATAAAGGCCTGACAATATTTGATGAACCTCGCGATGTACGTGGCACTGTCTTCCTGAACTATTCACATATCACAGGGGCTGACGATCAGTGGCTGTATCTCCCTGCGTTGAAGCGTGTGAAACGTATTGCTTCTCGTAATAAATCGGGTCCGTTCATGGGCAGTGAGTTTGCGTACGAAGACCTCAGCTCTTTTGAACTCGAAAAGTACACCTTTGACTTGGTGGGCGAAGAAGACATTGATGGTCAAAACACCTTTGTGATTGTGCAAACGCCAACAGACAAATTTTCAGGTTACACCAGCCAGAAAGTCTGGATTGATCAAGAACACTACCGCCCGTTGAAAACCGAGTTCTATGACCGTCGTAAGTCATTGCTGAAAACCCTGACGTTCACGGATTACGAACAATATCTCGATCAATATTGGCGTGCACACACCATGATGATGGTGAACCATCAGACCGGGAAATCAACCAAGCTGACCACCACCGAGCTGACATTCAACACTGGGTTAGATGAAGGCGACTTCTCTAAATCTAGCTTGAAGCGCGCTCGCTAGGAGTCAGGATGAAGAAAACATTGTCATTGGCAGCGCTGTTTGCGTTGCCTCTTTTCTTATCACCCAGTTATGCCTTTGAGTTCGAAGGTGAGGTGAGTTTTCAACAGCGGCAGTTTGCGCAAACAGGTGCGCAAGGTCAGGACAAAAGCCAAACGTCGATTGCCTTTGAGCCAGAACTTTACTGGGAAACGGAAGAAGGGAATACAAGCTTTACGTTTTCGCCGTTCTTTCGCTGGGATTCAATGGATGATGAGCGCACCCATGGTGATGTGCGTGAAGCTTTGTTGATG
>JBELME010000303.1:0-4853 GCA_042096095.1 Enterovibrio sp.
TCTTCCGATCTGGTTTTTAAAGTGGCGATTGAAAAGAAGCACCTCATCCCCGATGCGTTTGTTGATACCCCATTTTCAGTCGATGACGCATCACTCTTTTCGACCTACTCAGATGCAGTAAGTCAACTACCATTGTCTGGTCCTCGCCAGGCGGAATTGGTATTAAACGCAGTGGCAGCGAACCGCTTCCATAAACCGCTACTTCCTAAAAGTTGGTTTTTCGAAACGCAAGCAGGGCATACCATGCCAGCTGTAGGCTCTATTGTGGATTTGAAGACTGAACACGGCAGCGAAGCCTTTCTGGTGATTGAAAACGCAGGCTGTGCATCTTTGTGTATGCATGCAAGCGAATCAGCATTGGCGCTGACCGAAACAAAACAAATGCGGTTCTGTGAAGCGATAAAAGTTATGAATGACCGACTATCTCTAAATCAACAGCAATACGATAGCCGCAGTGGTCATTATGCGTTAGTAGGCTGATAGGGTTTCCCTTCAGCCTTTCTTTTCTTCACGCCTCCAGTACTCTCTGTTCTTCCCTGCAGCCTCGTCGTTTAATCCTCAAACTCTTCGCTTATTCATGTTGGCCAACAAAGGCCGATTATTTGTCCATTCAAGGTCCTTAAAACGCGTCCCATTTCACGCCTTAGCTAACGTAAATGGGTGTCGAAGTAGACGAATTTTCGTCCGTTGGGGGATCGGAATGTGCGCGCCATTTGGCCATTTTGATGTTAAATACATCAGCTCGATGTATCCCAAGTAGGGGAAAGTCACCGTCTTCTATAAATGAATAGCTCTCGCGTAAACATTCACAAAATCATAAACCTCTCCCTCCTAGAATACATGTGTTCCGTACAGAGTATTTGAACCAATCTCTCACTGTTATGGTTTTGTTACATACCATTGCCTGTATTTACCTCATGATTTCTTCGCTTATTTTCCAATCACTTGACGTGATGCTTATCACGTATTTCTAATCATTTGGTATGGTTTTTGTTCATGTACATTTGCTCAAAAGAGCAAAATTAGGGCGTTTAACAGAAACAAATTCACATTAACTTCCTCCTTTCTGAGTGGGGATTTAACCAAAAAACACTTCTGGTATATACCAGTTTTAAGGGGTGTTTTCAGTTTCCAAATAGGAAACTATCATAATGAGTAGAAAGCGAATACCCCATAATTCTACTTACCCTGTGGATAAGTGTGCACTTACTACGTGAAGAAATCATGGTTTGGATAGAGTGTTTCAACGTGAATAGCTTTCGGTTAAAGGGAGTGGCTGAGTTGCAGGTAATATTGTTTCCTGATGGAAACATTAATTTGGGTGTGAGTCGTGGATAAAATGGTGTGAAATTAGACGGTTTACACCTGAGGCACAAAGCCTCACCAAAGGAGCATGAACAATGATACGGCCTAACAGTGCAAAGCGGCTTTTTGTGTTTTCTTTTCATCCTTGCGCATTCCCATCACTGACATGGCGTTTATTGCGTTGAATGAAAATTGACTAATTATGCAGCGATAACACCGTCAGTTTGGTTTGTTTTGGCTAAATCGAACGAAGTCTTATGCAGAGTTGAGCGAAGTCCATTTAATTCGGTTATAATCGCGCGCAACATTCCTCAGAATACATTTCCATGAATCAATATTTAGCAATTACCTCCCGCGGTCTTGAGAACCTTCTAGCAGAAGAATTAGAGCAACTCGGTGCAAGCAACGTGAAAGCGGTTAACGCTGGCGTACGTTTTCGTGCTGATGAAAAAACGCTTTATACCTGTTGTTTATGGAGCCGCACCGCATCGCGTTTCATTCTTATTCTGAGCGAGTTTGATGTACGTGATGACATGGACCTGTATCTGGGTGCGTCAGCAATCAACTGGCCACAATATTTCAGTGAAAGAAAACGCATTGCCGTTGACTTCAACGGTACTAACCGTGAAATCCGTAATAGCCAATACGGCGCGTTAAAAGTAAAAGACGCCATCGTTGACCGTTTTGTAAAAGCGGATCTTGAACGTCCAAGCATTGACCGCGAACAACCAGACTTGCGTATCCATATGCGTTTGTCGCGTGAAAATGGCCTATTGGGAATCGACATGGTCGGCAGTGGTTTGCACCAACGTGGTTACCGCACAGAAGCGGGCGCAGCACCACTTCGTGAAACGAACGCAGCAGCACTTGTCATGAAAAGCGGTTGGACGTTTGATCAGCCCTTGCTTGACCCTATGTGTGGTTCGGGCACATTGCTTATTGAAGCAGCCATGATGGCGGCACAAGTTGCACCAGGCCTAAAGCGAAAACGCTGGGGCTTTGAATCACTGAAATCTTTCGACCGCGAGAAGTGGATGGAAGTGCATTCAGAAGTGACGTTCAAATCGAAGAAAGGCCCAGCGAAATGTGAAACACGTTTCTTCGGCTTTGATAATGATGCGCGCGTGCTAGAAACAGCGAAATCAAATGCCCGTCGTGCTGGCGTCTATGACTTGATTCAATTTGAGTTGAGTGATGCGGCGACATTAAGCAGACCAGAAGGCTTTGAAACGGGCCATGTAATTTGTAACCCTCCATACGGTGAGCGTCTAGGTACTACGCCTGGCTTGATTGCGCTTTATACCCAACTGGGTGTTCAGCTGAAAACAGAATTTAAAGGGTCGGTTGCCTCTATCTACTCTGGCTCAGACGAATTGCTAAGCTGTTTGCGTATGCGCGCAGAGAGCAACTACAAGCTTCGCAACGGCGCACTTGATTGTGTTATGAAGACTTATCAGATTACCGCGCGCGGTGAAGTTGCACCTGTAGAAGGCCAGAAAGCCCCTGCATCAGACGTGGCACCTGAGTTTTCTAACCGTCTTCGTAAGAACATTAAAAAGCTTGAGAAGTGGGCGAAACAACAAGGCCTAGAATGCTACCGCCTTTACGATGCTGACTTGCCTGACTACAACGTGGCGATTGACCGCTACAAAGATCATATTGTCATTCAAGAATACGCCGCGCCAAAAGAGGTCCCTGAAGAAACAGCGCGCCGTCGCCTGTTGGATGTTGTGCGTGCAGCCATTACCGTGACGGGCGTGAACGCCAACAACGTGGTACTGAAGACCCGTGAAAAACAAAAGGGCACCAATCAGTATCAAAAACTGGGTGAAGCAAAACGCTTCATGGAAGTGCAAGAGTATGGCGTTAAGCTGGAAGTGAACCTTCAAGATTACTTGGACACTGGCTTGTTCTTGGATCACCGTTATACGCGAAAGTTGTTGGGTGAGAAGGCGGCGGGTAAAGATTTCTTGAACCTGTTTGCTTACACGGGCACAGCAACTGTGCATGCAGCCGTCGGCGGTGCGCGTTCAACCACCACGGTTGATATGTCGAAAACGTACCTTGCGTGGGCTGAGCGCAACATGAAGCTGAACGGCAAAGTGGGGCGTCAGCATGAGTTCATTCAATCAGATTGCTTGAAGTGGTTATCAATGGCTGATGGCCAGTACGACCTTATCTTCATCGATCCGCCAACGTTTTCTAACTCTAAGCGCATGGAAGACACGTTTGATGTTCAGCGTGACTACCTCAAGTTAATGACCGATCTTAAGCGTTTGCTTCGTCCAAACGGCGAAATCGTGTTTTCGAACAACAAGCGTAACTTCAAAATGGATTTTGATGCGTTGAATGCGTTGGGCTTGTTTGCACGCAACATTACAGATCGTTCTATTCCGCTCGACTTTGAGCGTAACAAACATATTCATAATTGCTGGATCGTGACCCACAAGGAAGGTTAATGGCGTTAGTCCTCTACAGCACGGAAGCTTGTCACCTTTGTGAAGAAGCTTTTGCACTTTATCAAGCAGTGGGAAATACCACGGCTTTGCGCGTTATCGACATTGCGTTCGATGAGGCGCTTTTCTCACGTTACGGCGTCACTATCCCCGTATTATCTCTTCAAAATGAAGACGGTACTGTGCTCAGCGAATTGGGCTGGCCTTTCGATTCTTCATTACTACAGACATGGTTAGATACACATGGCATTGATTAATATCACCAACGCTCAGCTTGCCTATGGCGACAATCCATTGCTGGATAAAGCTGAGTTCGTTCTTCAACCCGGTGAACGAGTGTGTTTGGTAGGCCGAAATGGCGCTGGCAAATCCACACTAATGAAAGTGATTCACGGCACGGTACAGCTTGATGATGGCAGCATTAACCGTCAAACAGATCTGAAGGTGTCTCGCCTTGAGCAAGATCCACCGCGTGACGCTGAAGGCACTGTGGTTGATTATGTTGCCGAGGGCTTGGCGGAAGTCGGGGCGCTATTAAAGCAGTACCATGAGCTTCTCGGTTTGATGGAAACCGACCCAAGCGAAACAAACATTAATCGTTTGGCGCGTGTGCAAGAGCAACTCGACCACAACGGTGCATGGCACTTTGAAAATCAAATCACGCAAGTGCTCGATGCCTTGAAGCTTGATGGCAACAAAAAGCTTTCAGAGCTGTCGGGTGGTTGGCAGCGCAAAGCCGCACTGGCGCGCGCGTTGGTTTGTGATCCTGACATTCTTCTTCTTGATGAGCCCACTAACCACTTGGATGTGGCAACAATCATGTGGTTGGAAAACTTCCTCAAAGATTTCAAAGGTTCGATCATCTTTATCTCGCATGACCGTGCATTCATTCGTTCAATGGCAACCCGCATTGTGGATCTCGACCGTGGCATGCTGTCTTCTTTTCCAGGTGACTATGAAATGTACCTGGAAGGTAAAGAAGAAGCACTGCGCGTTGAAGCTGAACAAAATGCGTTGTTCGACAAGAAGCTTGCGCAAGAGGAAACGTGGATTCGTCAAGGTATTAAAGCACGTCGTACCCGTAACGAAGGC
>JBELME010000304.1:0-4851 GCA_042096095.1 Enterovibrio sp.
ATTTCGACATCGTGGATTATTTAGCGGCACTTGAAGCGTTACCTGTGAAGTATTACTGGCGAAGCGTGGATTATCGCGTCAAAGCGTATCCGCTCGCAGACGTCACTTTACAAGTTTACACCCTTGGTGAAAGTCCGGTCTTTATTGGAGGTGTGCATGCAAACGATGGCTAAAAGCGTCATAGGTATGTGCTTGCTTACTCTCGCATTGCCATCTGTGGCGGCAACCGACCCAACTGCACCGCTTGGCTTTGAAGCGCCGAGCCAACTGGCGACGCGCGCCAAGATTCGACTTCCTCGTTTGGATGCAATCTTGTGTGCCAGCGAAAACGACTGTTCAGCGGTACTGAATGGCCGTGCGCTCGCGAAAGGCCAATCGATCAATGGCTATGTCATTCGCACCATCAACGAAGAGGCCGTCACGCTAGTCCGTGGCGATCGCCGTTGGTCCTTAACCGTATTCAATGAGCAGGTGGTACAGTGAAAAATATGAAGATGCTAGGCAAGGTCTTACTGACTTGTTTAGCGGCAACCTTTTTGACTGCGTGCCAAAGTGTTGGGCACCAAAAGCCCACTGAAGTGCAAGCTGCGCTGAACGAAGCGTATGCGAAAAGCACCACTCAGCCTTTGTCTGCGTTGCCTGATGCGGTGACGGACGATTTGATGGGGGATTTCGCTGACCCTGCTGGCGGTGCGATGGTGACGGAAAAGCGCTTGCGCATTAATGCCAATAACATCGACGCCAAAGCCTTTTTCGGCAGCGTGGTGCAAGGCACGGATTTCAACCTCGTGATGCATCCAGACGTCAGTGGAAAAATCACGGTCTCGCTGAAAGATGTCACGGTAAAAGAAGCCTTAGACGTGGTCTCTGATATCTACGGCTACAGCATTGAAACTCAAGGTCGTCTGATTCAAATTTTCCCAGCGGCACTGCGCACTGAAACCTTTTCTGTCGACTATTTGCAATTGCAGCGCGCAGGCGTGTCTTTAACCTCTATCAGCACGGGGGCGATTTCAACAGACAGCAGCAGTTCAAGTGGTGATAGCGGCGAAGGCAGTGAGCGTGCGTCAAAATCGACGGGCGGTACTGTGATTGAAACGCGCTCAGAAAGCAGTTTCTGGACGCAACTGGAACGCGCAGTGAGTGCCATGATTGGTTCGGGAGAAGGACGCTCGATCGTTGTTTCTCCGCAAGCGAGTTTGATCACAGTGAAGGCCTTTCCGAACGAGCTTCGCGAAGTGAAACGCTTTCTTGAAGTCTCCGAAAAACGCCTAAAACGCCAAGTGATTTTAGAAGCCAAAATCCTTGAAGTGACCTTAAGTGATGGCTATCAACAAGGCGTGAATTGGTCAAACATCAGCAAAAGCATCGGCAGCGGTGGTGTGGATGTGAGTCGTCCTGCCTCTGACTTGGCGGGGGATCTGATTTCTGACGTGATTGGTGGACAAACCAATATCACCATCACAGATGGGCACTTCGATGCAGTACTGAGTTTCCTCGATACCCAAGGCGATGTGAACGTGCTGTCGAGCCCTCGTGTGACGGCGGCGAACAACCAAAAAGCGGTGATCAAAGTCGGTGGTGACGAGTACTTCGTGACGGATATTTCCTCCAGCGACAGCTCTGGCGATAACTCAGAATCTGGGCCAAACATCGAGCTCACGCCTTTCTTCTCTGGCATTTCTTTGGATGTTACGCCGCAAATTGATGACGACAATGGCGTGCTGCTGCATGTTCACCCTGCCGTTATTGATGTGGTGACAGAAGAGAAAACCATTCAGCTAGGCAGTGCGTCTCAGCCATATGTGTTGCCGCTGGCGAAAACCTCGATCCGCGAATCTGATTCGATTATCCATGCCCGCTCTGGCGACGTGGTGGTGATCGGCGGGTTGATGAAATCAAGCTTCGACGAGAAAGTGTCGAAAGTGCCACTACTGGGTGACATTCCTGGTTTAGGCCATCTTTTCCGTAACGTGAATCGCATGAAGCAGAAAACCGAATTGGTCATTTTGCTTCAGCCTTCCGTGGTGGGCGAGCAAACGTGGCAAGAAGAGATTCAGCGCTCACGAGAACTGCTCAACGAATGGTTCCCTGAGAACGACGCGAAGTAGGCGACATTAGCACAATGTATCTTAACCACTTTGGCCTCAATGCCGCGCCTTTTAGCTTAACGCCAGATACCCGAAGCTTTTTCGGGACGCAGTCGCACGTCGACGCCATCAATACCAGCGTCATGGCGGTGAGAATGGGCGAAGGCTTGGTGAAGATCACGGGTGAAGTCGGCACGGGGAAAACCATGGTGTGCCGCCTTCTTCTGTCGACGCTTGCCGAAGAATGCACCTTGGTGTTTTTGCCAAACCCAGCCAATACCGTGTCTGTGTTGTATCGCATGATTGCGGATGAGCTCACCCTGCCGGAAGCCTTGTCGGAAGACAAAGTCTTGGGGGCGATCCAGCAAGCCGCCATTGCCGCGGCGCATGCCGAAAAGCCTGTGGTCATCTTGTGTGACGAAGCACAAGCCTTGCCTGATGAGGTGCTTGAAGCCATTCGTCTGCTCGGAAACCTTGAAACGGAACAGCGCAAACTGATTCAAATCGTGTTGTTTGGACAGCCTGAACTGGATGAACGTTTGTCGCAGCACAACATGCGTCAACTGCTGCAACGCATCAGCTTTAGCGCAACCTTGTTGCCGCTCACTTATGCCGAAGCGTCTGCATACATCGATCATCGAATGAGTGAAAAAGGCGCGCTGTCGCGACACTTTAGCGGATGGGCGAAACGCCGTATTTGGGTGGCGAGCCAAGGCATTCCTCGATTGATTCACCAGCTATGTCATAAATCGTTGTTGTTGAGTTATGGCAAAGGACGCCGTCAGGTTTCTGACCGTGCTGTCCGTTTAGCGATTAAAGATACACCGCTGGCAAAGCAGCACTCTGTGCTGCGTGCTTTGTGGGGGTAGGAATACATGAGTGAATTGAACCGTATGCTGAGCGACCTTAGCGCGCCAGCTCAAAAAGAAAATACCGTTTCCGTGGCGGCGATTCCTTCTTCGTGGGGATTTCGCGTTGCACGTGTGGTGCTGGCGATTGTCGCGACCTTGGGTGGGGCTTCCAGCATCGCATGGGCGATTGCTGCCAATGGTGACAATGCTGACCGCGAAGGCAAAACCGTTTTCGCCCAGCCACAAGCTGTTGCGCCTGCGCCGATCAAAGAAGCCGACGCTGGTGTGGTAATCCACGAGCCAGTGGTCGCTCCGTCAATCATCACGCCGAGCGTCACAACAAAAGTGGCGACGCAAGACATTGCTTTTGTGGCTTTGAATGACTCACCCAAGGCATCCACAGTTGCGTTAACGCAGCCTGACATTGTTCGTCAGACTGCATTCGTTCCAGAGCCTAAAGCGGTGCCCATTAAGCATGTTGAAGCACCTGCAGAGCTTGCGGCGATAAGCACGAATGCCCGTTCAAATTCAAATGCTGACACTGACGTGAAAACGCGAGTGAGTTCAGCAACCGTCGCGGCAAAGAATACCCCGCGCGTTATCGCGATGACGACCCTTGAGCCTTCCGCGAATTCTTCGTCTACGTCTGATGAAGAAAGCGCGGTAACGGAAGACACATCCACGCCATCTTTGACGGTCGAAACCGTTGAGCTGAGCGGTGAAGACTTGGCGGCAATCGCCTATAAAAAAGCACAAAAACGCACGCAGGTGGGTGATACCCAAAAAGCGATTGTGTACCTGCGTGATGCCGTGAAATACCAACCGAGTCATGTTGGCGCCACCAATCAACTTGCTGGACTGCTTTATGGTCGCGGAAAGCTGCGTGACGCAGAAAGCGTGCTGCGAAAAGGCATTAGCGCGAACCCGCAAGCGGCGTCACTCAAGCTGACCTTGGCACGCATGTACCAGCAAAATAGCCGTGAAGAGTCAGCACTGAATGTGCTGATGACCCCCGTAGATAACTTGGACGGCGAGCAACGTCGCTACATGTCGATGCGTGCGGCATTGGCGCAGAAATTGGGGCGTCATGGCTTAGCCAAAGACAGCTACCAATGGCTGACGCACAATGAGCCACATGATGGCCGCTGGTGGTTAGGCTACGCCGTATCGTCTGAACGTGAAGGCGACTTATCGACAGCAAAAGACGCGTATCAATCAGCGATTCACGCGGGTGGTTTGAGCAATAAATCCGTGCAATTCGCCCGTCAGCGTTTGGTGTACATCAACAACCAAGTGCAGAAAGAAGGAGACTCAGATGGCCGTTAAACTGCGAAAACGTCTGGGAGATTTGCTGGTTGACGAGCAAATTATCGCTGATCATGATTTAAATGCCGCCCTGCAGCGCCAATCTCAAACAGGCCGAAAACTTGGCGACACCTTGATGGACATGGGGATCTTGTCGGAGCATCAACTGCTCGAGTTCCTTGCACGTCAATTGAATGTGCCATTGATCGATCTGAGTTTGACGCAAGTGGATCCAAGCGCGGTAACCTTGTTGCCAGAAGTACATGCAAGACGCCTGCGCGCGTTGGTGATTGGTCGTGTGGATGACACCGTGCGTGTTGCCATGTCCGATCCTGCCGATCTCGCCGCACAAGAAAGCGTGCTGAACTTGCTGCATCAATACCGCGTAGAATTACTGATCGTGGCAGAACAGCCGCTGGTGGATGCCTTTGATCGCTACTATCGCCGTACCAGTGATATCGCCTCGTTTGCAGAGCGCTTGCAAGCCGAGCATGGCGTAAAGCTGGAACAGCATTTCGGTGCAGAAGACGATCAATCTGAAGAAGTGACGGTCGTAAAGCTCATCAATTCCTTGTTTGAAGATGCCGTGCAGGTCAATGCCTCGG